>CAMCMG010000004.1:0-88682 GCA_945875895.1 Sphingobacterium thalpophilum | reverse complement strand
GGTTTTAAAAAGAGTGGTGTCAAAATGGGTTATTGGATTGGCACCACTTACTCCATTCAGCAAGTTATTCCAAAACTCAGGAACCGTATTACCGATTGGAGTAAGTGCACCTAAACCCGTTACAACAACTCTTTTAAGCGCCATTGGAGCGTATTATTTTACGTTTGTTTCTAAGTAGGCAATAGCTTGACCAACCGTACCGATGGTTTCAGCTTGCTCATCAGGAATAGCAACATTGAATTCTTTTTCGAATTCCATGATAAGCTCTACGGTGTCTAATGAGTCTGCGCCTAAATCGTTGGTAAAAGAAGCTTCTGGGGTAACTTCTGCTTCATCAACGCCTAATTTTTCTACGATAATTGCTTTGACTCTTGATGCGATATCAGACATAGTTTTATGATTTAAGGGTTAAATAATTCTGTGCAAAGAAAAATAAATA
This sequence comes from Sphingobacterium thalpophilum, assembly GCA_945875895.1. GTDB lineage: Bacteria > Bacteroidota > Bacteroidia > Sphingobacteriales > Sphingobacteriaceae > JAIPAN01. The sequence goes on along the minus strand of CAMCMG010000004.1, from coordinate 88,243 downwards.
ATATCAAATATCAAACCTTTTTGTTTTTGTCTTATACACATCGCCAATTAAATGCAAATGATGTTACTTTTGTATAGAAATAAATCGAAATAAAAAACAGTGAATAAAATTACGTTAAAACTAGAACTCGATTTCGATTTCATTGTACTGGCCATTACTACCTCTTTAAAAGATTATAGGCTATGTTTTCACCTCAATAAATTCGCTCCGGCCAATTTTATGCGGGTTGATGAATTGGCCCTACCCCTATCCGATAGCCATACTGTAGCACTATTTAACAGATATACGTATCTGCCAGAAAATAGCGATACAGAATTTTATCTCTTAAGTAATAAGGGTTCGGAGGGTTTATTAATCCCCGAAATGAACCGAGTAGATTACTTTTTAGTGATTAAAAATTTTATTGATGAGGAGGATTTAGAGGCTTGGATAACCCACTTAAAACAAATTCCTGAAGTGCTAGTTGCGGTAGAAGTTGATGTTAAAAAGTTGAAATCCAAAGAAAATCTGCTATTTTAGCGCTGTTTATAATATGGGTGTACCTCATACACTCATTTTAAAATACCATTCAAACACACCCTGCATGAAGCAAGTTCAAAGTAGAACTAAAATTGTGGCCACCATGGGCCCGGCATCTTCTCAAAAAGAAATGCTCATAAGTATGATAGAAGCCGGATTGAACGTATGCCGCTTAAACTTTTCGCATGGTAGCCAAGAAGTTCATCAAAAAACCATTGACACCATTCGAGAAATTAACGCAGCATATAAAACCAATGTGGGTATTTTGGCCGATTTACAAGGACCAAAAATTCGTATTGGTATGGTACAAGAAGGCGGTATACAACTCGTAAATGGCGCACAAATAACCATTACTACTACCGAGCAAATTGGCGATAACGAAAAAATATACATTACCTACGATACTTTCCCGAACGATGTACGTCAAGGAGAAATTATTTTATTAGATGATGGCAAGCTACAATTGCGTGTGCTCACTACTAATAATAAAGATGAAGTGCTTTGCGAAGTGGTACATGGCGGTATTTTAACATCTAGAAAAGGGGTAAACTTACCCAACACCAAGGTATCGTTACCTAGTTTAACCGAAGAAGATTTAAGCAATTTACATTTTGCCCTTAAAAATGATATTGAGTGGATCGGTCTTTCATTTGTGCGTGATGCCAACGATATTGTGGAATTAAAGCATATTATTGCCCAAAGCGGAAAACCAGCTCGTGTAATTGCCAAAATAGAAAAACCAGAAGCCATTGAAAATATAGATGAAATTATTTCGGTAACCGATGGGGTTATGGTAGCACGTGGCGATTTGGGCGTAGAAATGCCCATGGAGCAAGTGCCGGTATTGCAAAAAATGATTGCTAAAAAATGTCGTGCAGCGGGTAAACCCGTAATTGTGGCCACACAAATGCTCGAAAGCATGATTACCACACCACGCCCAACCCGTGCCGAAGTAAACGACGTGGCCAACTCGGTATTAGATGGCGCCGATGCCGTAATGTTAAGCGGCGAAACCTCGATAGGTGACTTTCCGCTAATTGTAATTGAAACGATGCAGAAAATTATTACCAACGTAGAAGAAAATGCTTACCACTACAATACCCAAAAAGTACTCGACCAAAACTCAAGCACCTACATGGCTGATGCGGTTTGTGGAACCGCAGTACATTTAGCCGAACAAACCCACGCCGTAGGTATTGTATCTATGACCTACTCGGGTTATACCGCCTTCGAAATTTCTAGTCACCGGCCCAAAGCCAGTACCTTTATTTTTACCAGTAACCAAAATCTCCTAAACGCCTTAAGTTTAGTTTGGGGTGTACAAGCATTTTATTACGATAAATTTGAAAGTACCGACAATACCATTAGCGAAGTAAACGCCATGCTCAAAGCCGAACACTTAGTAAAAACCGGCGATGTAGTAATTAATACCGCCGCCATACCTATCAAGAACAAAGGCAAAACCAATATGGTAAAAGTGACTGTGATAGATTAAAAAACTAACCCTTTCATATATCAAAGCTCATTACATTTTACTGGGGGCTTTTTTAATCGCAAAAAATGGTGCCAGAAACCCTAATTGGTGGGTCACAAACTATAACTAAAAATTATTTTTTCCCGAGTTTTCCACAGCATTAATAAGCTCATAAACAATTCTTTAACAGAATATAGTCTCTGTATTGCCACTTTATAAATCTTCCTGTGGAAAACTCCACTTGAGTGCAGGTGTACATTCCGATACTTTTGAATCAAAACTCTTATTAGTTTTTATTGGCGTAACAAATTTTTAATAATCTCTTAACAACAAGTACAAGGCATGGGTAAAACTCCTACAAAAGCAAAAGCCACCGGTAAAGGTTTAAGCTTTCCACGTTATTTCACCAAAGAAGGGGTGAACGTTTATGATCTTTTCCAATACGAAAAGCGCTCTTCAGTAATACGAAATCCGGCAGGTGATGCCGTGTTCGAAATGAACGATGTAGAAGTGCCCGCCAGTTGGAGTCAAGTAGCAACCGATATTTTAGCACAAAAGTATTTCCGGAAAGCCGGAGTACCACAAGCAGATGGTAGCTTAGGTTCTGAAAAGAGCATTAAACAATTAGCACACCGTATGGCCGACTGTTGGAAACAATGGGGCGTACGTTACGGCTATTTTGCAAGTCCTGCCGATGCACAAGTATTTTACGACGAATTGGTGTACACCATCGTGGGTCAGTTGGCAGCGCCGAACTCACCGCAATGGTTTAATTCTGGGTTACACAACTCTTACGGCATTACTGGAAAGCCACAAGGTCACTATTTCGTAGATCCAGAAACCGAAGTATTAAGCAAATCGACCTCAGCTTATGAGCGTCCGCAACCACATGCCTGCTTTATCCTTTCGGTAAGTGATGATTTAGTAAACGATGGCGGTATCATGGATCTTTGGGTTCGTGAGGCCCGTATCTTTAAATATGGCTCCGGAGTGGGTACAAATTACTCACAAATTCGTGGCGAAAACGAAAAATTGTCAGGTGGTGGTTATTCATCGGGCTTAATGTCGTTCTTAAAAATTGGCGACCGGGCAGCCGGTGCAATCAAATCGGGTGGTACCACCCGTCGTGCAGCCAAAATGGTATGCTTAGATTTAGATCACCCAGAAATTGAAGGTTTTGTCAACTGGAAAGTAGAAGAAGAGAAAAAAGTAGCCGCCTTAATTGCTGCCGGTTATTCTTCCGATTACGAAGGTGAGGCTTACCGCACCGTATCTGGTCAAAACTCAAACAACTCGGTTCGTATTCCAAACGCATTCTTTAAAGCGTTAGAAAATGGCGGAAGTTGGGATTTAATTGGTCGTATTAAAGGCGATGTAATTAAATCTATCTCCACAGAAAAATTATGGCAAGATATTGCCTTTGCTGCTTGGGCATGTGCCGATCCGGGTGTACAATACGATACTACTATTAACGAGTGGCATACTTGCCCAGAAGGTGGACGCATCAATGCATCAAATCCATGTTCTGAGTACATGTTTTTAGATAATACCGCATGTAACTTAGCCTCTATTAACCTAGCACACTTTTTCAACAAAGAAACTTTAGTTTTTGATGTAAAAGGATTTGAGCACGCTTGCCGTGTATGGACCGTAGTATTAGAAATTTCTGTATTGATGGCTCAATTCCCATCAAAAGAAGTAGCCCAATTATCATACGATTACCGTACCCTTGGTTTGGGTTACGCCAACTTAGGTTCTATGTTAATGGTTGCCGGTATTCCGTACGATAGTGAGCAAGCCCGTGCCATTGGTGGTTCTATTACCGCTATTATGACCGGTACTGCCTATGCAACTTCAGCAGAAATGGCCAAAGAATTAGGCACCTTTACCAAATACGAAGAAAACAAAAAACACATGTTACGTGTAATGCGTAACCACCGCTATGCCGCCTATAATGCAAGCACTGCCACATATGAAGGTTTAGAAATTACCCCACAGGGTATCGACCCTAAATATTGCCCTGATTATTTATTAGCAGCTGCCTGCAATTCGTGGGATAAAGCAGTAGAATTGGGTGAAAAATACGGTTACCGCAATGCACAAACTACCGTAATTGCACCAACTGGAACCATCGGTTTGGTAATGGATTGCGATACTACTGGAGTAGAACCAGATTTTGCTTTGGTTAAATTCAAAAAATTATCGGGTGGTGGTTATTTCAAAATAATTAACCAATGTGTGCCAGCAGCTTTACGCAACCTGGGGTATACCGAAGATCAAATTACAACCATTGTAAACTATGCTAAAGGTGCTGCTACTTTAGCAGGAGCGCCACATATTAACGCACAAACCTTAGCCGACAAAGGCTTTACACAAGACGAAATTGAAAAAATAGAAAAATCACTACTGTCTGCGTTCGAAATTGGCTTTGTGTTTAACCAATGGACCCTGGGTGAAGATTGCCTAAAACGCTTAGGTTTTAAACCTAGCCAATACAATGCACCAAGCTTTAATTTATTACGTTCATTGGGCTTTAACCGAGCGCAAATACAAGATGCAAACGAATATATTTGCGGTACTATGACCGTAGAAGGTGCCCCGTTCTTAAAAGCGGAGCACTACCCAGTATTTGATTGCGCCAACAAATGCGGTACCAAGGGCGAACGTTACATCCATGCGCATGGCCACATTAAAATGATGGCTGCTGCACAACCGTTCTTATCGGGTGCTATTTCTAAAACCATTAACCTGCCAAACGAGGCTACTGTTGAAGAAATTAAAGATTGCTACGAGTTATCGTGGAAATTGGGTACCAAAGCCAATGCTATTTATAGAGATGGAAGTAAATTATCACAACCCTTATCTACAAAATCTGCCGATTCTAAAGAAGATCAATTAGATACCGTAGAAGAAGTATTGGGTGAAGCAGCCAATGTGAGATTGAGCGACTTAACTCCAGAACAAGTATTAGAAGCCGCTCGTGCTATCTTAGATCGTTCAACGGATACCGAATTTAAACGCCAATTATCATCGGTGGTAGAGAAAAAAAGTATGCCAGCCCGCAGAAGTGGATTTACCCAAAAAGCTTCTGTAGGAGGCCAAACCATTTTTGTACGCACCGGCGAATACGAAGACGGAACATTAGGAGAAATTTTTGTGGATATGCACAAAGAAGGTGCAACCTTCCGTTCATTAATGAATTGTTTTGCCATTGCTGTATCGGTAGGACTACAATATGGCGTGCCTTTAGATGAATTTGTAAATAAATTTACCTTCACACGTTTCGAACCTTCGGGTATGGTTGGAGGCCATAGCAACATTAAATCTGCTACCTCAATTATCGATTACATTTTCCGCATGTTGGGTTACGAATACCTTGGCCGAGAAGATTTAGTGCACGTACTAACCGAAACCAAAGTGGTATTGGGAAATCCACAAATGTTGGATGACGACCACAACCCTGCTGATGATGAATTAATTGAAGAACCTGCACCTGTTAAAGTAAGTGAAGTGGTGGCCGACAAAACCCTAAAGCCTGTATTGGATATTTCGGGTGGTGGCCAATCAGATGCACCGGCATGTAGCAATTGCGGGCACATTATGGTACGCTCGGGTACCTGCTACAAATGTCTAAACTGCGGCACGCAGGGCGGCTGTTCTTAATAGTTATACAATTACCCGCAAAAAAGCCCTCCCGAGATTCGGGAGGGCTTTTTTTATGCTTTATTAAAGCCTAAACACAACAATGTGTGTTCCAGCTGTAGTGACTAACTTTATTGGACTATTGATCATTCCAACAGAAAACGAGGCAGGATCAGCATCAAATCCACCAGTCCATGAGGCAAAAGCGAAAAACCCTATGCTTATCGTTACTAACTTTTTTGCCACTAAAACAGTACCATCGTCATTATATGCCATATAATTGAATTTTAACTCTGTAGCGCTTACACTGGTAATTTCTAATTTAGCATAGTGTAAGGTTGGTCCGTCGCCTTTTAAAAATAAAATACTGCCCACTTTAAAATTCCGAGCTTCGGCCGCATTGTCGTAAAAAATAGGCGTACCCGTAGTTTGGGCACTAAATTCCGCATCATGGGCTGTTATATCGGTTAAAGCAATTTGGTCAAAAGTAATAGGAGGAACTATTTTTTCATCTTTTTTACAGGCGCTTGTAAACAAACTTACACAGCTTACAAGCAATAACAGGATTTTAGCACTGGTTTTCATAATTTTTTAGGGTTTAAATAAAATATAACGCAGCACACAGGTATTTAGTATAAGGCCCTCTAATTTGGACTCTAAAATTACCCTTAATGATAAAGGGCTGTGTTGTAAATACCATAAGAAATGAGTTATTTTACTCATGCTTTTACAACTGCTTATACCCGCTTATATACTAGCCAACGTGTTGGTAATTTGGGGAGTAAAATCAGTATTACAAAAGCGTCTAAAAAATAAAATGGCCATTTGGCTTTATAGCATCTCCTTAAGTTTTTGCCTTACCTTTATGCTAGCGTTGGGTTTGATCGTTTATTTCCTCCAAAACGTACATTAACGCTTATGAAAAGGTATAATTTTTTAGGTTTTGGCTTACTAATGTATGGTGTTCTCAGTTTGGGTAGTCTACATGCGCAAGTGAAACAATCGTTTATTCAAACGCTTCAGCAACCCAATTACTGGGCCGATTCGATTGTTAAACGTTTAAGCCACAAACAGCGCATTGCCCAATTGTTTTTTGTACGGGCACATACAGATAAGGGCAAAGCCTACGAAGATTCTATTGCCCGGGTAATTAAAAAAGAAAAAATTGGCGGCTTGGTGTTTTTTCAAGGGGGTCCACTTAGACAAGCGGCACTTACTGCTAGCTACCAAAGCCTGAGCAAGGTTCCCTTGCTTATTGCCATGGATGCCGAGTGGGGAGTGGGCATGCGTTTAGACAGCACCATAAGTTATCCATACCAAATGACCTTGGGAGCCGTACAAAACAATGATCTCATTGAAAAAATGGGGAATCTAATTGCCAAAGACATGAAATTACTGGGTATGCACCTTAATTTTGCTCCGGTAGTAGATATCAATAACAACCCTAAGAATCCGGTTATTGGCTTTCGTTCTTTTGGTGACGATAAATACAAAGTTGCTGAAAAAGCCACCGCTTATTTGCGTGGAATGCAAGAAGAAGGTTTGTTAACCAGCCTCAAACATTTCCCTGGCCATGGTGATACCGACCTAGATTCTCACTTCGATTTGCCCCAACTGCCATTTACTAAACAGCGATTGGATAGCTTAGAGCTATATCCATTTAGACAATTAATTGCTGCAGGCGCCAGCGGTGTAATGGTGGCGCACATGAATATTCCGAGTTTAGATAGCACAGCAAACCTGCCCTCTACACTTTCTAAACCCATTGTAACGAATTTATTAAAAGAAGAATTAGGCTTCAAAGGACTTATCATTTCAGATGCCATGGGCATGAAGGGCGTGGTGAAGTATTTTCCTGATGGCGAAGCAGATGTACGGGCCTTACTAGCTGGTAACGACGTGTTGGAGCTTTCCGAAAATTCGAAAAGAGGGGTTAAATTAATTAGAAGGGCCATTCGCAAACATCAACTAAGCTGGGAGGGAATAAATGAACGAGTGATAAAAGTACTCAAAGCAAAATACTGGGCGGGATTGGCCAACCCGTATCAGCCCGATTTACAAAACCTGGTATCGAATTTAAACCGAGCAGAGGCGATGGCCTTAAACCAACAATTGGCCGACGAGGCGGTAACTGTTTTAGGAAGTATAGAGGGTATTCAATCGATCTCAAAAACGAAACAAACCGCGATTATTAGTATTGGTTCGGGCGCAGAAGACGTGTTCGAACGAGATGTAAAAAATTACTTCAGCAATTTTACTAGCATAACAATTGCTAAAAATGCAAGCGCTAAATACTTGGAGCAGATAGAAAGCAAATTAAAAAACGTGGAACAACTTATTCTGAGCATACACGATACCCGTAAGCGGCCAGCACCCACTCTCGATTATAGCGCATGTGTACAAGCGTTTCTAGAAAAAATAAGCCCAAATGTACAAGCAACGGTTGTATTTGCTAACGCCTATACACTTAGTGATTTACCAAAACCTCTGCTTAACCACACTCTATTACTGGCTTACCAAAACAGCAAAGAATTGCAGCATGCAGCAGTAAAAATAATTTTAGGGGAGTTGAGTCCTAAAGGAAAACTACCTGTAAATGTAAGTCCCCTTTTTAAAAACGGAGCTGGGCTGTAATTAAACCTTACGGAGTTTTAACACCCCTAGGCCATGTAAGCCCTTAATGATATAATACACAGGATCTATTTCGAACCAACGTTGGGCGAAATTAGCACTGTTGGGATGCATATGGTGGTTGTTTTGGAATAACTCCCCCAACATCAACACATCTATTGGCGTGGTATTTTTAGAATGATCGTGGTTATTAAAATTAGAATAGCCATACATGTGGCCACACCAATTTACAATTGCACCCTGTATGGGACCCATTAAAAAATGAATAGGTAGAAATAAAAACATCCACCAGTGGGTAGCAAAAATTAGGTAGAAAATAACATACAATACGCCAAAGGCTAATCTAGAATAAGTGCTTGATCCAATATCATCTATTAATGGCCATTCTGGATAATTTCCTTTAAACTGACTTTCGGGTTCTTTTGCTTTTAATAAAAATTGTCGGAAAATCCCTCCAGTGGTAAACATCATAATAAAGATGTTTTTAAAATAATGTGGAGAATGGGGGTCTTTCTCTGTATCGCTATAGGCGTGGTGCATGCGATGCAAAATGGCATAAGCTCTAGGGTTTAAAAAACTAGAGCCCTGACATAAAAAGGTAAGGATGTAAAAAAACTTCTCCCAAAACGGATTGAGTGTAAACATTTTGTGAGAAGCGTAGCGGTGTAAAAAAAAGGTTTGGAAAAAGAGGGAAAGAAACCAATGGGCAATTAAAAAAACAAAAATAATCATGCACGTATCGTTTTTAGCGGGTTGAGCCGTAAGGATACGGTTTATTTATCAGATACTCAATATTTTATTAAAAAAATGCCATATCATTTGAAAGATATGGCATCTGTGCGTAAAAGGTAGTTGAAGGCTTATTTTGTGGAGCCTGCACCGAGTACCCAAGCCACAACAGCTCCGGTAATTGTGGCCATCACGGTTGCAGCTAAAATGTCTACCGCTACTGCATTTAGTGTACTAATATTGGTAGTGCCATACATGGTGAAATCTATAGCACCGGCCACCAAAAACCCAATCCAAGCACCTGTTTTGGCGCCAGATCCGGCGGTTTTAACCTGCCCTACGCAAGAAAAAATATACGAAAGGAAAAAGCCGTACAATAAACTGCCCAAACCAATTGACCAGAGTAACATGTCTACACGGTTTACCCCCAAAGCCAAACCGGCATTTTCTTCCATGTAATTCATTAATAACATTCCGTAAACAAGCCAGCCTAATAAAAAATAAACAATACCGCCTAAAATACCAGCTAAAAAGTAATTTTTTGAGTTCATAAATCAATGAAATTAAGTGAATAATGAGTTAATTAACACATAGGTTATGCTATTCATCTATACAATAAATACCGAACCTGATATATTGTTCTTAACGTAATTGGATAAATAATATTGGCTGCTTGGTAAAATTGCATTAATGATTTGAAATTTAACAGAATAAGGCTATCTTTGCAGTCCCCAATTTTTGGGGATTACATAATTTATTAATTAAATAAACAAAAGCAAGTGAATACGTTAAGTTACAAAACTGTCTCTGCCAAGAAAACGACCGTTAACAAACAATGGGTAGTTGTTGACGCTCAAGGAGAGATTTTGGGGCGCTTGTCTTCTAAAATCGCAATGATTGTAAGAGGAAAAAACAAGCCATCGTACACCCCACACGTAGACTGCGGAGATAACGTAATTGTTATTAATGCAGACAAGGTTAAACTGACCGGAAACAAATTCAGCGAAAAGCAGTATGTTTCCTATACCGGCTATCCAGGCGGTCAGCGTTTCATTTCTCCAAAGGAGCTAATGGTAAAACATCCGGAACGTGTAGTAGAAAAGGCCGTTCGCGGTATGTTACCTAAAAATCGTTTGGGCCGTGCAATTTACAAGAACCTGTATGTATATGCAGGAACCGATCATCCGCACGCTGCACAAAATCCTACAACCATTAAACTTTAAGGAGAAAGAAAATGTCAACAACAAACACTTCGGGAAGAAGAAAAACTGCTGTTGCCCGCATTTATTTAACTGAGGGTAGCGGCAACATTACCGTAAACGGTAAAGATTACAAAGAGTATTTTCCAACATTGCCTTTGCAGTACATTGTTACTCAATCAACAGAAGTTAGCGGTTCCACCGGTAAATTTGATGTGAAAGTAAATGTAGCAGGTGGTGGTGTTAAAGGACAGGCAGAAGCCGTTCGTTTAGCAATTGCGAAAGCAATTGTGGAGCTAGATCCGGAAACTAAACCTTCATTGAGAGCTAAAGGCATTATGACCCGCGATGACCGTATGGTTGAGCGTAAGAAACCAGGTCGTAAGAAAGCACGTAAGCGCTTCCAATTCAGTAAACGTTAATTTCAGGAGGATCAAAAAAATGGCTAGAACAACATATCAAGACTTATTGGATGCAGGTGTACACTTTGGTCACCTTACCCGCAAATGGGATCCAAAAATGGCGCCTTACATTTTCATGGAACGTAATGGCATCCATATTATCGATTTAAATAAAACATTAACTAAGTTAGAAGAAGGTGCTGCCGCGATTAAACAAATTGTTAAATCGGGCCGTAAAGTACTTTTCGTATCTACTAAAAAACAGGCGAAAGATATCGTAGCTGAACAAGCGAAATCTGTTGGCATGCCGTACGTAACCGAACGTTGGTTGGGTGGTATGTTAACCAATTTTGCTACCGTGCGCAAGTCCATCAAAAAGATGTCTAACATCGATAAAATGACTCAGGATGGTACCTACGATGTATTGTCGAAAAAAGAAAAATTAATGATTCAGCGTGAGCGTATCAAATTAGAATCTCTATTAGGAGGTATCGCCGATTTGAACCGTTTACCAGCTGCATTATTCTTAGTTGATGTAAAGAAAGAACACATTGCAGTTGCTGAAGCATTGAAGTTAAATATCCCAACCTTTGCAATGGTGGATACAAACTCAGATCCTTCAAACATCGATTTCCCAATTCCAGCAAACGATGATGCTACCAAATCTATTACCTTAATTACCGATATCATTATCAAAGCAATTCAGGAAGGTTTAGAAGAGCGTAAACGTGAGAAAGACGAAGAAACCGACAAAGAAGGTGCAGCTGAAAAAGCAAAAGTAGATGCCGTTCCGGCAACAGAAGCAGCTAGCGCTACTCCTGGTAAAAGAGCACGCAAAACTACTGCTAAAATCGAAGCTGAAATCGAAAAAACAGAAGAGTAATATTTAATTGTGGGTTGTAAGTTGTGTGTTGTGGGCTTACTTGCAACCCATAACTTACAACCCACATGTATTTAAACCCTATTAAAAGAGAAAAAAATGTCTACAGTACAAATTTCTGCAGCAGATGTAAATAAATTACGCCAACAAACAGGCGCTGGTATGATGGATTGCAAAAAAGCTTTAGTAGAAGCAAATGGCGATTTTGATGCAGCTGTTGATTATTTACGTAAAAAAGGGGCAAAAGTAGCCGCTAGCCGTTCAGACCGTGAGTCGAACGAAGGAGTAGTAATTGCTAAAACTACTGCTGATGGTAAAAGGGGTATTATAGTTGAAGTAAACTGCGAAACAGATTTCGTAGCTAAAAATGCCGATTTCGTAGCATTTGCAAATAGCATTGCCGATTTAGCTATTGCCAACAACCCCGCAAGCGTTGAGGCGCTAACCGATTTAGAATTAAATGGGACTAAATTAGCCGATCAAATTTTAGATCAAACTGGTAAGATTGGCGAAAAAATTGGCGTATCTAAATACGAAGTAATAAGCGGCGAAAAACTAGTAGCCTACATTCATGGAAACTACCGCTTAGGTGTATTGGTTTCTCTAAGTGCAAACGTAGCTGGTGCTGATGAAGCAGGGAAAGACGTTGCCATGCAAATTGCAGCCATGAATCCGGTTGCTCTTGATAAAGGTGATGTAGATTCCCGTACCATTGAACGTGAATTAGAAATTGCCAAAGAGCAAATTCGTGCCGAAGGCAAACCAGAAGAAATGGTAGAAAAAATTGCCGCTGGTAAATTAAATAAGTTCTACAAAGATTCAACTTTGTTAAACCAAGAGTTTGTAAAAGACTCATCGAAAACCGTTTCTCAATTCCTAGACGGGGTTTCGAAAGGATTAACCGTTGTAAGTTTTAAACGAGTACAACTAGGTGCTTAATTAAAAATCCCCCGAAAAATCGGGGGATTTTTTTTGAGTATATTTTTCTATCGCTATTTTTTTTATTTTTGACAAACCTCTACAAGCAATGAAATACAAACGTATCCTCCTAAAACTTAGTGGCGAAGCCTTAATGGGCGAAAAACAGTATGGTATTGATATTGACCGTGTAGCCCAATATGCCAAAGATATACAAGCCGTACACGCACAAGGCATTGAAATTGCATTGGTAATTGGTGGTGGAAACATCTACCGGGGCCTTAGTGCCGAAAAAGCCGGAATGGATCGTGTGCAAGCCGATTATATGGGGATGTTGGCTACTGTAATTAATAGCATGGCCCTGCAAGATGCACTCGAAAAAGTAGGTGTAAAAACACGTTTACTTACTGCCATTAAAATGGAGCAAATTTGCGAACCCTTTATTCGCCGCCGTGCAGTACGCCACCTTGAAAAAGGACGCATTGTTATTTTTGGCGCCGGAACCGGTAACCCCTACTTTACTACCGATACAGCCGCCTCCTTACGTGCCGTAGAAATTAATGCCGATGTGGTATTAAAAGGAACCCGAGTAGATGGTATTTACACCGCCGACCCAGAAAAAGATGCTACCGCTACCCGTTTCGATGAAATTAGTTTTGCTGATGTATACAGCAAAAACCTAAACGTGATGGATATGACGGCCTTTACCCTTTGCCAAGAAAATAATTTACCCATTATTGTGTTTGATATGAACAAACCAGGGAATTTCTTAAAATTGGCCAAAGGCGAAGCTATAGGAACTTTAGTGAAATAATAAAAGATTGATAAATCATGAGCGAACTCATTAAAAAACAACTAGAAGATGCCAAGGCCACTATGGACAAGGCAATTGATCATACCGAAGCAGAATTAAGTAAAATTCGGGCAGGAAAAGCCACGCCCTCTATGTTAGATGGCTTGATAGTAGATTATTACGGTACCCCAACTCCCTTAAGCCAAATAGGTACAGTAAACACGCCAGATGCCCGTACGTTGGTTATTCAGCCATGGGAAAAAAGCTTATTAGCGGTCATCGAAAAGTGTATTATGGAATCAAACTTGGGCTTAAATCCACAAAATGATGGAAGTATTATTCGCTTAAACATACCACCATTAACCGAAGAGCGCAGAAAAGACTTGGTAAAAAAGGTGAAAGAAGAAGCAGAAAAAGGACGTATTGCCGTGCGCAATATTCGTAAAGATGCCAACGAAAAAATAAAAAAATTAAAAGTCGATGGCGTGTCGGACGATGAGATTAAAGTAGGCGAAGCGGATGTTCAAAAATTAACTGATACTTATATAGCCAAGGTAGATACGCATGCCGAAGTCAAAGAAAAAGATATCATGACGGTTTAATAGCAATAAAAAAGTCATAAGCAAAGGGAATGGGGAAATACCTCGTTCCCTTTGTTATTTTTGTAACACATGAACATATTACTGCAGTATTTAAAAAATTATAAGGGTTTATTGGCGCTAGCACTTTTACTAGCCGCCCTTAATATGGTATTCTCCCTTCTCGATCCGCACATTACGGGTAAAATAGTCGATAATTTCATCGAGAAACGCAGTACTCTCGGCCGATCAGAATTTATTGGTGGCATTTTACGTCTAATTGGCTTAGCTGTGGGAGCTGCCATGGTATCTAGAATTGCCAAGAATTTACAAGATTATTATACCAATATTATTGTACAAAGGCTTGGGGCACAATTGTATGCCGATGGTTTAAAACATTCGCTAGAATTGCCTTATCAAACTTTCGAAGACCAACGTAGCGGAGAAACACTGGGTATCTTACAAAAAGTACGTACCGATACCGAACGCTTTATTACCGCATTCATCAGTATTTTGTTTACCAGTTTAGTGGGGATGATTTTTGTGGTGGTATATTCTCTAAACGTAAGCTATAAAGTAACACTCGTTTATTTTGCCGCTGTTCCGGTAATTGCCATAACCAGCTGGTTATTGAGCCGTAAAATTAAAACAGTACAAAAAAACATTGTAAAAGAAACTACCGGATTGGCAGGCTCTACCACCGAATCGCTACGAAATATTGAATTGGTTAAAAGCTTGGGCTTAGCCAATCAAGAGATTGAACGACTAAATGCCACCACCTATAAAATTTTAGGTCTAGAGCTCAAGAAAATTAAATACGTGCGCAGCATGTCGTTTTTACAAGGCACTACCGTAAATTTTGTGCGTAGCGCCATGGTGGTGGTGCTTATGATTTTAATTTTTGATCAAGAAATATCACCAGGTAAATATTTTACCTTCTTATTTTATTCCTTCTTTTTATTTAACCCTTTACAAGAACTAGGCAACGTTATTGTGGCTTGGCGGGAAGCAGAGGTGTCACTCACTAATTTTAACCGGATTTTGAGTATGCCTAAAGAGGCAAAACCAACCAAGCCAAAAGCATTAGGGCCTATTGATACCTTGGCCTTTGATAAGGTGAGCTTTAAGCATTTAACAGCTAACCGAAATGCATTAACCGAAATTTCGTTTAGTACAAAAGTTGGTGAAACTATCGCCTTTGTTGGACCATCGGGATCGGGAAAAACCACCTTGGTGAAATTATTAGTGGGTTTATATCAGCCTTTAAGCGGGCAGGTATTGTATAATAAACATGCTAGCAATGCCATTGATTTAGATGAATTAAGGGAAAAAATTGGTTTTGTTACGCAAGACACGCAATTGTTTTCGGGAACCATACGTGAAAATTTATTATTTGTACGCCCAACTGCAACGGATGAGGAATGCATGGATGTATTGCATAAAGCAGCTTGTGAAAATTTATTAGCCAGGGCAAATAAGGGTCTTGATACGGTAATCGGCGAAGGTGGTGTAAAGGTTTCGGGCGGAGAAAAACAACGGTTGTCTATTGCAAGAGCTTTACTACGCCAACCCGATATTTTAGTATTTGATGAGGCTACTTCTTCTTTAGATTCCTTAACGGAAGAGGAAATTACGGTAACCATCCGCGATGTGTCAGTGTTAAAAAATCATATTACTATTCTTATTGCGCATCGCTTGTCTACCATTATGCACGCAGATCGCATTTACGTGCTCGAGAAGGGGCAGATTGTAGAATCCGGCAAGCACCAAGAATTGTTGCAAGAGAAGGGCTTATATTACGCCATGTGGCGCCAACAAATTGGCGAAAATACACTAGCATAAAAAAAGCCCTCCAAAAATTGGAGGGCTTTTTTTATTACTTTTTGAAGGAGATAAAGTCTGCTATGATTTTTAAACTCTCATCCTCTATAAAATCAGACTCATCGGAAGCCTTCACCTCTCCTTTTTTCAAAGGAGCTAAACCTCGGCTTGCTCTTCGTTTATTCTCACGTGCAAAATTTTTAGCCTCTTGTGCTTCCCGATCGGCTTTCAGAGTAGCTTCATTCACAGAAACACTTGTTTCGGCATCACGCTTTCTAAAGTTGGCAATGTCGTCTAATAAATAGGTGTATTCATCAGAAACTTTCATACGCTGTTCGTGCAATTTAACCAGGTTGGCATTCACCGTTGTTAAATTAGCTACGGGGCTATATTTGGATGGCTTCACTGTATCCCAAGCAAGGGCAGCCGGTTCGGCACTTTCGCCGTATTTATCTGCTGGGTAAACCATCGGGAATTGAATATCGGGTAGTACGCCTTTATGCTGGGTGCTGCTGCCATTCACACGATAAAATTTGGCCATGGTTAAATTTATTTGACCAAATTGCGGTGCATTTTGACGAGCCACCGTACCATTTTTACCATTTTCTTCCTGTTTTTCATTCAGTAACATCAACTTATCGGTTGGGCTAATAATTTTAGACACATCGATAGTAGATTGAACGGTTCCCTTACCATAGGTTTGGGTACCAATAATTACGCCGCGACCATAATCTTGTATGGCACCAGCAAAAATTTCTGAAGCAGAAGCGCTAAATCGATCTACCATAACGGCTAGTGGACCATCATAGGCAATGGTGGGGTCTTCATCTTCATTTATTTCTACCCCACGGCGGTCTTTTACCTGCACCACCGGACCGCTTTTAATAAACAAACCGGTTAGTTCAATGGCTTCTAATAATGACCCACCTCCATTAGAACGTAAATCAATAATTACGCCATCTACTTTTTGTGCTTTTAGGGTATCTAACAAGAGTTTCACATCTCTTGTGGTCGATTTGTAATTCGGATCGCCAGCTTGGTAGGCTTTAAAATCTGCATAAAATGCCGGTACTTCAATAACACCAATTTTAAGGGTTTTTGTGCCCGATTTTACTGTTTTAATGCTTTTTTTAGCCGATTGATCTTCTAAAATGATTTTGCCGCGAAGCAATTCTACAACAATAGGTTTAGAACTAAGCTCTTGCCCTGCCGGTATAACTTTTAACCGCACCAAGGTGCCTTTAGGGCCTTTAATTTTGGATACGGTATTCTCTATTCTCCAGCCAATTACATCCACAAATTCGCCATCTTTGCCTTGCGCAACAGCTACAATACGATCGTTTACATTAAGGATTTTGGCTTTGAACGCCGGACCACCGGCCATCACCTCAATTACTTTCACCACCTCATTATCCACTTGTAGTCGGGCACCAATACCCTCGTAGGTACGAGCCATATCTTCGTTAAACTCTTGCGCCCGAATAGGCACAAAATAATTGGTATGTGGATCTATGGTTTCGGTAAAGGCATTCATGATCAACTGATAAACATCTTGGTTATTGGTTTTAGTGGCCTGAGAAACCAAGTTATCGTAGCGTTGTTTTAGTGTTTGAAGATTTTTAGCCGCATCGCCACCGGCCATTTTAAGATTTAACAAATCGTATTTTACACGAAGCGCCCATACCTTATCGGCTTCTTCGGTGGTGCCAAACCAAGCTAATTTCTCACGATCGTAAGGGTAGCTCTCATTGGTAGTAAAATCTATAGGCTCATTCATTTTACTAAGTGCAAACCGAAGACGTTCACTGTAGCGTTTCTGAAAAACATTAAATATGTAAAAGGGCACACTTAAATCTCCGGCCTTTAAATCGTCATCAAACGTACTGCGGTACTGATTAAAATCATCTATATCAGCTTGTATAAAATAATTGCGCCCAGCATCTAAACTTTTTAGGTAGGTATCAAAAATAATTTCGGAAACCGAATCATTAAGCATCACTTGTTTATAGTGGTAGTTTTCTAGTAAAGCAGCTAATTCTTTAGTAACTACAGCTTGCTGTGCATCGGGTTTTAAATTAAAAGATCCGGCTACTTCAACTTTTACCCTAGGATCGGCAGTACAGGCTAGGCTGGCAGCAATAAATAGTCCTAAAAATATTTTTTTGAGCATTTCTTTAAAGTTTTTGATGGTCATATTTTACCTCGAATAATCGTTTGGAAGCCCTAAGATACAGACAAAAAATGGTGTTTTTCGTTACAACAAGTAAAAATAGGGTAGGCTTATAAGCCAGGGTTGAGTAAAATGTCTTTTAGCTGGATATACTCGGTACTGTATTGTACTACCTTATCAGCATTGCCTAGGGCTGTATATGTTTGTTTGAGTTTATATTTCAGCAATAACAATAAGGGCAATTCATGTGCCTGGATCGCTACCCATTCTGCAGCACGAAAGTCTTGAATAGCGGAAGCGATGAATACAACAATCGCCTTTCTGAACGTCGGGCGGAAGCTGTAAAAACCTTTACTATTAACCAAGGAATAAGTGCCAGCCGCCTAAGCACGAGAGGAAAAGGAGAAAGTGAGCCCATTGCCGATAATACTAACGAGGATGGAAAGGCAAAAAACAGGCGGGTAGAAATTGTGATTGTGGCCAACGCAAAAATGAAGGCCGATGCTCAAAAAAATGAAGGTTAATTATTGATAACTAAAAATAGTCCGATTTCTCGTATATTTGTGCAATGGGAAAAAGAGTGCTAAGTTTGGTTTTTGTAGGCTTCTATGTGCTAAGCATAGTGGGCCTCTCTTTAAACTTTCATTACTGTGGCACTAAATTAGCTCAAGTGCAATTCCAAGGCAAAGAAGTACGTGCCTGTTGTTCTGAAAAGGTTGAAAAAAGTGCTAAATGTTGCAAAAATCAAGCAGTAACTTATAAAGTAAAAGATCAACACCTCGGTAATTCAAGCATTCATGTACCCGATTTAATTGCCGTTTTATTAATTAAACAGGAAGTAAATGCGGGTCACAAGAAAGTGCTTGGTTCTGATAAGTGCGTCTTTAAACTACAAAAACCGCCTCCAAATAACATTTCCAAGGGGGTGTTGTATAGTGTTTTTCGAATTTGATAACAGGTTGATTTAGGAAAAGCGTAGCTCGGCTATGCACCACATTTATCTTCACTATTAATCAAAAATCATGAAAAAAAGAACATACTTGGGGCTACTAATAGCCCTACTACTCAATAGCCTATATACTCAAGCACAAGTAAGCCAGGCCGAAATGCAGGTAAGCGGACTAACTTGTTCCATGTGTCAGTTAGCCACCCAAAAGGCCGTTAAAACACTCGATTTTGTGGCCGATATTCAGCCCGATTTGAACAACACAAACTTTGTAATTACGTTTAAAAAAGGTAAAACAGTAAATCCAGATTTACTAGCCAAAAAAGTGAAAGGCGCCGGGTTTTCTGTAAGTAAATTGGTACTTACTTATACTTTTTCTGACTTAAAAATAGCCAATGGGACCTCTTTTACTTATGGGGGTGCACAGTTTAGCTTTTTAAACGTGGGCGCTAAAACACTAAATGGCGCAACCAAAATTACGCTATTAGATAAAGATTTTGTTTCTGCGGGTACCTATAAACAATTGGCTAGTAGGGGTGGAGAAAGCTACCGAACCGGAAAAATGGGTAACACCAGAAATTACCACATAGGCCTATAATATGAAGCGATTAGCTATTGCTTTGGTGCTGCTCATTAGCAGTGCCAGCGCCTACACGCAAGAATTGTATGTAGCCACAGAGCCGGCCAGCAACATGCCCCAAAATGCTTTGGGTATTCGGCTAACGCAAGAAGCAGTGTTTAGAAACGGATATATGGCCAAAATTATTCCCGAAGCTATGTTAGGGCTAACAAAAAATCTAATGATACATCAGAGCTTATTTATAAATAATGTCCAACAAAATAGTTTTAAAACTACTGGGGGAGCATTTTATGCCAAGTATCGTTTTTTAAGTATAGATAGCATGCATAGCCATTTTAGAGGTGCCGTTTATGGCGGCTATACTGCTGTAAATGGGGTTATTAGTGCCCGCGAAATTAGTTTAGATGGAGATAATACGGGTTGGCAGGGGGGTATTGTATTTACCCAATTGTTACACAAACTAGCCCTTTCCGGATCGGTAAGTTATACCAAAGCGCTAAACAACAAAAAGGGGAATTTGCTTCCTGCAGATTTTGGATCGGAGAGTTTAGGGTATACACTTTCAAGCGGATTATTGGTTTATCCCAAAAGCTATCGAAGTTATAAACAAACAAACGTGAATGTGTATCTAGAATTTTTGGGCAAGAGCAACCTGGGTAAAAAAGAACATGTATTAGATGTTGCTCCAGCCCTGCAATTTATTATCAATAGTAATTTTAGGATTGATTTCTCTCAACGGGTTCAATTGTGGAGTAGTATGACGAGGAATCAGAAAAATTTATTTCTACTTCGGTTAGAATACAACCTGTTTAATTTATGGTAGCACAATAAAGGAGTAGCCGATTTAGCTACTCCTTTATTTAAAACATTTTTTTAAGCCAAGGAAGCAATCCAACCTTATAGGGTGGGTACACCATCCAATTAAAATCTACCGCACTTTGGTACATCACCGAACGTTCGTGTGAAAAAGCCTTAAAGCCATAAAAACCGTGGCAGCTACCCGTACCACTCGACTGTACTCCGCCGAAAGGTAAGTTCGGGTTGCTAATATGCACTAAAACATCGTTTACCAGTGTGCCTCCGGCAGAGGTTTGGGAAATAACCTGTTTTGCAATATCCGAATTTCCGAAAACATACAAGGCAAGTGGTTTGCCTTGCGCATTTATGCGGGCAATCGCCTCATCCAAACTTTTATAGGTAATAAGAGGAAGCAGTGGACCAAAAATTTCTTCCTGCATTAACCCTGCATCAAGCGATACATTGCTGAGAACCGTAGGACTAATACGTAAGGCATCGGCGTTAAACTGCCCACCAATACGCAGCTTTGCTCCTTTGGCAATCGCATCATCAAATAATTTTTTCTGACGATCAAAATGACGGCTATTAATAATACTTCCGTAGGCCTCTGCATTGGGCTTGCCATTGATGTTAAAAAAACGATCAATATTTGCGGAAGCTAATTCCACAAATTTTTCGAGCAAATGCTCGGGCAGCATTACATAATCGGGGGCTATACAGGTTTGACCTACATTTAAAAATTTACCCCACACAATTTTCTCTACTGCTTTTTCCAAGGCCGCACTTTCGGTAATCACAACTGGTGATTTCCCGCCCAATTCTAAGGTTACCGAGGCTAAATGATCGGCGGCGGCTTTCATAACCACTTTGCCAATAGCGGTACTTCCGGTAAAGAAAATATGATCAAAAGGTAATGACAAAAGTTCTTTGGCTACTTCTGCATCGCCTTCTATACAAGCGATTTCTTCTGCAGCAAAATTATCGGAAATAAGGGTATATAATAAAGCACTCGTGGCTGGACTTAATTCTGAAGGCTTTATTACGGCCGCATTTCCCGCCGCAATGGCAGATACTAATGGCGAAATAGCTAACTGAAAAGGGTAATTCCAAGGGGAAATAATTAAGGAAAGACCCTTGGGCTCATACAAAATTCTGTTTTTAGTAAACAAACTAGTTAAAGTAGGGGCCACCCGTTGGGGTTTCATCCAACTAGACAAATGCTTAAGGGCAAAGTCGATTTCAGCATACACAAAATACACTTCGGTAACCGCAGCCTCAAAGAGGGGTTTCCCTAAATCTTGTTTTAGGGCCTCAAATATGGTCGATTCGTTTTGTTGAATAAGTGCCTTCAGTTTTTTTAACGTTTGCTTTCTTTGGGTAACACTGCTTGTTTTGAGCGTGCTTTGATTCGCTTTTTGAGCGGCAAAAAGTTGAGAAATGGGTGTTTTCATTCTAATGTGTAAAGTGTGTATAGCTAGTCAAAAATTGCTTTGGTGATTAAATTTAGGTAAAGAAAGCTTAAATTCACCACGTACAATTCAATTTATGAAAAAATTCTATTGCTTCTTCGTATTATTTTGCCTTGGGGCACATGCTAGTTTTGCTCAAAAGCTACGCACTGATGTATGTGTGTATGGCAACACTGTAGCTGCCTTAGCGGCTAGCATACAATCTGCCCGTTCGGGTGTACAAACCCTTTTAATTAGTAATAGTGATTCTTGGATAGATCAAGCATCCCTTGCAGATTGGGAGAAAGCAAGCATAGCCTCTGGTATGGGTACAAAACTGCTAAAAAAATATTCATTGCCAGTAAAAACTAGCAAAATACAAGTCGATTCGCTTTTAAAAACTATTAAATCATTAACCGATACAGTAAAAAATCTGAAAATCGTAAGTTTTAGTGCCATCGAAGAGATAAAAGAATCGGGAAAAGGATGGGAGTTGCACTTAAAAAGCGGACAAAAGATTAAAGCTTTGATACTTGTTGATGGAGATAATAACCATGCCGTACTAAAACAATTGGGGCTTAAGCCACCTGTCGGTTACACTACAGCTTTAGATGTAAACAACCCGCTTACCAGAACAAGTGTTGCCATTCTAGGTTCCAATAGCATACTCCCCTTACAGGCATTGGTAGTCGAAAAACAAGCAAATATTATTTATATTCCAAGTGCAGGATCTGTTTTTGCGCAACTTAATGCCGGCCAAGCGGCAGGAGCCACTGCGGCCTACTGTGCTTTTTTTAAAACAACAACAAAACAGCTCAACGTACGCCTAATTCAGGGTGAATTACTTACTTACAAAGCCACGTTGCTTCCTTTTGATGATATGCAGCAAAGCGATAGTAATTTTGTGGCGCTAACACATGTAGCCCTAACCGGATTATTAAACAATGGTATACAGCAAAAGCAAGAAGTTCTGCTATGGATGGGTAATGAAAACGTGCACGCCGACGAGATTAAAATTTCGATGAAAAAACTATATACTCGTAGCCAAATTTGGTTTGCAGATCATGCAGATACAACAGCATTAAGCGTTGGAGATGCCATTAGTTTAATTACGTATACCGCCACACGGGGTAAGGAATTGAAATTAGAAATTGAACGTGGCTGGAAAAGCACGCTTGGACTTTCTGGGAGCTTTAATGAAAGTCGGAAAATTAGCAGAAACGAATTCTCTGTATTGCTCGAAGCCTATTTGCAACCCTTTGCCACCCAAGTAGACCTCCAAGGAGAACTTATTAACTAATACCAGCAATGAATCCATACGCTCAAAGACGGTTTTGGAAATTTATGCTACTAGCCTTTGCAGTACTTATTGCAGGAGCCTCTTTATGGTATACCAATTATTTGGTAAAAAACATTTCGGTAGCCGAACGCACCCGGGCAGAAGTTTGGGCATTAAGTAACAAGAAAATTTTAGAAATTGTAGATGTGAATGATGAATTTATTACGTTCATTTATTCCATTCGAGACAGCCTAGAAGTACCAGCCATTGTAACCAACAGCAGTGGTAAAATTATATTTTGGAAAGGCTTAGATAGCACCAAAACAAATATGAAACTAGAGGCACAAGAACGTACCATAGATACACTAAAACAAAAAAAATACGACCCCGAATACTTTAAGAATGAGCTGGAGCAAATGAAAACCCAGCACGAACCTATTCATATACGTGTAACGTCGTTTGGGGTAAACGACGAACAATTGGTGTACTACAAAGATTCGGTTTTAATTACCCGATTGCGCATATTTCCCTACATTCAACTAGCGCTTATTGCCCTGTTTTTACTCATCGCTTATTTTGTTTTTAATTCTGCCAGAAAATCGGAGCAAAATTTGGTGTGGGTGGGTATGGCCAAAGAAACCGCACACCAATTAGGTACCCCAATTTCTTCCTTAATGGCTTGGGTAGAATTACTAAAAGCTAAATTCCCTACAGATGATGAGCATTTATTATTAGAGATGGAGAACGATATGAAAAGGCTAGAAATTGTAGCTGATCGCTTTTCTAAAATAGGCTCAAAACCAGTACTAGAAAATCGGGTAGTATACGCAGTTGTGTCTGATTTTGTGAACTATTTTAAATTTAGAAGTAGTGATAAAATTAGCTTTCAAGTACACGGAGATAAACAAGCCCAGGCTTTACTAAATATTCCACTATTTGATTGGGTACTCGAAAATTTATTAAAAAATGCAGTAAACGCACTCGATGGCGCCGGGAGCATTGATGTACATATTCTCGATAATTTGGTAAAAGAACAAGTAATTATAGACATTAGCGATAGCGGAAAGGGTATTCCGAAAAACAAATTTGAAACCATTTTTCAACCCGGCTATACCACCCGAAAACGTGGCTGGGGATTGGGTTTATCCTTAACTCGACGAATTATACAAAATTACCATAGCGGACAAATTTTTGTGAAAGATTCTGAAATCGAAAGAGGGACCACTTTTCGCATCATTTTAAAAAGCAATGCCAACTATGAACCCACCACAGCCTAACGAATACCCAGCCTATTGTAAACCCTATATTGCTACCGTTTCGGCAGATGTATGGGCGGAATTCGGGCAACAAAAAATTTCATTTTCGGCCTTTATTTCTAGAATTCCGAAAGAGAAAGTACACTACGCCTATGCATCCGAGAAATGGACGGTAAAAGAAGTAATTGGGCACTTACTAGACACGGAACGGATTCTAGCTTACCGAGCCTTGCGTTTTGCCAGAAACGACCAACAAAATCTAGCCGGCTTTGAAGAAAACGATTATGTAAAACACTCGAACTATTCGGGTAGAAGTTTAAAAAGCCTAGCCGAAGAGTTTGTAGCCATTAGAACGAGTAACCTATATTTATTTAGTCAATTTACAGAGCAGGAATGGAGCAGAAGTGGCCAAGCAAATCAGAATTTTGTATCGGTAAAGGCCTTACTATTCATCCTTGTTGGGCATATCAATCACCACCAAAAAATACTGCAAGAGCGTTATTTAACTAGCTAAAAAACCTGCGATTTCGGGCAATAAAACTATACATTGGTCGGGCTAACCAAATAAAAGGAGCTAACAAAAACAGTTTTGCCAAAAAAGAAGACCAATGCCCCGTTTGTTTCCAAATTTCTAACACGGCATCGGCACCACTAAGCACTTTCCCCTGGGAGGTTACCAAATGAAGTTCTTTTTCGCAAGCTTCGGCACTCAACTGAGGGTATTGTGCCAAAATTTCGGCATTTTGATAGGGCACTAGCTTAAATTGATTTTTGCCATCAATACGGCTAAGCCAGCCACTTACACCCACACACATGGGGCAAGCGTCATCAAAAAAAACTACTGTTTGTTTTTCACTCATGTATACAAAGATACCCATCTAAATTTAAGCTGCGGATGTTTACCTTTGGGGTATGATTTCTGTTCAATCCTTTACGGCTAATCCCTATCAAGAAAATGGTTACGTATTGTTCGATGAAAGCAAAGACTGTGTCATCATAGATCCTGGAGCCTATACGTCGCAAGAGCAAAACGAACTTAGCCGCTTTATTGAAAGCCAGAAATTAACCCCGGTAAAACTACTAAATACCCATTGCCATATTGACCATGTGTTGGGCAACGCCTTTGTGCATAGCCTCTATGGATTGCTACCCGAATTTCATAAGCTCGAATTAGAAGTGCTCCATGCTATTCCGGGCTATGCTCCCCAAATGGGCATACGCTATGAGCTTTCGCCACTACCAGAAACATTCTTATCCGAAAGCGGAAAAATAGCCTTTGGCAAAAGTGAATTGGATTTGATTTTTGCACCGGGGCATTCTCCGGGGCACCTTTGTTTTCACAGCCCAGTCGATAATTTTCTCATTGGGGGCGATGTGTTATTTTATCAAAGTATTGGCCGCACCGATTTGCCAGGTGGTAATCATCAACAATTACTAGATAACATTAAACACAAACTATTTAACTTACCTACCGATTGTGTGGTATATCCGGGGCATGGACCAAGCACCCAAATAGGTTTCGAAAAAGCGCACAATCCGTTTTTACTATAAGCTTTGAATACTGCACACTATATAGCCAAGCGATACCTTTTTTCTAAAAAATCGGTAAACGCTATTCACATTATTTCGGCCATTTCTATGTTGGGCGTATTGGTGGGGAGTGCAGCTCTTATCATTATTCTATCAGTGTTTAATGGCTTTGAGGGAATCATCTTATCTATGTACAACAATTTGGGTCCCGATATAGAAATAACAGCCGCACAATCAAAACATTTTAACCCGAACAATACTAGCATACAAGAACTGTCCAAAGATAAACGGGTGCTTAATTATACCGAAGTGCTGCAGGAAAAAGCACTCATACGTTATGGGAATACCCAATTTATTGGGAAGATAAAAGGAGTAAGTG
Organism: Sphingobacterium thalpophilum; assembly: GCA_945875895.1. GTDB lineage: Bacteria > Bacteroidota > Bacteroidia > Sphingobacteriales > Sphingobacteriaceae > JAIPAN01. The sequence goes on along the minus strand of CAMCMG010000004.1, from coordinate 62,272 downwards.
CAGATTTTGCAAAAGGAAAAGCAGTAGATAGTGTGTTGCTAAGCGGTGATTTTGTGTTAGAGCAAAACGGTAATCCCACAGCGGTAATTGGCGCTTCGGTTCAATCGTACCTTTCAGTAAACATAGGCGATCAATTTCAAACATTGGATATTTACGCTCCAAGAAAGGGAGTAAGCAACGGCCTTAACCCTGCCGATGAATTTGCAGTACGTTCTGTTTTTCCGGTGGGCGTTTTACGTATACAACAAGAAGTAAACGATATGGTTTGGGTACCCATTTCTCTGGCAAGAGAGTTATTGGGCGAACCCAGCACTTGTACTAGCCTTGAAATTAGTGTAAATCCTGGCGTAAATACCGCTGATTTTCAGGAAGAGTTAACGAAAAAATTAGGAGACAGCTTTGTGGTAAAAAACCGCATTCAGCAAAATGAACTCTTGTACAAAATTCTCAATTCAGAGAAATGGGCCATTTTTCTTATCCTAACTTTTGTGCTCATTATTGCCATCTTCAATATCATAGGCTCTTTAACCATGCTGGTTATTGATAAACGAAAAGACATTGCTATTCTGAGCAGTATGGGTGCCGGAAAATCGCTCATTCGCCGTATTTTCTTTTTAGAAGGAATGATGATTTCGGGAATTGGCTGTGTAATAGGGCTTGCATTAGCCCTGGCATTTTGCCTCATTCAACAAAAAACAGGTTTTGTAAAAATGGATGATGGCCCCAATCCGCTTCTAGAATCGTATCCAATTGGGTTAAAAATCAGCGATTTTGTGTTGGTAACCCTAACCGTTTTTAGTATTTCAGCAATTGCATCGGCTATTTCTTCAAGCTTGAGTGTAAAAACGCTCGATCAAGTCAAAGAATCGCTTTAGGTAAGAAAAAGCTTCTCAGTAGACGTAGAAATAAGCCCCGCCGACTGGCCTTTCTCAAAAAACACCCGAATGGCTTTTTTACCCAAATCGCCCAAATCAATACTGTGTTTATTTACATATAAATCGATGTGTTGCTTGCGTACCGATTCATCCAACTCTTGTGCATGCTGGCGTACAAAATTGCTACTGGCCTCGGGGTGTTCAAATGCATACTCTACACTTTTACGAATTAAACGGTTTACGGTATGTTGTGTTTCTATATCGATGTTTCGCTTAATCACAATACCTCCTAGCGGTATGGGCATGCCTGTTTCTTGCTCCCAATAATCGCCCAAATCCATAACCTTATGAAGGCCTTTTTGCGCATAGGTAAACCTATTCTCGTGAATAATTACGCCCAAATCGAGTTCTTGGTTTAACAAAGATTCTTCAATAGCCGAAAACACCAACTCTTTTTTATGTTGCAATTCTGGGAAAGCAATACCCAATAAAAAATTAGCGGTAGTATAGGTACCGGGTATACCCACGCTGAGGCCAGCTTGGCTTTTTACTTCTTCGAGAGTATACGCTATTTTTGAAATAAGCAGAGGGCCCACGCCAAAACCAAGAGCGCTACCGGCATCGAGCAATACATAGCTATCGCATACATGAGCAAAAGCATGGAAACTAAGTTTGGTAATATCTAATACGCCTTGCAAGGCTTTTCTATTAAGCGTTTCTACATCGTCGAAAAAAACATCAAACTCTAGACCCTCGGTGTCAATTTTATGATGAATAAGTGCATCGAAAATAAAGGTATCGTTGGGGCAGGGAGAAAACCCTAAACTCAGCTTTTTCATTATTCGCTTAAAAGTTGTTCTATACTTTGATTCAGGTTAGCAATGGCTAGCGGAATATTCCATGCATCGCGATTGCGGGGTTCTACCCAATTAGAAATAGCCCTTAACTGAATAGAAGCTAATTCAACCTGGGCACAAGCGTAAAAAAAGGCGGCACCCTCCATGCTTTCAACTTGCACATGGTATTTAGATGTGGTAGCGGCAATGGAACTTGCAAGGCCATGAACTTTATTTACGGTTATGGCGCTGGCTTTTTGTATAGTTTCTAAAAAAGGAAGCGGAATAGCCGGAGCTAGAGCTTGGGTGTATTGCGTGCCAAAACCGAGCGTATCTATGGCTATAAATCCATCTGCATCCTCGGCGCCCAATTCAGCAAAAGTATCGTCACTGATATGTAAAACCTTGCCTAACGGAATGTCGCGATCGAAAGAACCGCCAATGCCTGCATTAATGGCTAAATCATACCCATTTCTAGTTAATTCTTGCCCCAGGGCAAAGGCGGTAGAAACCATTCCTACACCCGTTATAAGTACGTTTACTTGGTGCTTACCCAGGATAAATGAGTCGGTATTTTGGCCTAAAAAGTGCTTGGTAAGCAGGGGTGCTATTTCGGCAGAAGTGGCGGCAACTAGCAAAATTTTCATGCCGTAAAGTTAAACACTATCCAGCTTTCCTGTCGTGCTTCGTAGGGTTTATTTATATTTGCTAAATAATAGAAAGAGAAATGATTTTTATAACCCGTAGAGAGCGATTTAATGCCGCTCACAAATTATACCGAGAAGATTGGTCGGTAGAAAAAAATAACGACACTTTTGGTAAGTGTGCCAACCCAAATTGGCATGGCCACAATTACGAATTATTTGTAACCATTAAGGGCGGAATTAATCCGGAAACGGGTTTTGTAATTGATTTAAAAGACCTTAAAAAAATAATTATTGCCAACGTAATAGATCCCTTAGATCATAAAAACATCAACTTAGATGTAGACTTTATGAAGGGCAAATTAGCCTCCACTGAAATTTTAGCGTTGGAAATTTGGAATCAACTAGACCTACCTATTAAGCAACTAGGTGTGGCCTTACACCGCATTAAACTGTTCGAAACAGAAAATAATTACGTAGAATATTTCGGTGCATAACAACCCTACCATGAACAAATTTGACCACCTCGACGAAGAGGAAATACTAAACGGATATACCAAGATAGATCGGTATAATCAAGATAAAATTGATGACATTGCCCGCCACTATGCCGCTATTTTGCCGCAATTAGGTGAAGATCCATCTAGAGAAGGTTTACTTAAAACCCCAGAACGTGTAGCCAAGGCCTTGCAGTTTTTAACCCAGGGTTACGACATGGATCCGGCGACAATTTTAAAAAGTGCCATGTTTAAAGAAGACTACAGCCAAATGGTGGTGGTAAAAGATATTGAGATATTCTCTATGTGTGAACACCATATGTTGCCTTTTTTCGGCAAGGCGCACATTGCTTACATTCCCAACGGTCACATTGTGGGTTTAAGTAAATTGCCTCGTGTGGTAGACGCCTTTGCTCGGAGGCTACAAGTACAAGAACGCTTAACAAACGAAATTCGCGATTGCATTCAAGAGACCCTAAACCCTGTGGGAGTTGCCGTTGTTATTGAGTGCAAGCATTTGTGCATGGCCATGCGGGGGGTTCAAAAACAGAATTCGGTAACCACCACATCGGCATTTACCGGAGAGTTTGAGGAGGATAAAACACGTGCTGAATTTTTACGTTTAATTACCGCTAGCCTACACTAATTTTAAAAATAGATGAAAGCATACATTTTCCCTGGACAAGGAGCACAATTTGTAGGCATGGGCAAAGAATTGTACGAACAATCAGCAGAAGCCAAGGCACTATTTGAGCAAGCCAACTCTATTTTAGGTTTCCGAATTACCGATATTATGTTTAACGGTACCGAAGAAGATTTAAAAGAAACCAAGGTAACCCAACCAGCTATTTTTCTTCACTCGGTAATTTTAGCAAAAGTATTAGGGTCTTCATTTAAACCGGATATGGTTGCTGGACATAGCTTGGGTGAGTTTTCGGCTTTGGTAGCTGCCGGAGCGCTTTCTTTTGAAGATGGTTTACGCTTAGTAGCAGCTCGTGCCAATGCCATGCAAAAAGCGTGCGAAATACACCCCTCAACCATGGCGGCTATTTTAGGTCTAGAAGATGCTATTGTAGAAGAAATTTGTGCCAAAATAGACGATGTGGTAGTGCCAGCAAATTACAACTGTCCAGGCCAATTGGTTATTTCGGGTAGTATTGCTGGTATTGATACAGCTTGCGAATTGCTAACTGAAGCCGGTGCAAAAAGAGCCATAAAACTAAACGTTGGAGGTGCTTTTCACTCACCATTAATGGAATCGGCACGTGCCGAATTACAAGCGGCCATTGAGAACACAACTATCAATTCGCCTATTTGCCCCATCTACCAAAACATAAACGCCAAACCCTACACGGATTCGGAAAGTATTAAGAAAAATCTAATTGCCCAGCTTACTGGTGCTGTACGCTGGACCCAAATTGTACAACACATGCTACAAGATGGAGCCACCTCCTTCACCGAAGTAGGCCCAGGAAATGTACTACAAGGTTTGGTAAAAAAAGTAGATCGTGCTATGGAAACGAATAGCGCTAGTATCGCTTAATTGAAAAACCGCATAAAAAAAGGGGGACCAATTGGTCCCCCTTTTTTTATAAAATCAATCTCGAATTATTTTAAAGTAATTTTTCCGCTACCCAACACATATCCATCTGCATACATCGTAATGGTATATTCGCCTTTTACAAAAGCTTCCGGGTTATTCCATCCTAAAGTATATACTCGTCCGTCGTTGGCAAATTCAATGGCGGTTTTGTAGGAAAAATTTATCATCTCTCCCGATGCTAAGGTGCTATTACCGGTGGCACCAACTACGTTTCCACTTGGATCAACTACACGAAGAAAAATAGTGTGAAGTGCCTTTTGTGCAAAATCATTGTCTACAAAATTAAAAGTGATGTTTAGCTTTTGAGCAGGGTCTGCTTTGCTTACGCTCGACTCTTTACCACTCGATCTAATACGTACCGCTGTAACCGAAACACCAAATGCCTTCAGGGCGGTTGCAGCACTCACTTTTTTGTTTAAATCTTTGTTTTGGCCTTCTAACGCTTTTACCTGTTCATTAGCTACTGCCACACTTGTTTTTAAGCTATCGTTTTGTTGCCTCAATACCTCAATATCGGCTACGTACTTGGTAACAAAATAGCGAAGCTGTTTCACATCTTCTTGAGCTAAAATTAATTGTTTTTGAGTAAGCTCTCCTTTGCGCAAAGCTTCACGCAATTGGCTAATTTTTTCGCGGGCACTCCCTTGTTCTTTTTTCATTGAGTCAGACAAAGCAGCGTAATTGGTATTCGCTTTATCTAAATCGGCCTCAATTTTATCAATCTCGGTTTGCATGCGTGTTTTATCATCGCTTAGTTGAACCACCCGCTCATCGGCTTTTTTATTACGAATGTATAAAATAGCGTTTGTGGTAAATAATGCTAAAACAACTACCAATAAAAGGTAAATTTTGTTGTTATTCTTTTTGGATTCTTGAAATTCGTTTGTGTTTTCCATAGGGTGTTATTGGTTAATATCTTTTATTTCGTCAACATAATTTAAACGTAAATCAGTTAAAAACTGATCTAATAAGCGGCTAAGTTCTGGTGAAATATTGCCTTTGCTTTTCTCTTTCAACATTTCTAGCATATCAATGCTTTCTTGAGCTTGTACTTTGTTTTTCTCAATTTTATTACTTACCGGGTTCATTAGTTTACCCAAACCCTGCATACCGGTGGTGTGAAAAAGATACAAAAGAGAACCAAATAACTGATCGTGCTTATCCATACAGGGTTGCTATGAGAACGTATTTAACGCTCGTTTATTTTAAAATTATACTCAACAAAGATAAAAATTGTTTAAACAATGATGTTGTTGATTTAATTGAGGAGATTTTGGTATTCAACTGATATAAATTTAGGGTAAAAAACACCATTTAACTATATTTGAGCAAACAAAAACAAATTATGCGCTTATCCACCTTCTTTACCCTTTTTTTTGTGTGTTCACAGCTTCAGGCACAAATAGTAGATCATCCCAAAAGAGAGTTTAGGGGTGTTTGGGTGGCCACTGTGGTAAACATCGATTGGCCATCAAAAGCGGGTTTAAGTAGTGAAGAGCAGCAAAAAGAATTCATTGCCATACTAGATCAGCATCAAAAAAGCGGTATCAACGCCATCATGTTACAAATACGTCCCGCAGCCGATGCTTTTTATGGTCAAAGCATGGAACAATGGAGTCGATTTTTAACCGGACAACAGGGTAAGGCTCCAAAACCGTATTACGATCCTTTAAGTTTTGCGATCAAGGAGGCTCATAAACGGGGCATGGAGTTGCATGCGTGGTTTAACCCTTATAGGGCTACTTTTGATTTAATTGATTCACACACGCATCCACTACACATAAGCAAACAGAAGCCCCAATGGTTTATTACCTACGGAGGTAAAAAATTGTTTAACCCAGGCTTGCCGGAAGTTCGCCAATACATTACCTCCATTATTATGGATGTAGTACGCAATTACGATATCGACGGGGTGCATTTTGACGACTATTTTTATCCTTATCCGGAAGCCAACCAAGTGCTAAATGATGCCAAAACATTCCAGCAATATGGTCAGGGTTTTAGCGCTATAAACGATTGGAGACGACAAAATGTGGATACCCTTATTCATAGTATTTCCGACAGCATTCATCGCGTAAAAAAATATGTAAAGTTTGGCATAAGCCCGTTTGGCATTTGGCGAAACAAATCTCAAGACCCCGGTGGATCTGAAACTAATGGGCTAGATGGCTATGGTAAGTTATTTGCTGATGCCCGTAAATGGGTAAAAATGGGTTGGATAGACTACGTGAATCCGCAGATTTATTTTCCCTTTAATTATAGCGCCGCCGCCTATGAGAAGCTAGTAGATTGGTGGGCCAATAATAGCTTTGGTAAACACTTTTATGTGGGAATTGGGGCTTACAGGGCTATAGAAAACAGACCGGGTTGGCGTGATAAAAACCAACTGCCCCGACAAATTAGGTATTTAAGAGAAAATGAACATACGCAAGGTGCAGTGTTTTTTAGTTCTAAATCTTTACGAGATAATTTGGCCGGTTTTAACGATTCGTTGCAAACCGATCTTTATAAATATCCCGCTCTACCACCCAGCATGCCTTGGTTAGATGCCGTTAAACCAAATGCACCTCTACTTATAGAAGCCGTAGCTGGCAAAACTGGAGTAATCTTAACCTGGCAAACACCAAGCACTGCAAAAGATGGCGATACCGCCAGTGGTTTTGTAATTTATAGATTTAAAGAAGGAGAAACGGTAAACACCGCAATTGTTGGTGCTATCGTAAAAATTAGTTTTGACGCTAATTTAACAAGCTATACCGATGAAACGGTAGAAAAAGGCAAGCGCTACACCTATGTGCTAACTACATTAGATCGCATTAAAAACGAAAGTGAAGCTTCTAACAGCGTAACGGTAAAAGCATATTAAAATACTTGAACAACTTGTTTTAATAAAAAAACCGGCCAAGAAATTGGCCGGTTTTTAAGCAATAGCATTTTTGCTTATTTTTTCTCTGGTTGTAAAATCAATTGAATCACATTAGTGCCACTCAGGTATTTATTGGCTGCGGCCTTTAATACCTCGGGGCTTACTGCTTTTAGCGCATCTAAGTGGTTTAAAATTAATTTAGGGTCTTCGTTGTTTTGGTATTGATTTACCAAATAACTCAACCAAAAACTATTTTCTTTTAACTGCACTTCGGTAGAACGACGTTCTTCAGCTATAAACTTTTCGATATCTAGTGCTTGCGCACCGTTTTTACGAATCTTGGCAATTTCATCTAGCGATGCTGCAATTAATTTGTCTACATTTTCTGGACCACAACCAAAGGCAATAGTAAAGTTGTAGCGACCGCTAGGATATTTGCTGTAATTAAAAAATGCACCCGGGCTGTAAACACCGCCCTCGTCTTCACGCAAACGTTCTATTAATTTGATTTGCAATACCTCTCCAAGGGCATCTAAGATGGTGTTGTTTTCTTCATTGTAGGTATAATCGCCTGCAAACACCAAACGTACAGTTGATTTTGGCTCAGTACCTTTATACACTATTTTAGTTAATAAACCAGCCGGGGACTTAATACCTAAATCTTTGGCACTTTCTACTCGTTTAACCGAAGGCAATCCGCCTACATACTGGGCAAGTAGTGGTTTAATTTTCTCTACATCAAAATTACCCACAAGTACATAGGTGAAATCGCTAGCATCGGTAAAGCGTTCTTTGTAAATCTCAAAGGCTCTATCTAAATTGATTTGATCTACTTTTTGTAAAGTTGGGCCAGTACGGCGGATATTATAGTTTCCTAATACCGCAGAAACTGTATCACTATACACACTATTCGGATCGTTTTCTCGGTTAGCCAAGGCACCTTTTTGTTGTGCAATAAAACCCTTAAAAATTTCGCCGTCTTTTCGAGGGGCGGTGAAATACAGGTAATTTAATTGTAAAGCGGTTTCTAAATCTTTTGGTGAAGTATAACCCGATAGCCCTTCAGAGCGCTCAGTAATGTAGGGAGAAACAGATACCTTTTTACCGTTCAATAACTTAGGTAGTTGTAATGCATCAAATTCGCCTAAGCCACTACCACGTACAATACCAGCTGCACTGCTAGCCGATTGAAAATCAGCATCGCTGTACAAAGAGGTACCACCTGGACTAAATGCAGTAAAGTTTATTTCATCATTTTTAAAATCAGTTGGCTTTAAAATGGCTTTAACTCCATTGCTAAATACCAATTCGGTAATGCCCAATTCGGTAGTTTTAGTTTCAGAAACGATAGTTCCTGCTTTTGGCTTGGTAGCTAAAAGGGGTTTGTCTGATACTTTATCTACATAGGCTTCAAGGGCCGATGTGGCTACACTTTGTGCCCAAGTGTTTACGGTTGCCTCTGTAGGTAAATTGGCTTTATCTTTTTCTGGGCCCATGACTATAATGTCGCGGTTCTTATCTACAATATATTTTTTAGCCAATTCATTAACCTCGGCAAGTGTAATTTCGGGCGTTTGTTTTTGCGACAGTGTGTATTCATACGCGATACCCGGAGCGGCTTGCCCCTTTAAGAAATATTGTAAATATTCATTCACATAGGCATCCGATTGTGTTTTATCTTTTTCTTTAAAAGAAGATTCAACTTGCAACAGATAAGATTGTTTCGCTCTATCTAACTCTGTTTGGGTATAACCAAATTTCTTAATACGCTCCGACTCGGTTAAGGCGGCTTTAAATCCTTTTTCTAATTCACCTGGTTTGGCCACCATAAATAAAGTAAAAGCATCTAATCCGGCTAAGAAACCGCTAACGTTACCACCGGCTTGTAAAAAGGGAGGATTGGCCTGTTTAGTTAATTCCACAAAACGGGCCTGCATCATACGGTTAAATAGTGTTTGAATAATACTGGCTCGGTAATCGACATCGGTACGAATTACTTGTTCGGGATGTTTAATAATCATCTGAACTACTGTAACCGGAAACTCTTTATCGGTAACAGCAATAAATTGATTGGTACCGCTTAAAGGAATGTTATATTGGGTACGTGGTTTTGCTTTAGCTGGTTTTTTTAAATCGGCAAACTGTGCTTTAATTTGTTTTTCTACCGCATCCACATCTATATCACCAACCACAATAAGGGCTTGTAAATCGGGGCGATACCAATCGGTATAAAATGATTGTATGGTTTCGGGTTTAAAATTCTTCAATACTTCTTCGGTACCAATAGGTAAACGATTTGCGTATCTAGAACCATTAAATATTACCGGTAAATATTGTTGTTGCATACGTTGTGCAGCACCTTTCCCTAATCGTTTTTCTTCTAAAACTACACCTCGTTCTTTGTTAATTTCTTCCAAATCTAGGGTAGCATCTTGCGCCCAATCACGCATAATTTGCATGCCGTTTCTAAACACCTCAGGATCGTCGGTCGGAATGGGTAATTGATACACCGTTTCATCAAAACTGGTGTATGCATTTAAATCGGCACCAAAACGAACACCCGCTTTTTGCAAATAACCAACTAAATCGTTTTTAGGATAATTCTTGGTTCCATTAAAGCTCATGTGCTCCATAAAGTGAGCCAAGCCTTGTTGGTCATCGTTCTCTAAAATAGAACCTACTTTATTAGCTAAATAGAGGGTCGCTCTATTTTTAGGCTCTACATTTTTACGGATATAATAGGTGAATCCATTGGCTAAACGACCAGTTTTAACACTAGGGTCTAGTGGTAAAATTTGGCTAGAGGCACTTGTCTTTTTTGCTGAAGGCTTATTTTGAGCCTGAGCAGTTAAAGTTACCGCAACCAGGGCGGCTAAAACATAAATTTTGAGTGTAATTTTCATATAGGTGTGTTTGGTTCTTAAATGTCTGAAAAAAAATTATAAATCCTAAAATTTAGAGCAAATTAGTGCTAAAAAGTTACAGCACTAAGTAGCAAAAATGCTTTTTAGTATCTTCGTTTCTTGTGAATAAGAATCTAACAAACCTCTTAAGTATTTGCCAAAAACCTGAGCGCAGAATTTTAGGCTTAATGTCGGGTACTTCGCTCGATGGATTGGATATTGCCTTGTGCACTATCAAGGGCTTCGGCAAAGAAACATCATTAATATTGGAACAATTTAAAACCAGTCCATATACTACCGTATTTAAAGAGCTTATTCTTGAGGTTTTTGCGAAAAAGCGGGTTGATTTAGAAAAACTCACCCTTATCAATAAAGCCATAGCTCAGGAACATGCCGAAATCGTTCTAAATGCCTTAGCTGAGTGGAACATACAGCCTTCAGAAATTGATGTGATAGCTAGCCATGGGCAAACGGTATACCATGCTCCGGCACATTTTCACAAGCAGAGCTCTTTTGGAAACGCCACCCTACAACTGGGCGATGGGGACCATTTGGCGGTAAAAACGGGTATACTAACTCTCAGCGATTTCAGACAAAAACACATTGCTTTTGGTGGAGAAGGTGCACCATTGGTTCCCTATGGTGATTATTTACTCTACAACAGCTCCACCGAGCATCGTATTTTGTTGAACTTGGGCGGAATTGCCAATTTTACGTATTTGACTATTGGTGGAAAATCGGAGGATGTGGTAGCCAGTGACCTCGGTCCGGCAAACACACTTTTAGACCAGGTAGTAAAAAAAGAATTCTGGCAAGATTATGATACAGCTGGGCAATTGGCTCAATCGGGTACCGTAAACAAAGCCTTATTGACTGCGCTAATGCAAATGCCTTTTATTAAAGCGCCTTTACCTAAATCTACCGGACCCGAGTTGTTTAATTTGGAAAGCCTGAACGAGCTACTAAGCCAACATGCTATAAGCATAGCGCCCCTTGATTTATTGGCTACCCTTACACATTTTACGGCAAGCGCTATTGCCCAACAACTACAACCCTATATCAACAAAAATACGAGTATCTACTGCAGTGGTGGTGGTATAAGAAATGCGTATCTAATGAACTTACTTCAGCAAGCAATACCCGGTACCCCAATCAGAACGGTAGAAAGTCTAGGGATAAAATCTGAAGCGAAAGAAGCAGTTTTATTTGCAGTATTGGCCAACGAAACGCTTGTGGGCACTCCATTTGCATTGGGAACTATGCCGGCCTTAAGTATGGGGAAACTAAGTTTACCGGGCTAAAAAAGCCAAATAAAACACCTACAAATTGCAATCAATGTGTTATTTTTGCGGTGTATGAACGAATTACATCTTAGCACATCCGATTGGCAGCGTTTGAAACTCAAATTAAAACGCAAATACATTTACTTAAGTGAAGAAGATTTATTTTTTCAAGAAGGAAAAGAAGAGGCCTTAATTTCGCACTTAATGGAGCGTTTGCACCGCAACCGGGAATATGTATTGTTCACTTTAAAAAAGGGATTAGCCACTATTGATACCAACCGACTATAAACTAATCGTCTGAGGCCTCTGCCGAAGCACCACCTATATAATCACCTGCTCTCGAATACCCATTTCTACGAATTACGGGTACGTACAGTAATTGATACAACTCGTCTAATCCGAGTAAACTGCCATTGGTAAGGTTGCTCAAAAAAATAATCGTTACGTCGTTTTTTAAATCGCGAACAAAAATGTGGCGAAAGCCATGCCACCAACCGGTGTGATACACCACCTGTTGGTTGGGTGCATCGAACAAACGCCAACCATAGCCGTAGCTAAAATGTCCGAATTGTAGTGGATTACGGGGCGTATAAGCTGAATCTAGGCTAGCTTTTCCCAAAACTTTTCCAGCCCTCATAGCCCTATCAAATAAATACAAATCGTGTAGGGTGCTGTAAATTCCCTTGTCGCCTACCGGGCCATCTAAGAAATTTTGGACCACCGAACGTCGCCAAACTCTATCGTGCCCTACAACATCTACTGGTATTTTTTTAAAAACCGTAGTAGAGAATACATGTGTATTTTTCATACCTAGGGGCTTAAAAATAGAATTCTCCATAAAATGGGTGTAGCTTTTGCCAGTCACTTTTTCAATAATAGCAGCTAACACCATGTAATTGGAGTTATTATAATGAAATATCTTATCAGCTTGCGCATAAGGAGCGGGTTTGTACTGCGCAATCAGTTTCATCACGTCCATATTGCTCATGGGTTTCATCTTGTCCTTCCAAATATCGTCGGTAAAATACACGTAGTTCATCATGCCCGATCGATGGCTCAACAACAAACGGATGGTAATTCCTTCATACGGAAAGTCGGGGAAAAACTCCTTTACATTTTGGTCTAAATTGAGTTTTCCCTGCTCCTCCAAAAGTAAAATAGCGGTTGCTGTAAAGGGTTTAGTAACCGAGGCCAATTCAAAAACAGCGTTAATTTTTAAGCTATCGCGATGCAAATAATCGGCCCAGCCAATAGCCCGTTCGTAAATAATTTTTCCTTTTCGGGCAATGAGTACATTACCATTAAACTGTTTGGTTTTATGCAATTTTTGAATAAATGCCTCTATTTCACCGCTCAGCCCATCCGGATGAACAACTAGAGCCAAACTATCGTTGCGATCGTCTTCCATCGTTCTTTTCTGAGAAGCAGAACCACAGGCACCTAAAAAACAAATACCCATTACGGCACAAAAAGAAAAAAAATAAGAAAAACGCATAGTATAGGGGTGTGAAAATAAGGGCGAAAATTATAAATAATTGGGGGTAAAAAACGAAAAGAATTTTGCACATTTTAGACCGTCGCTAATCGTGCGTTTGGAATAAAAAAAGTTAAATTTGTGAGCGTTTAACAATCAAGCCATGACATACAGAATTGAACACGACACTATGGGGGAGGTACAAGTACCAGCCGATAGGTATTGGGGAGCACAAACGGAACGCTCACGCAACAACTTTAAAATTGGACCAGAAGCTTCTATGCCAAAGGAAATTATTGAGGCATTTGCTTTTTTAAAAAAAGCGGCTGCTTATACCAATGCCGATTGCGGTGTTCTTGCTACAGAAAAACGGGATTTAATAGCCCAAGTGTGTGATGAAATTTTGGCTGGCAAATTAGCCGATCAGTTTCCCTTGGTAATCTGGCAAACCGGTTCGGGCACACAATCTAACATGAATGTGAACGAAGTGGTGTCTAACAGAGCACATGTACTACAAGGAAATAAGTTGGGAGAAGGAACCCCTTTTATTCACCCAAACGACGATGTAAACAAATCACAGTCTTCTAACGATACCTACCCAACTGCTATGCACATTGCCGCTTACAAGGCGGTACTAGAAGTTACCATTCCGGGTGTAGAAAAACTTAGAGATACCCTACAGGCAAAAAGCATAACCTTTAAAGATGTAGTTAAAATTGGCCGCACCCACCTTATGGATGCTACGCCACTTACCTTAGGGCAAGAATTTTCTGGATACGTTTCGCAACTAAACCACGGTTTAAAAGCTTTAAAAAATACACTAGACCACCTAGCCGAATTGGCTTTGGGTGGAACTGCAGTAGGTACAGGCATCAATACCCCGAAAGGCTATGATGTAAAAGTGGCAGCATATATTGCCAAATTCACCAACATTCCTTTTCGTACAGCCGAGAATAAGTTTGAGGCCTTAGCTGCCCACGATGCCCTAGTAGAAACCCACGGTGCCTTAAAACAATTAGCGGTATCGCTCATGAAAATTGGAAACGATATCCGCATGTTGGCTTCTGGTCCCCGTTCGGGTATTGGCGAATTGTACATTCCTGAAAACGAACCAGGATCTTCTATTATGCCTGGTAAGGTAAACCCAACCCAAAACGAAGCACTTACTATGGTGGCTACCCAAGTAATGGGTAACGATGTAACCATTAGCATTGCTGGCTCTAACGGACATTACGAATTAAACGTATTTAAACCAGTAATGGCTGCCAATTTCTTACAGTCAGCCCGTTTATTGGGTGATGCTTGCGCTTCATTTAACGATCATTGTGCTATGGGTATTGAGCCAAATTACGAGGGTATTAAAAAACACGTGGATAATTCCTTAATGTTGGTTACCGCCCTAAACCCACACATTGGCTACGAAAATGCAGCTAAAATTGCTAAAAAAGCACATAAAGAAAATACATCGCTGCGTGAAGCAGCTCTAGAATTAGGCTTGCTTACCAACGAACAATTCGACGCTTGGGTGCGGCCCGAAGATATGATTGGCGGCCTAAAATAATATGCGAAAGAAATACATATTTTTCTTGTTAGTAAGTGTTTTGTTTGTGGCTTGCCGCTTTAACCCTAATTATCAGGGTAAGGGGTCTAGCCGCATTCAGGGCCAGTGGGAAGAGGTTCCCCCTACTTATAAAAATGAATTATTGCAGTACACCCAACATCAATTTCGTTTTACATGCGATTCGTTTTATGTGAAGCTTATTACCACAGCCAAAAATAACCTGTATGCTGATAGTTGCTTTAATAATGGGCAATGGGAAGAATATGCTCGGGGCATCTACGAATCTCAGAACGATACCTTATACCTTAGCGGAACCTTCACCAAGGCAAATGGGAAACAAAAAATTTCGGGTTGCTACCGCATTGGTCAATACCTAAACACGCTTGTAATTGAAAAAACCAAGGGCGATACCTTAAACCTAAAAAGTTTAAATCAACAAAACCCAATCGCTTTAAAACTAACCCAGTCTTGGGAATGCACACCCAAGCCTCTAAACTAAAACGAATGAAAACTTCTCTATTAAACAAACTCCTACTATTCGGATTGTTACTTTACCTTCCATCGCAAAGTATGGCTTGGGGCATGTTGGGTCACCGGGTAGTGGCACAAATAGCCGAAACAAATCTAAATCCCAAAACCAAATTAGCAATCAAGGGTATAATGGGTAACGAGACCTTAGCTATGAGCAGTAACTGGGCTGATTTTGTAAAATCGGATAAAAGCTACGATTACCTATACAATTGGCATTTTGTAAATTTTGCTGCCGGCCTAAGCTCTACAGATATAAAAGGAATGTTAAAAGCCGATACCGCGGTAAATGCCTACACAAAAATTAATTATTTAGTAAACGAACTGAAGAAGAAAAACCTACCCAAAGCACAAAAAATTATTTACATACGCCTACTGGTACATCTTGTAGGTGATATACACCAACCCATGCACACTGGTCGTGCCGAAGATAAAGGGGGCAACGATGTAAAACTGACCTGGTTCGGAAAATCGAGTAATTTACACAGCATTTGGGATACCGAATTGGTAGAATCGCAGCAACTCAGTTATACCGAATACACCCAGGCCATTAATTTTTGTAGTGCTAAACAAAAAGCAGATTGGCAACAGGCACCTATTAATGCATGGATTACCGAAACTTATGGCATGGCGCAAACTATTTACGGTGGCGTAGCGCTTGGCGATAAATTGAGCTACCGCTACATTTACGATAACCTAAACACCGTAAATAATCAGTTATTAAAAGGTGGTGTACGCTTGGCTGGAGTATTAAACCAAATTTTCGGTAGCTAATTCATGAAAATACTGGTGGTTTGTTTGGGTAATATTTGTCGTTCGCCTTTGGCACATGGCATACTAGAACACCTGGCAAATACAGAGGGCTTGGGCTGGGAAATTGATTCGGCCGGAACCGGTAATTGGCATATTGGCCACCCACCCGATAGTAGGTCGATAGCCGTAGCTGGGAAAATGGGCGTGGATATTTCTGGGCAACGTGCACGTCAATTTGAAAAAGCAGACTTCGACCGTTTCGATTACATTTTGGTAATGGATGACCAAAACCTTAAAAATGTAGTGGCTTTAGCCCAAACGGAAGAAGAAAAAAAGAAGGTCCGTCTTTTACTAGGTACAGAATTTGTTCCCGATCCGTATTTTGATGATGCACTCTTTGAACCCGTTTATCAGCTCATAGAAAAGGGCTGTAAGCTATACATTGCAGAAGCAAAAAGCAATAAAAGCTGATTTTTACTACCTTTATATTCATGGCCACTACCAAACCAACACTTCCTAAAGGCACCCGCGATTTTTCGCCCGAAGAAATGGTGAAACGAAATTTTATTTTCGATACCATTAAAAGCGTGTTTCGCAAGTTTGGATACCAAGAAATCCAAACGCCCAGCATGGAAAATCTGGAAACCTTAACCGGTAAATATGGCGATGAAGGCGATAAATTGATTTTTAAAATCTTGAACTCTGGAGATTTCTTATCCAAAGTAAGCCCCGAAGAATTACAAACAGCCGATGCCAAAAAACTTACCAGTAAAGTATCCGAAAAAGCACTTCGATACGATTTAACGGTACCCTTTGCCCGCTACGTGGTGGCTCATCAAAACGATATTTCTTTGCCCTTTAAGCGTTTTCAAATACAACCCGTATGGCGGGCCGATCGACCTCAAAAAGGACGTTATAGAGAATTTTACCAATGCGATGCCGACGTGGTGGGATCTGAAAGTTTGCTAAACGAAGCAGAATTTGTGCTTATTTACCAAGAAGCCCTCAGTAAATTAGGCTTAAGAGATTTTAGCATCCTAATAAATAACCGCAAAATATTATCGGGTATTGCCGAAATTATTGGGAAACCCGAACTCATTATTGACATGACGGTGGCCATTGATAAGCTAGATAAAATTGGCTTTGACGGTGTATGCAAAGAATTATTAGAGCGTGGCTTTACACAAAATGATATAGAAAAACTGCAACCCATTATCGAACTAAAAGGTAGCAACTCTGAAAAAATTCTAGCACTTAAAAAGGTATTGGCTCATTCAGAAATTGGTCAAAAGGGTGTGGAGGAATTGGAAAGTATTTTTAACTATATCCACCAACTGCAAGCTCCAAACACCACATCCCCTGCACCTAATGTAGAACTAGATATCACCTTAGCTCGTGGTTTAAACTATTATACCGGTGCTATTTTTGAAGTAAAAAGTAATGAAGTTGCTATGGGTAGCATTGGTGGTGGTGGCCGTTACGACGATTTAACCAGCATGTTTGGCTTAAAAAACCTAAGTGGCGTGGGCATTTCTTTTGGTGCCGACCGCATTTACGACGTGTTAGAAGAATTGGGTGCATTCCCCAAAAATACCAACGAAACCACCAAAGTGCTTATTAGTAATTTCGATGAAACTGCCGAGAAATTTGCCCTTCCCCTATTAAGCCAATTACGTGCTGCGGGCATTGCAACGGAACTATACCCAGAGGCAGCCAAGCTAAAAAAACAATTGGGCTACGCCGATGCTAAACGCATTCCTTATGTACTACTTATTGGCGATGAGGAAATGGCCTCGGGTTTATTAAGCTTAAAAAATATGGAAAGCGGAGAGCAAAGTACCCTTACTATACAAGCCATTTTGGCTCAATTGGTCTAATTTTAAGGTATTATATAACAATTTGCAGGGCTTTTGCGTTTAAGTTGTGTTTAAATAATACATCATGAATAAGAAAGCACTTTTGCTTAGCCTAATAATGGGTATTGTCATTTTTAAAATGTGTGCCCAAGAAAATGTAGTATCAATCACCAAGGGTGAAATTGCATTCTATTCTAGTGCCCCGCTCGAAGATATTGATGCTAAAAATAAGCGGGTAATTTCTATGCTAAATACCCAAAGCTTAGAAATTTTGGTTCGGGTGCCCATCAATCAGTTTGAGTTTGAAAACAAACTCATGCAGGAACATTTTAATGAAAAATATTTAGAAAGCGATCGCTACCCCTATGCCACCTTTAAAGGTAAGATGAATGCAGGCATAGACTTTTCTAAAGATGGTGTGTACGATGTTTCGGTGGTGGGTGTATTAAATCTACACGGAGTTGACCAAAAACGTACCCTAACAGGAAAAATTAGTATAAGCAAAAGTGGAATAAAACTCGACACCCGCTTTAACATTACCTTGGCAGACCATAAAATTGATATCCCTAAATTGGTGTTTAATAAAATTGCCGAGTGCATTGCCGTACATGCTACCCTAAATTACCTCCCATTCAAAAATTAATTCCTTTTATTGATTCCTTTTTTCCATTTTTGGGAACCAATTAGAAAGAATGAAAACATTCGCCATAGGCAACCAAGCGCTTTCACTTTCAACTATTAAAGAGATTATTGAAAGTGAATCCATACTAACTATTAGTCCCGAATCCGAAGAAAAAATTAGGGCATGTCGTACTTTCTTAGATGAAAAAATTGCTACTAGTTCAGAAGCTATTTATGGTATCAATACTGGCTTTGGATACCTACAAAACGTAAAAGTATCCAATGATCAAGTAATAAATTTGCAACATAATTTATTACTATCACACGCTTGCGGCACCGGCGAATTTGTACCTCAAGAGGTGGTGAAATTAATGCTGCTTTTAAAAATTCAATCGCTGGCTTATGGTCACTCGGGGGTAGCGTTAAAAACCGTACAACACTTAGTAGCTTTTTATAATAAAAATATAGTCCCTGTTATTTATACGCAAGGTTCATTAGGTGCTTCGGGAGATTTAGCCCCTTTGGCACACTTGGCATTGCCGCTTATTGGCGAAGGTGAAGTTTGGGATGGAGAAAAACAAGTGCCTGCAAAAACAGCTCTAGCTAAACACGGCCTAAAACGACTTAAATTACAATCTAAAGAGGGATTGGCACTCATAAATGGCACTCAATTTATGTTGGCCTATGGGGTATATATTTTATTAAAAGCACATAAATTAGCTGCTTGGGCTGATATTGCCGGTAGCATTTCTGCAGACGGTTTTAATTGCCGCATAGATCCATTTAAACCCAATAGTCACCGCATTCGGCCGCACCGTGGCCAAGTAGAAACAGCCGAACGTCTTTTTAAGTTGTTAAAAGATAGTGAATTGGTAAACGAGCACGGGAAACAGGTGCAAGACCCGTATTCTTTTAGATGTATGCCTCAGGTGCACGGAGCCAGTAAAGATGCCTTGAGCTATGTGACTTCGGTACTAGAAACGGAGTTAAACTCGGTAACCGACAATCCGAATATTTTTCCAGAAAGCGACGAAATTATTTCGGCAGGTAATTTTCATGGGCAACCCTTGGCATTAGCGCTAGACTTTTTAAGTATTGCTTTGGCAGAATGGGGATCTATTTCCGAAAGACGCATTTTTCAATTAATATCTGGACAGCGTGGTTTGCCTCCATTTTTAATACAAGAGGCTGGTGTAAATTCTGGGTACATGATTCCGCAATACACTGCAGCCAGTATAGCCAGCGAAAATAAACAACTGTGTACGCCAAGTTCGGTAGATTCTATTGTATCGAGCAATGGACAGGAAGACCATGTAAGTATGGGCGCCAACGGAGCCACCAAATGTTTGCGGGTATGCAACAATCTAGAGCGCATTCTTGCCATCGAATTAATGAATGGTTGCCAAGCGCTTTCTTTTAGACGGCCGAAGAAAAGTTCTCCAGCTTTAGAAAAAATTGTATCGGCATACCGAGAAGTAGTGCCTGTTTTAAAAAAAGATCGCTTTTTAGCTCCGGATATTGAAAAATCGGTACAGTTTTTAAGATCGCACCCCATTGCATAGCATTATCCTATTTTCTCTAATTGGATATACCGTTTTTGCAGATCTTCTTGGTTGCTAATGCTAATTTTAAGGTAAGTGGATGGCAAAAAATCGCCTAGTTTTTCGGGCCATTCAATAAAACAATAGCTATCAGAACTCAGATATTCTTCTATGCCAAAATCAAGGGCCTCGGTAGGTGTTTTTAATCGGTAGCAATCGAAATGATAGAGCAAGCCTCCGGGGTGTTCGTATTCATTTACCAAAGAGAAGGTAGGACTACTCACCGCTGAATTTACACCCAAAGATTTGCAAATAGCCTTAATGAGTGTGGTTTTACCGGCTCCCATATCACCAAAAAACAAAAATGTTTTATACGCACCTGCATAGTGTAGTACCTCTTGTGCAACTTCATCAAGTTTTTCTATAGAAGAAACGATTTTGATCATGTCGCAAATTACTATTTAGGTAAATAAGTGGCAAAGGGAATAATCATTTCTTCCAAGGAAATTCCTCCGTGCTGAAAGGTATCGCTGTAGTGATTTACAAAATGGTTGTAGTTGTTGGGGTATACAAAAAAAGTATCGGGCTTAGCAAAAATAAAGCTAGAGCTTAAATGTTGTAGTGGCAGTTTGGCATCGCCGGGTTTTTTAACCAAAAAAACCTCTTTGGGGTTAAAATTGAGGTTTTTACCTTGTTTATAACGCAAATTGGTATTGGTATTTCTATCTCCAATTACCTTTACTGGGTGTTTTACCCGAATAGTTCCATGATCGGTAGTGAGAATTATTTTCACTTTTTTCTTGGCTAATTTTTTCAGCGTATCTAATAGTGGAGAATGCATAAACCAAGAAAGTGTAAGAGAGCGGTAAGCCGATTCGTCGCTGGCCAATTCTTTAATCATGGCCATATCGGTACGGGCATGCGAAAGCATATCCACAAAATTATATACCAACACATTAAGTTCATTGGATAGTAAGTTGCTGATATTATCCGTTAATTCGCGGCCCTTTTCGGCGGTTAAAATTTTATGGTAACTAAAGCGACATTCTTTACGGTGTGCTTGAGCCAATTGTGCTCTTATAAAATCCGCTTCGTGTAGATTTTTACCCCCTTCATCTTCATCATTTTGCCAAAATTGGGGAAACTTTTTTTCCATTTCTGCGGGCATTAAACCCGAAAAAATAGCATTTCGGGCATATTGAGTGGCAGTGGGTAAAATACTGTAATAATGCTCCTCCGAATCTAAACGGAAATATTCCGTAATTACTGAGTTAAGCACCCGCCATTGATCGTAACGTAAATTATCTATTAAAATAAAAAATGTGGGCTGCGCTGTGTTGAGTGTAGGGAATACTTTTTTTCTGAAAAGTTGATCGGAGGTTAGAGGCCCATCATCGGGGTTTTTAACCCAGTGCACATATTGTTTCTCTATAAATTTAAAAAATTGAGCATTGGCTTCTTCTTTTTGGGTAGTTAAGATTTCGTGCATGCCGGCATCCTCTAAATTATCTAAAGAAAGCTCCCAAAAAACTAATTTTTTGTATACATCAGCCCATTCATCGTGATTGAGTTTTTCGTTCAATATCATACCCAGGTTTCTAAAATCCTGTTGATAGGCCATAGAGGTTTTTTCACTCACCAAGCGTTTATTGTCAATTAGCTTTTTTATGGTGAGTAAAATTTGTTTGGGATTAACAGGTTTTATCAGGTAATCATCAATTTTAAATCCAATGGCATCCTCCATTAAATATTCTTCTTCGCTCTTGGTAATTAATACGGCAGGGGTTTCGGGACTAATGTTCTTTATCTCGGTAAGGGTTTCCAGACCGGTTAAACCCGGCATGTTTTCATCTAAAAAAACAAGATCGAAATGTTCTTTCTTAAATACTTCGAGCGCATCGCGGCCATTGGTTACTGTTTTTACCTTATATCCTTTGTCGTTTAAAAACAAGATGTGGGGGCGCAATAAATCAATTTCGTCGTCTGCCCAAAGTATATACGTTTCTTGCATGCAGTATTGGTTCAATTAAACCTCTAAGATACGGCAACATTCGTTGTTTTTAGTCTCATTTAATTTAGCAATTTTTGTAGTGTATATTGCATCGCTTTGAATAAGAAAAAAATCATCAACGACCCGGTTTACGGATTTATCAGCATACCCACAGCGCTGATTTTCGATTTACTGCAACATCCTTACATGCAGCGCTTGCGCTACATTAAACAATTGGGGATGACACACCTGGTATATCCCGGGGCACTACACACCCGGTTTCATCATGCATTAGGAGCCATGCACCTCATGGGCATGGCTGTAGAAACCCTACGATCAAAGGGTGCAAACATTACGCCAGAAGAAGAAGAGGCGGTACAAATTGCAATTTTACTGCACGACATTGGCCATGGGCCCTTTTCACATGCCTTAGAACATGTGTTAATTGAAGGTGTATCGCATGAACACCTATCCTCTCTATTAATGGATAGTTTAAATATACAGTTTAGTGGCAAATTGGACTTGGCAATTGCCATTTTTACCAAAAAATATCACAAAGTATTCCTTTCTCAATTGATTTCTGGGCAACTAGATATAGATCGGATGGATTACCTAAACCGCGATAGTTTTTTTACTGGCGTTTCGGAGGGGGTAATTAGTTCAGACCGAATTATTAAAATGCTCACCGTGCATAACGGACAATTGGTGGTAGAAGAAAAAGGGATTTATTCCATCGAAAAATTTCTTATTGCCCGCAGGTTGATGTATTGGCAGGTGTATTTACACAAAACGGTAATTGCTGGTGAACAATTGCTGATTAAAATTTTAGAACGTGCAAGAGAACTAGCCTTAGATGGGAAAATATTGTTTGCCACACCTAGTTTAGCACATTTTCTAAATAATATTATCAAACAAGAAGACTTTTTAGACAACCCCATACACCTGGAGCGCTTTGCCCTTTTAGACGATCACGACATATTTACCTCCATAAAAGTATGGGCAGAAGATACTGATCTTATTTTATCAACCCTTTGTAAACATCTCATTTCTAGAAATTTATATCAAGTAGAAATAAGTAATCAGGCACCCGAATTACATGTAATTACCCAAATGGTTGAAAAAGCCAAAACTGAATATCGTGTTTCTGAAGACGACGCCACCTATTTTGTGTTTACAGATACCATTAAAAACAGCGCCTATCGCCCGGGAGATGGTAGTATTCAAATTTTAATGAAAGATGGCTCTGTGGTAGATATTGCCCAAGCATCTGACAATTCTAATTTGGAGGCATTGGCCAAAACAGTCAAGAAATATATTTTTTGTTATCTTAAAGAATTGGTGCGATAGGCTTTAATTTAATTTTTGTTAGGCTAAACACTAAATAAGGTTAACTTTGTGAGTTAAATACCAAGTTCAACAAAAACCTAACGCATGCAATTTACTGCTCAACAAATAGGGCAATTATTAAATGGAACCATAGAGGGAGATCCCCATGTGGCAGTAAACAAGTTGGCCAAAATTGAGGAAGCCCAAGCTGGCGACTTATCTTTTTTAGCCAATCCGAAATACGAACCCTATTTATACAGCACTAAAGCATCTATTGTAATTGTAAATGTAAACTTCGTGTGTACGCAGCCGGTAAACTCTACTCTTATTCGGGTAGCTGATGCCTATAGCGCCTTTTCGGTGCTATTAGAAATGTACAACACCGCCAAAATGGATAAACACGGGATAGAAGAGCCTAGTTTTATACACCCGAGCGCAAAAATTGGCAAAAACGTATATATTGGAGCCTTTGCCTACATTGGTGCCAATACCATAATTGGCGATAACAGCAAAATATACCCACAGGTTTACGTTGGAGACAGTGTTTCAGTAGGCTCAGATTGTGTGTTTTTTCCTGGCGTAAAACTATATTTCGAAACTACTATAGGAAACCGGGTGATTATTCATTCGGGAACTGTAGTGGGTAGCGATGGTTTTGGGTTTGCACCCCTAGCTGATGGAAGCTATAATAAAGTGAGCCAAATTGGCAATGTGATTATTGAAGATGATGTAGAAATTGGTGCCAATACCGCTATTGATAGAGCCACAATGGGTTCTACCATTATTCACAAAGGGGTAAAGCTAGATAACCTAATTCAGGTAGCACACAATGTAGAAATTGGCGCCAATACCGTTATTGCATCTCAAACCGGCATTTCTGGAAGTGCTAAGGTGGGTGATCAAAATATAATTGGTGGACAAGTGGGAATTGTGGGGCATATAAATATTGCCAGCGGTAGTCAAATACAAGCAAAATCGGGTATTACTCGATCGCTTATAGAAGAAGGTAAAAAATGGGCTGGCGTTCCGGCCACACCATTTATCAATAATCAACGTTCTCAAGTAGTTTATCAGCGGTTGCCCGAATTAGAGCGCCGACTGGCTGAACTAGAAAACGAATTAAAAAATTTAAAAAAATAAAAGAGTACGCTCACTGAGATACCCTGCTATACAAAACAACTATGAATATCAAACAGCGAACCATAAAATCATCATTTTCGCTTTCGGGCGTAGGTTTACATACCGGAGAAGCCGTAAAAATCACCTTTAAAGCCGCTCCAGATAACCATGGGTATACATTTTCAAGAGTAGATTTACCTGGCAATCCCGTTATAGATGCGGATGTAGACAATGTAACCGACACCTCCAGAGGAACCACTATTTCTCAGAATGGAGCCAGTATAAGCACCATTGAGCATGTATTGGCTGCATTGGTGGGTTGTGAAGTAGATAACGTATTAATGGAATTAGATGGGCCTGAAGTTCCTATTATGGATGGCAGTTCCATCGAATTTATAGATGCACTAGAAAAAGCAGGTTTTCTAGATCAAGAAACCGATAGAGAATACTACACCATACCCGCAAATATTCACTATACCGAGCCCGATCGCAAAGTAGAAATGGTAGCCATGCCACTAGACGATTACCGATTTACCTGCATGATTGATTATAATTCACCCATTTTAGGAAGTCAGCATGCGGCCATTACCACGCTTAGTGAATTCAAAAAAGAAATTGCTTCTTGCCGTACTTTTTGTTTTTTACACGAATTGGAAATGTTGTTAGAAAATAATCTGATAAAGGGTGGTGACTTAAACAATGCGATTGTGGTGGTAGATAAAGAGGTAAGCAAAGAAGAGTTAAAACACTTAGCCAAAATCTTCAATAAAGACGATATTGATGTAGCCCGCGAAGGCATTTTAAACAACATTAAATTACGTCACCAAAACGAACCTGCCCGGCATAAATTATTAGATATGATTGGTGATTTAGCCCTAGTGGGTGTTCCTATAAAAGGGCATATTATGGCAGCCCGCCCGGGCCATGCTGCCAACGTAGCCTTTGCAAAAAAAATTAAAGCACAGTGGAAAAAAGATACCAGTAAAAAACATGTGCCCAAATATGATTTAAACGCCACGCCAGTGTACGATACGGTTCAAATTATGAATATTTTGCCACATCGTCCACCATTTTTATTGGTAGATAAAATTTTAGAATTAAGCAAAAATCACGTGGTAGGCGTTAAAAACGTAAGTATGGGAGAGCCTTTTTTTGAAGGTCACTTCCCGGGCTCACCAGTAATGCCAGGTGTATTACAAATTGAAGCAATGGCTCAAACCGGTGGCATTTTGGTACTGCACACTGTTCCCGATCCGGAAAACTATCTCACCTATTTCTTAAAAATAGAAAATGCACGCTTCAAAGAAAAGGTGCTACCTGGAGATACGTTGGTATTTCGTTGCGATTTAATTACACCCATTAGACGAGGAATTGCTCAAATGAAGGGTGTGGGAACGGTGGGCGAAAAAATTGTTGTGGAAGCAGAATTAATGGCGCAAATAATTAGAAAAACTCACTAAATCTATGATTCAACCATTAGCTTATATACATCCACAAGCAAAAATTGCCGAAAATGTGGTTATTGACCCTTTCGTTACCATCCACAAAGATGTAGTAATAGGCGAAGGTACCTGGATTGGCTCAAACGCAACCATTATGAATGGTGCACGGATTGGAAAAAACTGTCGTATTTTTCCAGGAGCAGTTATTTCTGCTGTACCACAAGATTTAAAATTTGGCGGCGAAGACACCTTAGTGGTTATTGGTGATAACACTACCATTAGAGAATGTGTAACTATTAACCGTGGAACATCAGACAGAAAAGAAACACGTGTAGGTAACAATGTGTTATTAATGGCCTATACCCACATTGCACACGATTGTGTGGTAGGCAATAATTGTATTTTAGCCAATGGTGTTCAATTGGCCGGCCACACTACCGTTGATGATTTTGCCATTATTGGTGGAATGAGTGCGGTACATCAATTCGTAAGTGTTGGGGCCCATGTCATGATTTCGGGAGGTTCTTTAGTGCGTAAAGATGTACCACCTTATACCAAAGCGGGTAGAGAACCACTTTCGTATGTGGGTATAAACTCGGTGGGTTTACGTCGGCGTGGGTTTAGCTCCGAAAAAATAAACGAAATACAAGACATCTATCGTGTTTTATTCTTGAAAAATAGCAATACAACCAAAGCACTCGATTTAGTAGAAGCTGGTTTTAAACCCACCGAAGAGCGTGATGAAATTATAAACTTCATTCGTAACTCCAACCGTGGAGTAATGAAGGGCTTTGGCAACGGCTAAACAACATGAAGATTATTCTTGAAAATATCGGAAGAAGATTTAACCAAGAATGGGTCTTTAAATCGCTGTCTTATACACTCGAACCCGAACAGTCTTATGCCATTTTGGGAAGTAATGGCAGTGGTAAATCTACCCTACTACAACTTATTGCGGCTAGCCTTAGTTCATCTGAAGGAAAAATTAACTACGAAATTGGGGGTAAAAAACTTGAACAGGAAGATGTTTACCAATACCTGAGTTTGGCCGCACCCTATTTAGAACTTATCGAAGAATTTACACTCGAGGAACAAATAGACTTTCACTTTCAATTTAAAAAACAGCTCCCGGGGACCAACAAAGAAAGCGTGTTAAAAACCTTAGCCCTCAAAGGAGCAGAACAAAAAGCCATTAAATATTTTTCATCGGGCATGAAACAACGGGTAAAACTAGCTTTAGCGGTTTTCTCAGATACACCACTCCTATTGCTCGATGAACCCACATCCAATCTCGATGAACAAGGAATTACATGGTACCGTTCATTAATAAGCCAATATGGTGTGAACAGAACCTTGGTGGTGTGCTCTAATCAACAACACGAATACGACTATTGTACACACCAATTACAACTAGCAGATTACAAAAAATTTAACACCGCACCAATGGCGGGGTAGGTGTTGTTAAATAGTAAAAAACACCCTAAGTTTGCAGCACAAAAATGGTTGCATTAAGGCATCATTAATTCGGTTTTTATGGCGAAAGCATCAGAAGTTAAAAGTGGCAACATTCTTCGGTTTAACGGAGAGTTGGTTACAGTAGAAGAATTTCTTCACCGCACACCGGGGAACCTTCGGGCTTTCTACCAAGCTCGTATGCGTAACGTAAAAACCGGAAAATTGGCAGAATACCGCTTCCGTACCGACGAAGAGGTAGAAATCTGCAGAGTTGAAACCAACGATTACCAATACCTATACGAAGACGGCGATTACTTTGTGGTAATGGACAATACTTCTTTTGAGCAGTTTAACATCCCTAAATTTTTGTTTGGCGATGCCGCTCGATTTATGAAAGAGGGAATGAACGTAATTGTAGCCTTCGAAAGCGAAGAGCCTATTATGGCGCAAGCTCCAGCAAGTGTTGAATTAGAAATTACCTACAGCGAACCTGCTGTGAAAGGCGATACCTCTACCAATGCCCTAAAAAGCGCAACCGTTGAAACAGGCGTAGAAATTAGAGTACCTCTATTTATTAACCAGGGTGAAAAGGTTAGAATAGACACCAAAACCGGCGAATATATTGAGCGGGTTAAATAAGATCTTTAATTAAGTTTAAAGTTTAGGTTGATTATAGACGGTCTAGAGGTAACTCGGGGCCGTTTTTTATTTTTAGTACCTTTATAGTGTGAACAAAGCCGAAGCTAGAGCTCATTTTTTAAACGTGCGCAAATCCTTGTCCGGAAAACAAGTAGAAGAAGCCAATATGGCAATTCTTGCTCAATTTAAAACACTCAATTTTTCGGGCATCAAATACCTTAATCTTTTTTTGCCCATAGCGGGTAAGAATGAGGTGAACACGCTCCTATTAGCCGATTGGTTACGGGAACATCAACCGACTGTTCGCTTGGTACTCTCCAAAAGCGACACCAAAAAGCACACGCTGCGTCATTTTGTTTGGGATGAACACACCGCACTTCGAACCAACCAATGGGGCATTACCGAACCCGACGGGGGATTAGAGGTAAAAGAAAAAGAAGTAGATATGATTCTTGTCCCGCTGTTAGCTTACGACCTTAAGGGAAACCGAGTGGGTTACGGAAAGGGCTTTTATGATCGTTTTTTAGCCAAGTGCAATGCAAACGTTCAAAAAGTAGGGTTATCGTATTTTGAACCCCTAGATTTTATAGAGGATACTGACTCTTTCGATGTAATGCTTAACGCCTGCATTAACCCAGAAAAAATCTGGCGTTTTTAATTGCTTTGTGCTTTTATAAAATCACTCACCAAATAACCAATAAGTTTGGCTACCAAATTTTCTGCATTCGCTATGCCTTCGCAAATATGCAGGTAGCCCAATTTTGTTTGCTTAGTTTGGTAGATAAAGGAACGTACTTGCTCGACAGTAAAACCCGTGGGACTAGACGCACTAGCCGCTACATGAGCCATACTATCTACATCTAATTCTAAACCACAAAGCCCACGAGTAAATACCAGGGCATTTTCAAAGGCCTGTTCGGGTGTAGTTTTTCCTGTTAAAAAATCTTCAAAATAAGTCGCTTGTATACGATCCGGATTGCTAGATAATTCGTTTCGTAAATACTGAGAGTTGTAGTTTTCGTGTAGTCCCAATACGGCGTATTTATTCAAAAAACCTTCGTTAAAAGCATACGAAAATCCGTTACCACTATGTCGTCCTTCTAGCGCCCTAAAGTCGGCATGGGCATCTATATTTATCGTATTTACACCTTGATTATTGATCTGCGAAAATGCCTTTAAAATGGGGTAAGCGTTGTTGTGGCCACCGCCAATAAAAATCGGCACCTTTCCGGCTGCAAAAATGGCTTGAGCAAGTTTCCCCGCAGCTTCGTCAATAGTGTTAACCAGCGTCCTTAATTGTACCTTATCGGCTCCTTTAGCTTGCTTCAATTCTTCCTCAAAAGTTAAACAACCCAAAAGCAATACATCGGCACCAGCAAGCTTTTCGCTACATTGAATATTGCACAATACCGGAAAAACTTCCGACCAGGTGTTGGCAGCCCCGGACTTGCCTCCGTTGGCTAACACGCCAATATCTTCAGCTAAACCCACTACTACAAATCTGGCAGTATTGGTAGCCAACTGCTCTAAAGAAGAAACGGTAGCAAACTCTTGGCCTAATTTTGTCTCCCCTTCTCGGCAATTGGTAAGCGCCAGTAAATCGGCCGAACTATAGAAATGTAGCCTACTCATTTTCGTAGCGTTTTCCGTTAATAAATACACCTTCAATAAGTTTATCTCCGAATGAATACGGGAGATAAGCCAATGAAGGCATTGCTTTGGTATAAAAGAAATTGGCCACTTTGCCTACACTTAAGCTACCGTACATATCCGACAGTTCCATAGCGGCAGCACCATTTAGTGTAGCGGCATTAATAGCCTCTTCGGGAAGCATTTTTTGGCGCATGCAAGCCAGGGAAACCACCAAATTCATGTTTCCGGAAGGGGAAGAACCCGGATTGTAATCGGAGGCCAGCGCTATACACACGTTTTTAGCAAGAAGGCGGCGGGCATTGGCAAAAGGGATGCCCAAAAATAACGAGCAATTGGGTAAAAGGGTTGCAATAGTACTGCCTGCAGCAAGCGCATCTTCGGCAGCGTCATTCATTTCCTCTAGGTGATCTACCGAGAGGGCGTGTTGGCGCACCGCCAACTCTACCGCTCCGGTAGCCGATAATTGGTTGGCGTGTATTTTAGGTTTTAAGCCATACGCTGCGGCAGCTGTTAAAATCTGATCCGTTTCGTCTAAAGAAAAGAATCCTTGTTCACAAAATACATCAATGTAGTCTGCTAAACCCTCTGAACTAATTTGGGGTAAGAGGGTGTGAAGCAATAGGTTTATATATCCTTGATGATTTTCTTTAAATTCTTGTGGGTAGGCATGGGCGCCCATAAAGGTGGCTTTTATGGGAATGGGGGACCATTCCTTCAGACGTTTTATTACCCGAAGCATTTTTAATTCGCCTTCTACACTTAAACCATAACCGCTTTTCAGTTCGATGGCTCCGGTTCCCAAGGCGATTAATTTTTGTATACGTTGTTGAGCCAAAACAAACAGCTCATCTTCTGTGCAGGCTTGTATTTTTTGTGCCGAATTTAAAATGCCGCCACCGGCAAGGGCGATCTCTTCATAACTTTTACCCTGAATTTTTAACACAAATTCCTCTTCTCGGCTAGCAGCAAAAACCAAGTGTGTGTGCGAATCGCACCAAGAGGGAAAAGCCCAAGCACCGTTTAATGAAATTTGTTTGAGTTGCGAAGCATTGAGCGGCAAAGCGTCCATAGAACCTAAGGCGGCAATGCGGCCATCTTCTACCAACAACCAGGCATTTTTTAGATTAGGGAGTTGCGCCATATCGGTACCACGAAGCAGCCGAACATCGGCATCGTGTATACCCACTAGGGTGTTGATGTTGGTGAAAAGACTTGTTTCCATGTTAAAAGGCTAACTCTACCAATACCGGGCAATGATCTGAATGTTTGGCATCGGGTAAAATAGAGGCACGTTTTAAATTTGCTTTCAACGATTCGCTTACCAAAGTATAATCAATGCGCCAACCCAAATTCTTAGAGCGGGCACCTGCACGGTAACTCCACCAGGTATAGTGGTGAGGCTCATCATTAAAATGTCTGAAGGAATCTACAAAACCACTTTGAATAAAGTTTTCCATCCACTCCCGCTCTTCGGGTAAAAAACCAGAAGAATTGACATTCGATTTTGGGTTGTGAATATCGATAGGTTTGTGGCAAATGTTATAGTCGCCACAGATTACTAAGTTGGGTAGGGTGCTTTTTAATGCGTTGATGTAGAACTGAAAATCATTCAAAAATTGATATTTAAATGCTTGGCGCTCATCGCCGCTAGAACCCGAGGGAAAATAGGTGCTTAATACCGAGCAATTTTCAAAATCGGCACGAATTACTCTGCCCTCCCGGTCATAATCGGGCAAACCGCAGCCATATTCTACGTGTTTGGGTGTTATTTTGGTAAAAATTGCCGTTCCGCTATAGCCTTTTTTCTCTGCAGGATACCAATAATGCTGATAACCCAACTCTTCAAGCAAATGCAAATCAACCAATTGGTCGGGGCTGGCTTTAATTTCTTGCAAACACACCACATCGGCTTGGGTGGCCTTAAGCCAATCCAGCCAGTTTTTACTTAATGCGGCCCGAATTCCGTTTACGTTATAGGTGATTATCTTCATGGTTTGCTACCCAAGCCTAATAGTTTCTCTAGTTTTTTGGCTTCTTTTTTCTTTAAAACCGTTACAGTCATGCGCACATCTTCTACCGGTCTATCGGCTGCACCGGTTTTTACCGCCGCAATGGTATCTATCATTTCAATTCCTTGAACCACCTCTCCAAACACAGTATAGTTTTGGTCGAGATGCGGAATACCTCCCAAAGTTTTATACACCTCTCGTTGCCAAGTGGGTATTTTTCGTTTCAATTTATTTTGTTCTAATAAATCCAATTGCTCGTCGGTAAACACTTTACCTTGAGCCAAATAAAACTGACAAGCACTTGATGCTTTGCTTGGAATATCATCTCTAGCTGCCGCAATTACTCCTTTTTTATGGTAAAGGCTGTCGCGAAATTCTGCAGGCACAGTATAGCCCCAATCGCCATCGCCAAGGGCTTGGCCCGGTTTTGCTGTTTTAGAATCGGGATCACCACCCTGAATCATAAAACTCTTAATTACCCGATGGAAAAGCGTTTCGCTTAATTTACCTTCTTGAGTTATTTTCACAAAATTATCGCGATGTAGCGGTGTTTGGTTGTATAAAAGAACCACGCAAGAGCCCTTATCGGTGCTAATACGTACAAATTGATGTTTGGGTTTTGCTGCAAGGACATTCAAAGAAAGAAATACCAGGCAGGCAATAAGTGATTTTTTCATAACATGCTTTTTTATAAATATACGTTGTTTATTGATTATCGAAATAGGTAACAATGAGTGATTTAAGTACTAATTCTTGCTCTAAAAGCGTATAAGCTGGTACGGGTTTTACTAATTTCCAGTGAGGCCAACCATCTTGATCTAAACCCTCCAATTCATAAAAGCCTAGTTCGCTAAAAAGCCGACAATTGGCGATGTGCATCAATTCTTCTTTCTGGCGTTTGCTAAATTTTTGCGGACCCTGTCCCAATTCTTGTACGCCAATTAAAAAGAGAAAAACCTTTAAATCGGGGGCTTCACTATCGAAATTCTGAGCAATACCTTCCTGCAAGGCTTTAAATCTTTTATTTACTTCGGCTGGACTCATTATAATAAACGTTGTTTTAAATCTAATTTATGTTTTCGGGCGGTATCTTTTGCTATATCATAGCCAGCATCGGCATGGCGTATAACACCCATAGCCGGATCGTTGTGAAGCACGCGTTGAATTCGACGTTCGGCATCAGTGGTTCCATCGGCCACGATAACCATTCCGGCGTGAATAGAGTAGCCAATACCTACCCCGCCGCCATGGTGTAAAGATACCCAACTAGCACCACCAGCCGTATTAATTAAGGCGTTTAAAATTGGCCAGTCGGCTACGGCATCAGAGCCATCTTTCATAGCTTCGGTTTCTCTGTTTGGCGATGCTACCGAACCGGTATCTAAATGATCTCTACCAATAACAATAGGCGCTTTCACTTTACCTTCTGCCACTAATTTATTAAAAGCCAATCCGGCTTTTTCTCGTTCGCCTTGGCCCAGCCAGCAAATTCGGGCAGGTAAACCCTGAAAAGCAATACGTTCTTGCGCCATGGTAATCCAACGACGGAGGCCTTCGTTTTCAGGGAAAAGATCGAGAATTACTTGATCGGTTACCGCAATATCGGCGGGATCGCCGCTGAGTGCTGCCCAGCGAAATGGGCCCTTGCCCTCACAAAAAAGCGGGCGAATGTAAGCAGGGACAAAGCCTGGGAAATCAAAAGCGTTTTTTACCCCAACCTCAAGTGCTCTGCCACGAAGGTTATTCCCATAATCGAAGGTGATGGCTCCCCGTTTTTGCAATTCGAGCATACAATGTACATGCTTTGCCATAGTGGCATAGGATTGCTTGGTGTATTCGGCGGGGTTGCTTTCGCGAAGTGTATTTGCTTGTTGCACCGATAGCCCTTCGGGAAAATAACCCACAAGTGGATCGTGGGCCGATGTTTGATCGGTAAGCGTATCTGGAGTAATATTTCGTTCAATCATGCGATTTAATAAATCAACCGCATTGGCTACCAGCCCGATGGATAGGGCCTTGCCCTCTTTTTTATACTGAAGTGCTCGATCGATGGCTTCGTCAATATCGTAACAAATTTCATCAATATAACGGGTTTCAAGTCGTTTCTGAATACGCCATTCTTCTACATCGGCAGCTAAACAAACTCCCTCGTTCATGGTAATAGCTAAGGGTTGTGCACCACCCATGCCCCCTAAACCCGCAGTTACTGATAGGGTGTGTTTTAGGCTGCCGCCAAAATGCTGACGTGCCAATTCGCCGAATGTTTCGTAAGTGCCTTGTACAATTCCTTGCGAACCAATATAAATCCAAGAACCTGCGGTCATTTGTCCGTACATCATAAGACCCTTGTCTTCCAACTCATCAAAATGTTGTTGGGTTGCCCAATGCGGTACCAACTGAGAATTGGAAATTATTACACGAGGGGCATCTTTGTGAGTGGGCAAAATACCTACCGGCTTACCCGATTGTATTAATAGGGTTTCGTCTTCTTCTAAATCCTGCAGCGCTTTAATAATCAAAGCCAGCGCTTCCGGATTTCGGGCCGCCTTTCCTCTTCCTCCATATACAATGAGATCTTCGGGGCGCTCGGCCACATCCGGATCGAGATTATTTAATAGCATACGCAAGGCTGCTTCTTGAACCCAGCCCTTACAACTTAGTTTTGTACCTGTTGGTGTGTTTTTTACAGACAGGTCTATTTTTTCGGTATTCATGGGTATTGGTTTTTATAACCTACACGAAGGTAGTAAAATTGTTTTTTTACTTAACTTAGCTAATAATAATGAAAACACTCAGAAATCGTGCGCTTTCGGTAATTCTTTTGCTGGCTTTTTCGATAAGTGTAATTCCTATTGATTTTTTTCACGGACACCGAACGGTTTCAGGTCAACAAAATTCGTGTAGTAAAGCGGCTGGACAAACTTGTCAGCATAAAAACCACCTAGCCTTAAAAAATAGTTTCTGCTGGGCCTGTTCGGTACATTTCGAAAAATCGTTTGTTACTGCATCGGCTACACCTATTTTAGTAGAGCCTGTTGGTCTATCATTTATTGTACAACACACAACTCGTTTGTTTAAAACAACGAGTATTCATTATAGTCTTCGAGGGCCGCCCGCTTTTTCATAAATAGTTGCATGTATTAAGCACACAGAAAATCTGTGTGATCTGTTTTATTTTAACTCATTTTTTATGAAAAAGTTTTTTTGGATGGCATTCATCCTATTACAACTGATATATACCGACTCTTGGGCACAAGGCGTGGTAAAGGGGCGTATTCAAGACGCCAAAACTGGCGAAAATATCGTGGGAGCAACCATCTCCATTCCCGATTTAAGGTTAAGCACGTCTAGCAATAGTAATGGCGAATTTGTACTGAATAATATCCCAGCTAGGGGCCTATTTTTGATAGAAGTACGCTTCATGGGCTACAAAACCAGCACTCAACGTGTTGATTTTGCAAATACGGGCGTATTGGTTTTTAAACTAGGGCAAAGTAGCATTGAAGCCCACGAAGTAGTAATTACCGGAAGCACATCAAGTGCGGATAATCGAAAAAATAGTGCCAGTATAAGTTTGGTTGAACGGGAAAAATTACTCAATCAGTCTACCAATATTATAGATGCGCTAAGCAAAATACCCGGGGTTTCGCAAATTACCACTGGCGGGGGGGTGTCAAAACCAATCATTCGTGGTTTAGGTTATAATCGGGTAATTACTTTGGCTGATGGTGCAAAACAAGAGGGCCAGCAGTGGGGAGATGAACACGGCATAGAAATAGATCAATTTAATGTTGATAAAGTGGAGGTGTTAAAGGGTGCGGCTAGCCTTTTGTATGGTTCCGATGCGCTAGGCGGTGTTATTAATATGATCGACCCTTTGCCAGCACCCGAGGGTCAAATTAAAGGAGAAGTACTAAGTAATTTTTCAAGTAATGGTGCGATGTTTGGAAACTCGGCCATGATTTTTGGCAACAAAAACGGCTTTGTTTGGCGATCGAGAATATCGTTTAAAAGCGCAAAGGGTTACGAAACGCCCATCGGAAGAATTCCCAATACAGGCTTTAACGAACAAAATTTAAGCGGACAAATAGGTATAAACAAAAATTGGGGTTATGCACACCTAAACGTGTCGAGCTTTAACAGCAATGTGGGCTTGCCCGATTTTTTACCAAATGCAAATGGAGAATTTGAAGATGGTGGTGGTAATGTATTAACTCAGAATCAAATAAATAGCAGAAAATTGTTGTTGCCCAACCAAGCCATACTGCATAAAAAAATAGCCTTTAATAGCAACGTGCTATTGGGTTCGGGTAGACTTAGAAGTAATATTTCCTTTCAAAAAAACCAACGGAAAGAGTTTGAAGATGATCAATCGGTTCCCGGGTTGTTTTTTGATTTAAACACATTAAGTAGTGACTTTAAATATTTCTTTCCGGATAAAAATGGTTTAGAACGGGTATTCGGCGTTTCTACGGTAAACCAAAAAAACAGCAATGAGGGGCAAGAGTTTTTGGTACCGAATTATAACTCAATGGAATGGGGAATGTTTGGTTACCTAAAAAAGAGTTGGAAAGAAACTAGTTTAAATGTTGGACTCCGCTTGGATCAAAAACAAACCAAATCGGAAGAGTTGGTTGAAAATGGGACAACTATTTTCAATTCGTTTGAAAATAAATTTAGCAACTTAAGCGCAGCAATTGGTTTCACCCAAGAGTTTGGAGAGGTGTGGAACATTAAAGCCAATGTGGGCTCGGCATTTCGGGCACCCAATATTGCCGAATTATCTGCTAATGGGGTTCATGAAGGTGCTTTTCGTTACGAAATTGGAAGCAATGCGTTAAAACCTGAGCGAAGTTTATACACGGATTTGGGAATTGGTTTTCATACCGAAAAAATAGATGTTGATTGGACTGTTTTTTATAACCAAATTAACCGATACATATATGCCCGCCAATTGGGGGGTGAAACCATTATCGACAATGGAACCCTTTTACCGGTTTACCGTTTTGGTCAAGACAATGCATTGCTAACCGGAACCGAGTTTAGCATCACGCTTCACCCAATGGATTTATTGCACATTGAAAGTAGTTTTGCCTATACCCGTGCTAGCAACAAAACAACGGGTCGGGCGCTCCCCTTTATTCCGGCAGGGGTAATCAGAAATGATTTTCGCTTAGAGCCCAAACTTAAAAGATTAAAGAACTCCTATTTGTCTTTAGGGCTAGAACACGTATTTGCCCAAAAGCGTATAGATGTTTTTGAAATAAGCACGGGAACTTACACCCTATTAAATGCGGGCATAGGTACCAAAGTTTTAATACATAAATTGCAACTAAAAATTCATGTGGCAGGAAATAATTTATTAAACAAAAAATACTACGACCACCTCAGTCGACTAAAACCAGGTAGGTTAGACGAAACCGATACGAGCCTTGGTTTTTATAACCCGGGGCGAAACATTACAGTAGGTATTTACCTTCCATTTTCTATAAAATAGGCTTCTTTTAAAAAATTGAACCTTCTATAGGTGGTGTTAGACAGAATGCTATATATTTACTTTAAGAAATAGTTGTACCCACTTTGTAACTTTAAGGATAGGTGTACAAAAAATTTCTTGCAACTTTTATATTTGTTAACACAACCAAAACAAAAAACCATGATTAAAACCATTCGTATTAAAAGTCACTTGGCCCTAAGTTTGTTGTTTGTTGCCCTAGGAATAACCGGCGCAATGGCACAAAAAAAGCCAAGCACTCCAGCAGCGGCCCCAGCGGCAGCTAGCGCTCCGGCAGGCCCTGCCAAACCAGGCATTAAACCCTATAAAGATGTAATTACCGAAAAAGCAAAAACCGATAAGGGAATGTTTAAGGTACATCAAGTAGATGGAAAATATTATTATGAGATACCAGATTCGTTGTTTGGTAGAGAAATGCTTATGGTAACCCGTTATGTAAAAACTCCGGCAGTTGACGGAACTTACGGCGGTGAAGAATTAAATGAGCAGGTATGGATATGGCAAAAACGCGATAAGCAAGTATTGCTTCGAGTACCCTCTTATGACAATGTAGCCGCTAAGGGTACAGATATGTATCAATCGGTTAAAAACTCAAATTTAGATGCTATTTTGAGTTCATTTGATATCAAAGCCATCAACAAAGATTCGGCTTCGGTAGTAATTGATGCAACCGATTTGTTTACAAAAGATGTTTTATCTATTGGCTTGCCAACAGCGGTGAGAACTAGGTATAAAATCTCGGCATTAGACGAGGCTCGTTCTTACATTGATACGGTAAAAAGTTTCCCAATAAACGTGGAAGTAACTAGCACCAAAACTTACAGAGCAGCTGCCGCACCGGTAGATGAAAGCCTGGGTTCGATAACCGTTGAGATTCACAACTCCTTATTGTTATTACCAAAAGTGCCTATGAAACCACGTTTGGCTGATGATAGAGTTGGGTTCTTTTCACAGGCACAAACCGACTACGGCATCGATGCTCAAAAAGCAACACTTACCCGATATGCCCGTCATTGGAGATTAGAACCAAAAGATAAAGAGGCTTACAAACGTGGCGAATTGGTAGAACCGGTAAAACAAATTGTATACTACATCGATCCGGCTACACCACAAAAATGGCGTCAGTACTTAAAAGATGGGGTAAACGATTGGAATGCAGCTTTTGAAAAGGCTGGATTTAAAAACGCCATTGTGTGTTTAGACCCACCAAACGACCCAGACTGGAGCCCTGAAGATGCTCGTTACTCGGTAATTAGATACTTCGCTTCAAACATTGCGAATGCCTATGGTCCGCACGTAGCCGATCCACGCTCTGGAGAAATATTAGAAAGCGATATTGGTTGGTACCACAACGTAATGAACTTGGTTCGCAATTGGTTCTTTGTTCAAACCGCAGCTATCAACCCAGATGCTAGAACGCCTAAATTTAAAGACGAGTTGATGGGTAAATTAATCCGTTTCGTATCTTCACACGAGGTGGGTCACACGCTAGGTTTACCACACAACTTCGGTTCAAGTGTAGCTTTCCCGGTTGATTCGTTGCGCTCTGCAGCTTTCACAAAAAAAATGGGTGGTACCGCACCGTCTATTATGGATTATGCCCGCTTTAACTACATTGCACAACCGGGCGATGGCGACGTGGTATTGTACCCAGGTATTGGCGAATACGATAAATGGGCCATTAAGTGGGGTTATACCTGGTTCGATACCAATTCTGCTGATGAGGATGCTAAAATCTTAAACAAGTGGACCATTGAGCGTGCTGGTAACCCAAAATACTT
This sequence comes from Sphingobacterium thalpophilum, assembly GCA_945875895.1. GTDB lineage: Bacteria > Bacteroidota > Bacteroidia > Sphingobacteriales > Sphingobacteriaceae > JAIPAN01. The sequence goes on along the minus strand of CAMCMG010000004.1, from coordinate 23,502 downwards.
CTACGGACAGCAAACTGGTAACCCAATTGACCCACGTGCACAATCTGAGGATTTGGGTGATGATGCCATGAAAGCATCGGCTTACGGTATCGCTAACCTAAAGCGTATCCTTCCAAATATCGAAAAATGGACCTTTGAAGAAGGAAAGCCATACGATAATTTGAGAGAGTTATATGGTGAGGTACTGGGCCAGTGGAACCGTTACATGGGCCACGTACGCTCAAACATTGGTGGTATTTACGAAAACGATAAAACCTACGAACAAAAAGGTGATGTATATACCCACGTGGCTAAAGCAAAACAACAAGAAGCACTGCGCTTTATTAATGCACAAGCTTTTGCTACCCCAACTTGGATGCTAGATAAAAGCGTGTTGAACAAATTTGATCAAGCGGGTATTATAGAGCGTTTACGTGGGGCGCAAGTAAATGTTTTAAATGGTGTTTTAGAGCCAGCTCGATTAGCTCGTGTAATAGATAATAGTGCTAAAAACGGCGACCAGGCTTATGGTTTAACCGATCTATTTGCCGATGTACACAAGGGCGTTTGGACCGAATTGGCCAGTGGTTCTAATATAGATACCTACAAAAGAAACTTACAACGTGCCTATATAGATCGTTTTGGCTTCTTAATTAACAAACAAGATACGCCTGCGCCTGCTGCTTTCCCTGGAATGCCGGCAGGACCACGTTTTGATGCCACTACTTCAGACATCAGACCGATGGCACGCAGAGAGTTGAAAAACCTAGCTGCTGAAATTCGTAGCAGCTTGGCTAAATTTAGTAACCCTGTGGTAAAAGCGCATTTAGAAGATGCTTTAGTTAGCATTCAAAATGTGTTAGATCCAAAATAAATAGAATTTTAATTTAAAAAGCCCCAATCGAAAGATGTGGGGCTTTTTTATTGGGGTCGGAATGGCCGGATTTGAACCGACGACCTTCAGCACCCCATGCTGACGCGATACCAGGCTACGCTACATCCCGAAGAACACAAAATTATGTATTTTTGAGATGGGTTTAAAATTGATTTTAATTTATAACATTATGTAAATCAGTTATTTAATCTTTTATTTGAGTAATAATATGGCAAACACAAATCGACAAATTCGATTTTTTACAGAAGATATTAAATTGCTGCTTAAAAATAAAGCGCAGCTCCGCGATTGGTTTATATCCACTGCAAAAAAAGAGGGCGCTAATATTAAGGGCTTAAATTATGTTTTCTGTAGCGATGCCTATTTATTAGAAATGAATCAATCTTACCTCAACCACGATACCTATACCGATATCATCACCTTTGATAACAGCGAAACCGATGATGTACTACAAGGGGATATTTTTATCAGCGCAGAACGAGTGCGTGAAAACGCCCAAACATTCGGCATAAACGAACAAGATGAATTACACCGAGTAATGATTCATGGGCTCTTACACCTGTTAGGTTATGGTGATAAAAGCAAAGCCGAAAAGGAAAAAATGACCGAAAAGGAAGACTACTACTTAGCACTTCGCCCTTTTGCGGCTTAATGCATAGGTATTTCTATCACCAATACCTTGGCGGCTTGCTGTACGGTAAAGCTTAGTTCTTTGGTATCATAAACTCCCAAAGCATCCCGTCTTCCCAATTCCTGACCGTCAAGGTTAATCTTACCTTCAATTACAAATACATAAGCTCCATTCTCTATAAAATTAAAGGTATAGCTAGCTTCCGTATGCGCATCAAAGCTTCCTAGAGAAAAGCAAGCATCTTGATTAATCCACATAGAACCGTCTTTTTCGGAAGGTGAAACCACCAATTGAAACCTGTTTTGTGCTAAACTAACATCAAATGCTTTTTGATCGTACCGCGGGCTAATGTTGCGCTCTTTCGGTAACACCCAAATTTGTAACAGATTCACCTCATCTGTTTCAGAAGCATTAAACTCGGAGTGTTGCATACCACTACCTGCCGACATAATTTGTACCTCACCGGGTGTAATGGTACCCACAGAACCCAGGCTATCTTTATGCGCCAAAGAACCACGTAGAGGGATGGTCACAATTTCCATATTATCGTGTCCGTGCGTGCCAAAACCCATAGCTGGTGCTACAATATCATCATTAAGCACCCTTAGCAAGCCAAACTGAACCTTATTTGGATCATAAAATTGGGCAAAACTAAATGAGTGAGCGGCCTGTAACCAACCGTGGTTAGCAAAACCCCTTTGGGTAGCGGAATGGAAGATTGTTTTCATGTTTATTGATGTTTAAACACACAAATATCATAAAATGTGTCGACTGTTTGTATTTGGGTTTCTGTTTTGTGACATTAACGTTATTTTTGAGCCAACAATACAATGATCATGAGTGTTTCGGATAGTTTGGGTACTGTTGGGGTGAGCCTTCTTTTGGTGGCTTTCTTATTAATCCTATTTAAAAAAATACAGGTAGATAGTGTGAGCTACATCCTGCTCAACATGGTGGGTGCAGCCCTTTGTGGCGTATCTGCCTACCTCATTTCTTTTTACCCCTTTGTGGTGTTGGAGGGTGTTTGGGTATTGGTGAGTTTATATGCGCTTTTTAAAAATGTTCCAAGTGAAACGAAATAAAAAACGTGCGAACGAATTTGATTATTTTTGTACTGTTTCACGTGGAACAAAAAGAATATGTTTAAAAAATACGATGTAATTGTGGTGGGTGCTGGGCATGCAGGCTGTGAAGCGGCGGCAGCAGCAGCGAATTTAGGCTCAACGGTGTTGTTGGTAACCATGAATATGGGAACCATTGCACAAATGAGCTGTAATCCGGCTATGGGAGGAGTTGCCAAAGGACAAATTGTGAGAGAGATTGATGCAATGGGCGGCTACTCTGGTATTATTAGCGACAAAACCACCATTCAATTCCGAATGTTAAATAGATCTAAGGGGCCGGCTATGTGGAGCCCCAGGGCACAAATAGACCGCATGCGTTTCGCGGAAGAATGGCGCCTGCAACTAGAACAAGTACCCGGTGTAGACCTCTGGCAAGATACCGTGGTTGGATTAAAATTAGATGGTGATCGTGTGGCTGGGGTAATAACCTCTCTGGGGATAGAGATTGAGGCATCTTCGGTGGTTTTAACCAACGGTACATTTTTGAATGGGGTAATTCATGTAGGAGAAAAACGTTTTGGTGGTGGTAGAACCGGCGAAAAAGCGGCTACGGGCATTACCGAACAATTGGTAACGCTTGGTTTTGAAGCGGGTAGAATGAAAACAGGAACACCACCACGAGTAGATGGACGAACGCTGGATTATAGTAAAATGGAGGAGCAGTGGGGAGACGAAGAGCGGGGGCGTTTCTCATATACAGACGTTCCCCTACAAACCGAACAGCGCTGCTGCTGGATTACCTACACCAACGAGGCGGTACACGAAACCCTAAAAGAGGGTTTCGAAAAGTCACCCATGTTTACCGGACGGATTAAGGGTTTAGGGCCACGGTATTGTCCATCTATAGAAGATAAAATAAACCGATTTGCGGAGCGTGAGCGGCATCAAATATTTGTAGAACCCGAAGGCTGGAACACGGTAGAAATTTATGTGAATGGCTTTTCTACGTCGCTGCCCGAAGATGTGCAATTCCGGGCTTTGCAACAAATACCGGGTTTTGAGCAAGCCAAAATGTTTCGCCCGGGTTATGCTATAGAGTACGATTATTTTCCGCCAACACAGCTTGGGCTTACACTAGAAACCAAGTTGGTAAAAAACCTGTTTTTTGCTGGTCAAATTAACGGAACAACCGGCTATGAAGAGGCCGCTTGCCAGGGTTTTATTGCCGGAATTAATGCCCATCAAAAAGTATACGACAAACAAGAGCTTATTATGAAGCGCTCGGAATCGTATATAGGTGTTTTAATAGACGACCTAGTAACCAAGGGAACGGAGGAGCCCTATAGAATGTTTACTTCTAGAGCCGAACATCGCTTATTGTTAAGACAAGATAACGCAGATTTGCGCTTAAGTGGAATTGGCCATTCGCTCGGTTTAATTTCTGATAAACGCATGGATGGGGTACACGCCAAGGTGGCTGCTGCCGATAAATTAGTGGCTTATCTATCGCAAGTATCGGTACAGCCCGAAGAAATAAATGAAGCGCTCGACACCCTGGGAACATCGCCCATTAATCAAAAAGTAAAATTGGTAAACTTGTTGGGAAGACCACAAATTGGGATTCGTGATTTGAGCGCTGCCAACCCGGGACTAAAGGAAGAACTAAAGGGCTACTCGAACGAGGTGGTTGAACAAGCAGAAATTAGGGTGAAGTACGAAAGTTATTTTGAAAAAGAATTGGAAATTGTAGAGAAAATGAAGCGAATGGAGGACCGAGAAATTAATCCAAATTTTGATTACCAAACCCTGGGTTCGCTTTCCAAAGAGGCTAGAGAAAAATTATTTCGGGTAAAACCGAGAACTCTTGGGCAAGCTTCTAGAATTTCGGGGGTTTCTCCATCAGATATTTCAGTTTTAATGGTTCATTTAACAAAATAATAGTTAAGTGTTTGATTATCAATAATTTAAATAAAAAATTGGGTGACACAAAATAAAGCGATTTGCGGGACTTTTGAGAATTATTTGACTAGTTCTTCCAAAAAATATCTTTTTTTAACCAACAGCTCGATAGGGGCCTTTAAAAGAGTGTGGGGGCTGGGGGCTGGCTTTGTCATTGGGTTATGGACACTGGCTGGTTGTGCCAGCATGCAATCGCCGAGCGGTGGACCAAAAGATGCTGAGGCGCCAAAAGTGCAAAAAGAAAAACCCAAAAATTTAAGCACGGGTTTTTCGGCTTCTGAAATCGAGCTGACGTTTAATGAATTTATAAAATTAAATAATGCCTTCGCGGAAATTACAGTAAGCCCATCGCTAGAAAAACCACTCGATATAAAAGCAAGTAAAGAGGTGTTAACCATAAAACTTGGTCAAAACCTAGAGCCTAACACCACCTACACCATAAATTTCGGTAAAGCCATTGGCGATGAAAACGAAAACAATTTACTGAAAAATTATAATTATGTTTTTTCAAGCGGGACAGTCCTCGATTCACTATCCATTAGCGGAAAAGTAACCAGCGCCACAACAAATGAACCACTAAAAGATGTGATGGTGTTTATATTTACAAAAAAACAAGACAGTTTGTTGGGTAAAAAGAAGCCAAGCACCTATACCATAACAGATGAAGCGGGTAATTATAAGTTAAATAACCTGCGGGCTGATGAATATTCGGTATATGCACTCAAGGAAACCAGCGCAGATAAAATTTACAATCAAGGGGTAGATGAAATTGGCTTTAGTTCTGACAAGATCAAATTAGACAAAAGTACAACGGGTGTAAACCTAAGGGTATTTAAAGAATTACCAAAAGATTTTAAGGTTGTAGAAAAAAAAGTAGAATTGGATGGAAGACTGCTTTTGGTGTTTAATAAACCACTTAAGGATTTAAGCGTAAAAGAGTTAGGCGAAACCAATTATCTTAAAAACAGTATTAAAAAATATAGTAAAATGGGTGATTCTGTTCTGATTTGGTCGCCGGAACTAGCCTATGACTCTTTAAAATTAGGAATATATTCGGGTGCAGAATCTTTAAGCGTTGTTGATATCAACAGGAATAAAAGGGAGGCTTATAATAGAACACCGGTTATAAAAGACAACACCCTTGCAAACGAATTAAAACCCGGCTTGGGCTACTCCTTGCTTTTTTCTATGCCAGCAGAACTTATAGATAGCACCAAAATAAGCTTGTATTCGGATTCGATAAAATTAGGTGGCTGGAAGGTTGGAAAACAGGTTGGGTTGGTCCAGTCGCTGTCGATACTATATCCGTTTAAGGTGGGAAGGAATTATACGATAAGGGTTTCTGAAGGAGCTATAAAGGCGATTTCTGGCTTAAAAAACACCGCTTTTTCTAAAACTTTCATGCAAGATGGTTTAGATAGTTATGGGAATTTAGGACTATTGGTGAGCTTAGGTGATACAAGTAAAAGGTATGTAGTACAGTTGTTAGATGAACAAAAGTTAGTTGTTAAAGAAGATATTCTTACGCAGGCTGGTGCTTTAAGCTATAAAACATATCCCATTGGAAAATACAGTGTTCGGGTGGTATTAGATGAAAATAAAAATGGAAAATGGGATAGTGGAGATTTGGCAACAAACACCCAACCTGAAAAAGTGTGGTTTTTTGAAAAAACTATTGGCCTACGAGCAAACTGGGATTTAGAGGAAAAGATTATTATTCCTGCGGATTTTTAAACCAATCGCTATATACCACATACCTGTTTGGTAATTGATCTAATAAGGCCCGCTGAGTTTCACTAATGGGTTTTATTTTTTTTGCGGGTGCGCCGGCATAAATATATCCCGATTCACAGAGCGTATTTTCTAAAACAATAGAGCCGGCTGCAATAATACAATACTCTTCTACCACGGTGTGGTCCATTATAATTGCACCCATACCAACCAATACCCTATCTCTTATGGTGCAGCCGTGAATAATAGCGTTGTGCCCCAACGATACATAATTTCCAATAGTGGTGGCTGCTTGTTCGTATGTACAATGAACCGTAACCCCATCCTGAATATTGGTATAATTACCAATTCTAATTTTATTCACATCGCCTCGTATAATGGCATTAAACCAAACGGAACAATGCGTACCTAACACTACATCGCCAACAACCGTTGCGTTTTCAGCAATAAAACAATCGTAACCGAAAGTTGGAGAAATTCCTTTTACAGGTAAAATAAGAGGCATAAAACGGATTATTAATAGAACAAGGTAAGTAGATTCTTTCTTTTAACCTAGTTTAAGCTGTGGATTACTGTTAACAAGTGAACTAAAAAATGTAGATAAATAAGTAGAACTAAGTAAGTAGTTATGGTTTGCTTCATTTTTATAAATTTCTACTCTTTTTATACAGCAATTTCTAGTAGTTGTCCACTATAAAATCATCCTTAATTTATTCACAAAATAATGTGAATTAATAATTATACTTCTTATAAGTGTTTATTTACAAGTGTTTTATTCTATAAATTGGATGGTTATTTGTGTATAAAAATAGCATAACTACAAAATGAAATAAATAGCAGCCATATTATACACCATACTAACACCTTAATAAACCATAGTTTATTTTATAAATAATAAATAGTAATTACTTAGTGTGTGTATAAAAGGATAATTTTGGAGAAGATTAAAAAAGAGAAATTATGTTTGAAAATACCGAGCGTACAGAGTTAGCACAATTAGGAGAGGTTGGATTAATAGCGCATTTAACAGATAAAATAGAAATAATTCAAGAAAGTACCATTAAAGGAGTAGGAGATGATGCAGCCATATTATCAGCTGGTAAGAAACAAATAGTGGTTTCAACCGATTTATTATTAGAAGGTATCCATTTCGACTTAGCGTATACTCCTTTCAAACACTTGGGTTATAAAGCTATACAGGTGAACCTGAGTGATATTTATGCTATGAATGGAGTAGCAGCTCAGGTTACTGTGTCTATTGGTTTATCCAGCAAATTTCCATTAGAAGCGGTAGAAGAAATTTACGATGGTATTTACTTAGCCTGTAAAAAATACAATATAGATGTTGTGGGTGGTGATACATCAGCTTCTAAGCAAGGTTTAATTCTAAGTATAACCAGTATTGGTTATATAGATGCAGATCAGATAGTTTACCGATCAGGTGCAAAAGAAGGTGATTTATTATGTGTTTCTGGTGATTTAGGTGGAGCTTACATTGGCTTACAATTATTAGAACGTGAAAAACAAATCTTTTTGGAAAACCCCAATATTCAACCCGATTTAGAGGGTAAAGACTATGTAATTGAACGCCAATTAAAACCAGAGGCCCGTAAAGATATTATAAATTATTTACGTGAAAATAAGATAAAACCAACAGCTATGATTGATATTTCGGATGGCCTAGCTTCTGAAATAAAACATATTTGTAAACAATCTAATGTTGGCTGCCATGTGTACGAAGAAAAAATTCCGATAGATCAAATGACTTACGATACCGCTCGTGAATTTGGATTAGATCCAACCACCTGTGCTTTAAACGGGGGAGAAGATTACGAGTTGTTATTCACCATTAGCCAAGGTGATTACGATAAGGTAAAAAACAGCCCAGATATTACTATTATTGGCCACATGACCGATGCTGCCTCGGGCTGCCAACTGGTTTCCAAATCAAATAATATACACGAATTAAAAGCTCAGGGTTGGAAGGCTTTTTAAGCCGATTCCTCGTCGTCTATGTATTTTTGATCAAGCTGTTTACTGGCTTTAGCACCCAGTTTTTTAATTTTATCGGCAGTTACTGTTAGATTACCTGAACCGGTTGATAGTTTATTAATGGCTTTGTCGTAGGCTTTTTCGGTTTGTTTTAAACTCTTACCAATATCTTCTAAATCCTCTACAAAATTGTAAAACTTATCGTACATCGCTCCACTTAAACGAGCAATTTCTAATACGTTTTTATTTTGACGTTCTTGTTTCCAAATACTAGCCACCGTACCCAGGGTTGCCAGCAAAGTAGAAGGGCTCACAATAACCACCCGACGATCCCAGGCATAATTAAATAAACCCTCATCCAATTGCACCGCCACACTAAATGACGACTCAATAGGCACAAATAATAACACAAAGTCAGGAGAATTGATCTGATATAAATCCTGGTAATTTTTACCACACAAATCGTTTATGTGGTTTTGAATCGATTTTACATGCTCTTTTGCATACACTTCCCGCTCAGCATCGTTATCGCAATTTACCAAACGCTCATAAGCCACCAACGATACTTTCGAATCTACAATAAGGTGTTTACCATCGGGCATATCAATCACCACATCGGGCTGTAAACGATTTCCGTCGGGCCCAACCATGCTAGCCTGTACTCGGTATTCGCGGTCTTTAACCAAGCCCGAGCGCTCCAACACCTTCTCTAAAATCATCTCCCCCCAATTCCCCTGTTTTTTCTGGTCACCCTTAAGCGCCTTGGTCAGGTTTTGGGTTTCTTCGCTCATTAAGCGGTTGTTTTCAACTAGCTTGTTAATCTCTCCCTTCAACACATTTCGCTCATCCGATTCTGCTTTATATACTTTATCCACCTTCTCTTCAAAATTTTTTAATTTTTCTTTAAAGGGATTTAAAATCACATCCAACTGGGTGCGGTTGTGCTCTGTAAAAGTTTTAGATTTCTCGTCTAATAGCTTATTGGCGATATTTTCAAACTCCAATTTAAACTGTTTTTGTAGGGTTAAAATATAGGCCTCCTGCTCACTTAGTCGCTCTCTTTGCGACTTAAAAGCCTCTTCAGCTTTTACAATCCGTTCGTTTTTAGCTACTAAATCCGCTTCAACCTCAAGTAATTTAACCTCCAAGCGCAGGCGTTCTGCCGCACTATTTTCTGCCCGCTCGGTGGTTCTGGCCACCTCGGCCAACAAACCCCCATTTTCTTGTTTTAATCGAGAAAACTCTTCTGCAGAAATACCATCTGCAGATAGAGGTCGTTTAACAAATATTATCACAGCCACTACCAAAACTAGCGCCGCTATACCCAAAATGATTACATCCATATAAATTAATAAGGTTTAAAAATACAAAAATAAACAGCCATTTTGACAAGCCGAGTCCAGCCAACAAAATAAGCCCAAAATCAATCCATAAACCATATTTATACACAATAAATTACAAAAACAGGTATTTTGTATTTAAGTGGTATGCTTTTTGATAAATGGTAATTATATTTATAAAAAAAACAAAATATGGGACTTTTCTTATTAATAGCCGTCGGACTCATAAGCTTTGCAGTTCAATGGCGCTTCAAAAGCAAATTTAAAACCTATTCAGAAATCGGCTTACTTTCTGGTTTAAGCGGTAAAGAAATTGCCGAAAAAATGTTGGCCGATCACGGTATAGCTGATGTAGAAATTATTTCGGTTGAAGGTCAACTAACCGACCACTACAACCCACAAAACAAAACAGTAAACCTAAGCCCCGAGGTATATCACGGTAAAAGCGTGGCCTCCGCTGCTGTTGCTGCCCACGAATGTGGACATGCGGTTCAGCACGCTAAATCGTATTCTTGGCTGCAATTCCGCTCTTCTATGGTGCCAGTTGTAAGCCTGGCTTCAAATTTAATTCAATGGACTTTGTTTATTGGGGTGATGATCATGGTTTTTTCCGGCAATCCTTATGTATTGGCGATTGGTGTAGCCGCTTTAGCTCTAGTTACGCTATTTAGTTTTATTACCCTACCGGTAGAGTTTGATGCCAGCAGAAGAGCCCTAGCTTGGTTAGACACCTCTGGCGCTTCTATTACCAACGCTGCAGAACACGAACAAGCAAAGGACGCTCTTTGGTGGGCCGCTATGACTTATGTAATAGCCGCCCTAGGTTCATTGGCTACCCTTGTATATTACGCTAGCATGTTATTGGGTAACCGAAGAGATTAAATTAATACGTATAAAAAAAGCCCCGTTTGGAAACATTTGGGGCTTTTTAGTTTAATTTATAATTGGCTACCAGCGTAAAATGTGGAATATTTGCTCGGAATAAAGCAGCCTTATCTACTTGTTTAAAAGTATAATACCCCTGCATAGATCCCATTTCTGTGGCCAACTCACACCCCGAAACGTATTGGTGTGATTCTCCCGGTAAAATAACCGGCTGTTCTCCCACCACCCCTTCACCCTCAACCACCCTACTTAACCCATTGGCATCTACAATATGCCAGTGTCTACTTAGCAACTGAATAGCTGTTTGGGTTTCGTTTTCAATGGTAATTTGATATGCAAATAAAAAACGCCCGTTGGCCGGATCGGAAAAATCGGCTTGATAATTTGTTACCACAGAAACAGTAACCCCCAATGTATTTGCTTTAACCATATTATACTGCTACAAAATCTTCAAACTTCTCCTCAACTTCACTTAAAACGGAAGAAATATCGTCCACATTTTCTAAGGACACCAGCCGCATGCGGTATTCTTTAAAATCGGGTATACCCTTAAAATAATTGGCATAATGTCTTCGCATTTCAAAAATCCCGGTTTTAGTACCCTTCCACTCAATTGATTTTTCTAGGTGGGTGCGGCAAACAGAAATCCGTTCTGCCAAGGTGGGCCCAGCCAGCTTTTCACCAGTAGCAAAAAAGTGTTTTATTTCTCTAAAAATCCAGGGATAGCCAATGGCCGCTCTGCCAATCATAATGCCATCTACTTCGTATTCTAACCGCCAATTGGCAGCCTTTTCTACGCTATCTACATCGCCATTTCCAAAAATGGGTATCTGAATTCTAGGGTTGCGCTTAATTTCCCGAATAAGATTCCAATCCGCTTGACCCTTATACATTTGCGCACGGGTTCTCCCGTGGATGGTAAGCGCCTTGATGCCCACATCTTGCAGGCGTTCGGCTACTTCGTAAACATTTTTGGTAGTATCATCCCAACCTAAACGGGTTTTTACCGTTACGGGAAGGTGAGTGCTTTCAACAACCGCCTTGGTCATAGCTACCATTTTATCAATATCTTGCAATAGGCTAGCCCCGGCTCCCCTGCAGGCTACATTTTTAACGGGGCAGCCATAATTAATATCTATTAAATCGGGTTGTGCTTGGCTGGCAATTTCGGTAGCTTCCCGCATACTTTCTATTAGGCTACCAAAAATTTGAATACCAATAGGGCGCTCATATTCGAAAATATCGAGTTTTTTTCTACTTTTTGCCGCCGCACGAATAAGCCCCTCCGACGAAATAAATTCGGTATACATTAAATCCGCTCCATTTTGTTTGCACACCAAACGAAACGGGGGATCGCTTACATCCTCCATTGGGGCAAGCAAAAGCGGAAAATTACCTAAATCTATTGTTCCAATCTTTACAGACATACTACAAAAGCCCTCAATTTTTTGTTACTTTATGCTTCAAAAGTACAAAATATAGGCACATCATGTCCACAAGTATCACATCTCCCGGCTTGGCACTTCTTAAACTATTGGTTTTGGTGGTTTCTGGGATGTTTTTATTTTCTCTGTTAGGCCTTCTTGTAGGATCATTTTTCTATAAACAATCCGTGTTGTCTATTTCGCCCATGAATGAAAGCGTGGGTTTTTTGCGTATCGTTCAACTTTTTTCTAGTGTTGGTTCTTTTGCGCTTCCGGCTTGGTGGTTTGCCAAACAAGAGGATCATCCACCCCTAGCTTTTTTCAAATTTAATAAGCCGGTTTATCCGCGTCTTTTATTGTTAACAGGTTTACTCTTTTATTTTTCCACCACCTTTTTTCAGTGGACAATAGATTTTAACAACGCTATGCACTTGCCCGCTTTTTTAGATGATGTAGAAAAGTGGATGCGCCAGCAAGAAGATCAGCTAACTACTCTTACACAAAAGTTTTTATACATGCCATCGGCTGTAGATGTGGCCATAAATTTGCTTATGATTGCGCTTATTCCGGCTATTGGAGAAGAGCTCCTTTTTAGGGGATGCCTGCAACCTGTTTTTAGCCGATTGGCCAAAAACGCCCATGTGGGTATTTGGTTGACAGCCATTTTGTTTAGTGCTATTCACTTGCAGTTTTACGGTTTTATTCCCAGAATGTTACTGGGTGCGCTTTTTGGCTATTTATATTACTATGGGAACAGTTTGTGGTATCCCGTTTTAGGACATTTTTTAAACAACGGATCAGCAGTGGTAGCTGTATTTATCTATCAACAAAATGGTTTATCGGTTGCAGAAGCGATGAAACAAGATGGTGCCGCCCGATTTCACTTAATTAGTGTAGTGCTTTCGGCCGTTATTACTATTTTTCTACTGTATAAATTTTATCAAATTGCCCGCCAAAAAAGGCTAAACCCCCAAACAGAAAACCATGAGCCAAAATTGGACTAAAGTATATACCGCTAGCGATCCCATTAAAGCTGAACTAGGCAAACAATTATTAGAAGAGAACGGCATAGAAGCGGTGCTCTTAAATAAACAAGATTCTTCTTATCATTTTGGAGTTGTGCAGGTTTTGGTACCCGAAAAAGATAGCCAAGCCGCACAAAAACTTTTATCCGATAACCCATTTTAATATATGAAAACCAGAGTCATTACCGCTTTTTTCTTTGCAAGCTGCATGTTGGGTTCTCTCTTTTTTGGTCCTTTTGTCTTTGCAGCTTTTGGCCTCTTATTATTGGTGGTGGGTATTCTAGAATTTTATCGCCTGGTAAAAAACACCGAATTGTCTCCCAACATTCCTGTTGGATTAATCCTTTCATTGGCGGTATATGGTCTGGCATTTTCTGTTTTAGCATACAACGGTAGTCTTAAACACATGCTCATATTGGCACCAATTGTATTTATGGTATTTGTTGCCGAGTTATACCGAAAAAGCAGTACACCCTTTCAAAATATTGCCTTAACCCTATTGGCTGTGTGTTATATAGCCATTCCTTTTTCCTTTTACCTTGCCCTGGGTTTTATGGGCGCTAGTTTTTCTTTTATTTTACCCCTTTCTCTTCTTTTGCTCATATGGGCAAACGATTCTGCTGCCTATGTGTTTGGTATTACGTTGGGTAAAAACAGACTTTTTGAGCGTCACTCACCCAAAAAATCGTGGGAAGGATTTATGGGTGGTATTTTGGTTGCAGGCCTAGTGGCATGGATGTTGAGTAGGTATGTGTATGCCATATCGCTCACCCATTGGTTGGTATTGGCCGTATTGGTTGGTGTTGCGGGCACCCTTGGAGATTTGGTAGAATCTATGTTTAAGCGTAGTTTAAATATTAAAGATTCGGGTTCTTTTCTGCCCGGCCATGGCGGACTTTTAGATCGCTTTGATAGTCTCATTTTTGCCGCCCCTCTGGTGTATATTTACCTCACTTATTTTGTTGGCTAAAACCACATGCAAGACGAAAACGAATTTACAGAACCCGAAATTGTTCCCGATAAATCCGTTTGGCGTTTTGCAATTTTCATGGGGGTTTTGGTGCTTTTATTGGCATTGTTTACTATTTTCTCAGAAGACATCCGCCATGCACTTAACCTCTCACCCACAAAAGCAGCTCCGGTAAATCAGGTAACCCAACCCCTAGAAAAAACCAAAAACCTAAACGATGAGGAGGTGAAAGCCGCCTTAATTAAATTTATTGAAGCATTTTATGTAGATCAAAAGAAAGGATATTTTGATCCACCTAGTTACTTCAACACTATTACCGACACCTTTTATAATTATCACCACTTAACATACCAGCAACTCAAAATTATTAATCAGGAGCGCCGGGTAGCATACCAAAAACAAACCCTTAACTGGTTGGTGCACACCCTAAGTGTAACCCGCATTAACGACACACTGGTGGCCACCTACTGGACCAAGCAGAGCTATATTAGAGCTAGTGAAATGGTACAAGTTAATGCCGATATCTTAGTAGAGCTTAAACTTACCAAGGATGGAAAAATATGTTCTTTGAAAGAACTAGATGTATTAAATTTAAGCAGCACTCCGCTAGCGGGAACCGCTACAACGGCTATACAAACAGCTAAGCAAGAACCATCGTCAAAACCAACAGTTGACCCAACAAAACCCAATCAAGAGACAAGTATAAATATTCCGGGCAGCCTAGACACACCACCACAATTTAGGGGCGGTCAAAAAAAATTAGTACGCTTTCTAAATAAAAATTTACACTATCCAACCGGTGCCCAAGAACAAGGTGTGGAGGGTAAGGTTTTCGTATACTTTATAGTAGAGACCAACGGAGAACTCAGTAATTTTAAGGTTTTACGAGGAATTGGTGCCGGTTGCGATGAAGAAGCACTTCGGGTATTGCGCCTATCGCCAAACTGGCAAGCAGGAAGTTTAAATGGAGTAGAGGTTCGAAGTTCTTACGTACTTCCCATTACCTTTATATTGGGTAATTAGCCCGCTAATTCATTAAGTAAGAAAATAGCCCGATTAAGGCCATGCACATCTTCAAAGGCAATTCTAAGAACACCCTTCACCTCTTTTAGGTTACAAGATCTTGGTCTGGCTTGTACAAATGCCAACACTTTTCCAAATGCCTCCGATTCAAAGTAAGGCGATTGTTGGTTACTTATAAAATAACCACGCAATACATTTTTCTTTAGCGATATTTTCTCAAAGCCAATATGCTTACCCAACCATTGTAAGCGCAGGGTGTTGGCCAGTTCTTTTACCGCATCTGGTAGTGGTCCAAATCGGTCGATAAGGCCTTGTTCAAAAGCCAATAAATCAGTTTCTGTTTGTAGGGTAGAAAGCGCACTGTATAAATTATAACGCTCAGCAATGCTGGTTACATATTCATCGGGAATCAACACCTCTAAATCGGTATCTACTTGTGTAAATGAAATTAAATCACGCTCTTTTTCTTCTTCAAAAAGGCCCCTAAACTCTTCTTCTTTTAATTCTTGTATGGCCTCGTCTAAAATTTTGTGATACATTTCAAAGCCAATTTCGGCAATAAAGCCACTTTGTTCGGCACCCAAAAGGTTACCACTTCCACGAATATCTAAATCACGCATGGCTACGTTAAACCCACTACCTAATTCCGAAAACTCTTCAATAGCACTTAAACGTTTGCGGGCTTCGCCGGTGAGGGTAGAAAGCGGCGGACTTAGTAAATAACAAAAAGCCTTCGTATTAGATCGGCCTACCCGACCACGCATTTGGTGTAAATCGCTTAAGCCAAACATGTGGGCATGGTTAATAATAATGGTGTTGGCGTTCGGTATATCCAACCCGGCCTCAATAATAGTGGTGGCTACCAATACATCGGTTTCGGCGTTTACAAACTTGAGCATCACGTCTTCTAATGCATCTCCCTCCAGTTGCCCATGGGCAATACCAATTCTAGCCGCTGGAACTAGTTTTTGAATAAGCCCTCCGAGTTGGGCCAAATCTTGCACCCGATTGTGAATAAAAAATACCTGCCCGCCACGGGCCAACTCAAATTCTACCGCTTCTTGAATAAGTTTTTCGTTAAAAACGTGCAATTCGGTTTGCACCGCTTGTCTGTTTGGTGGTGGTGTGTTAATAATGCTTAAATCCCGAGCACCCATTAAAGAAAAATGCAGGGTTCTTGGAATAGGAGTGGCGGTGAGCGTGAGCGTATCTACGTTTATTCTAAACTGTTTTAATTTTTCTTTTACCCCAACACCAAATTTTTGTTCCTCATCAATAATTAGTAGGCCCAAATCTTTAAACTGTACATCTTTACTCACCAAGCGGTGGGTGCCAATAATAATATCCACCTTACCATCGGCTAGTTTTTGTAGGGTTTCTTTTATTTGTGCCGATGTTTTAAACCGATTGATATAATCTACCGTGCAGGGAAATTCCCCCAGCCTGGCCACAAAGGTTTTAAAATGCTGAAGCGCCAAAATGGTGGTGGGCACCAACACGGCTACTTGTTTCCCGTCGGTTACGGCTTTAAATGCCGCCCGAATGGCAATCTCCGTTTTTCCAAACCCTACATCACCACAAATTAAGCGGTCCATTGGGTGTGGCGCCTCCATGTCTTTTTTAACATCAGCGGTGGCTTTTTCTTGGTCGGGGGTATCTTCGTAAATAAACGAAGCCTCTAATTCGGTTTGTAAATAGGTGTCGGGTCTAAAAGCGTTACCTTCTTTTGTTTTGCGCTGAGCGTATAATTTAATGAGGTCTCGAGCAATGTCTTTTACTTTTTTCTTGGTCGATTTTTTTAGTTTATCCCAAGTATCGGTACCCAACTTATTCAGTTTGGGTATGGCGCCCTCTTTGCCCGAAAATTTAGCAATGCGGTTTAAGGAGTTGATATTTACATACAACAAATCATTGTCGGCATATACCAAGCGAATCATTTCTTGAGTTTTTCCGTTTACCTCCACTTTTTCCAATCCGGCGTATTTACCCACCCCGTGGTCTATATGGGTAATAAAATCGCCGGGTTTTAAATCTCTTAATTCTTTAAGGGTGAGCGCTTGAGAGCGCACATACCCCTTTTTTAGTTTGTATTTATAATAGCGATCGAATATTTGATGATCGGTATAACAGGCTAACTTTTGGTCCCTATCTACAAAACCCTCTCGTAACGAAAGGTGAATGCGTGTGAATTTCACCGTTTTATCCAAATCTTCAAAAATGCTGTACAAGCGCTCCGATTGTTTGGCCGAATCGGTAAAAATGTAATTTTCTATGCGCTCTGCTTCGTTCTTTTTTAGGTTGTGAATAAGTAGGGTAAAATCTTTATTAAAAGATGGCTGTGGACTTAAATTGAACGAAAAAACGTGATCAGCTTGGTAGAAAAACTGTTTACCAAACTCTAGTACGGTAAAATCTTGTAATTGGCTGGCCAACAATTTTTCATCGAGTAATTGTTGGTTAGGGTTTAGCCATTCGGGGTTTTGTTTTTTATCCGCCTCTGGTATGGCTTCCCATAACTCCTTGCTTTTTTTGTAGCCATTTTTAACCACATCAAGCGTCATTTGCGCATCTTTTATCCAAACCGTACAATCGCCACCTAAATATTCTAAAAGCGAAATTTTATCATCACTTAAAAACCTGGCCCGCACATTGGGTACAATGGTTATGTATTTGAGTTTGCTTACAGATAACTGGTCTTCAATCTCAAAATCGCGGATGCTTTCAATGCTATCGCCAAAAAATTCAATTCGATAGGGTCTGAAATGCGAAAAGGAAAAAATATCGACAATACCGCCACGTACCGCAAATTGTCCTGGAGCATACACAAAATCTACCCGATCAAATTCATAATCGGTTAAAAAATCGGCTATAAAGGTTATATCAACTTCGGCACCTTCGGTAATTTCGAGTGTATTTTTTTCTAAAGACTTGCGATTGATGACCTTTTCGCAAAGCGCCTCGGGATAACTTACTACCAATTTTGGAGCAGATTGAGCTTTTTTTAGTTCGTTTAACACTTCGGCCCGTTGCAACACCATGCTATTATCGGGCTGCGTAAAATCGAAAGCCTTGCGACACGATGCTGGGAAAAATAGGGCCTCATTCCCCAATATATTTTCTAAATCGTTTAAGAAATAAGCGGCTTCTTCTCTATCAGGAAGTATAAAAAGCGTAGTTTTTTGCTGCAATAAAAACAAAGCTACCGCCAGCACCGCATCACTCGATCCGATGAGACCCTTAAGCTGTACCCTTGGGTTTTTGTCCGAATGTAGCGCTGTGGCCAACTCGTTTACCCGGGGGTCGGCTTGGTACCGTAGTAGTAGTTCCCTAATTGTCAACAATCCTGTTTTCGTTGCAAATATAGCACCTGCGGCCTAAAATAATAGGGAACGTGTTTGTATATTTAATTTGTGAAAAAATATCTACCACCCACTGAGTTGTTTTTTTGGATTATGGCCCTTATTCTATTGGCCATTAGCACACCCGGGGCAAATCACTTCTCACTTTGTCCATTGGCAAATATCGGGATTACGTGGTGCCCGGGTTGTGGACTAGGACGTGCCATAACCTATGCTTTTCATGGAGACATTAAACAAGCTCAAGCCCTACACTGGTTTGTATTTCCAGCCTTAGCCATTTTGCTTTTTAGAATAGCCCAGCTTTCCAAGCAATTTATTTTATCTTTAAAAAACTAAATCCTCTAGTATGAATCAACAATTTTTTATGCAACTGAAGGGTATCACCCCCGCAGAATATCAGTTTTTAGAGCAATTAACCAAAAGTATGTCCGAGGGACAGTTGAAAACCTTTACCATGTTTTATACAGGAAAAAGAAAAGATCCCCAAGATATTTTATTGTTTACCCTTTTGGGCCTGGTAGTGGTTGCTGGTGTGCAGCTTTTTGTAGTTGGACAAATAGGTATGGGTCTTTTGTATTTATTTACTGGCGGCCTTTGTCTCATTGGCACTATCGTTGATTTGGTGAACCATAAATCAATTGCCCAAGAATATAATCAAAAAGTAGCTATGGAAGCTGCCCAAATGAGTAGAATGGGTGCCTAGTACGAAATGAAGTTAAAAGAACTCTGTACGTACTTAGAGTCGGTTGCACCCTTGGCCTACCAAGAGAGCTACGATAACTCTGGCTTGCTGGTGGGAAATCCAGATATGATTATTCGTGGTGCAGTAATTTCCCTAGACTGCACCGAAGATGTGATAGACGAAGCCATTAAAAAAGGCTGTAACCTGATCATTTCACACCACCCATTGGTGTTTAAGGGCTTAAAGCGCTTTACCGGTTCCGGTTATGTAGACCGCACCTTAATTAAAGCAATAAAGAACGACGTGGCTCTTTATGCTATTCATACCAATTTAGATAATGTAGCCAACGGGGTAAATAAAGCCCTAGCAGAAAAAATAGGCCTACATAATCTGCAAATTTTGGCACCCAAGAGCGGAATTTTAAAAAAGCTGGTTACGTTTTGTCCCACTGCACACGCCGAAGCTCTTAGAGCCGTCTTGTTTGCTGCCGGTGCCGGCGAAATTGGGCATTATGCTCAGTGCAGTTTTAATGTGGCAGGCGAAGGAACTTTTACAGCTCAAGAAGGCGCAAATCCATCTGTGGGCCACATTGGCATCCCGCAAAAAGAAGCAGAGGTGCGCATTGAGGTAATATATCCTGAGCCTATTGAAAAAACGGTTTTGTCAGCATTAAAAGCAGCCCACCCCTACGAAGAAGTGGCTTATTTTTTGCAAACCCTTAGCAATACCCACCAAGAAATTGGATCGGGTATGATTGGAGAATTGCCCGAAGCGCAAGAAGAGCTTAGCGTATTAAAATACATACAAGCACAATTGGGTGTACCCGTAATTAGACATACTCAGTTATTGGGCAAAAAAATCAAAAAAGTGGCCATTTGTGGCGGATCGGGTAGTTTCTTGCTACCCAATGCCCTAGCCGCCGGTGCCGATTTGTTTGTAACGGCCGATTATAAATACCACGAATTTTTTGATGCCGATAA
Source organism: Sphingobacterium thalpophilum (assembly GCA_945875895.1). Lineage (GTDB taxonomy): Bacteria > Bacteroidota > Bacteroidia > Sphingobacteriales > Sphingobacteriaceae > JAIPAN01. The sequence goes on along the minus strand of CAMCMG010000004.1, from coordinate 3,563 downwards.
GCAATTAATTATTGCCGATGTGGGACACTTTGAAAGTGAACAGTTTACGCAAATGCTTTTGTTTGAAACTATTACTAAAATTTTTCCTAACTTTGCACTCCATTTAACAGAACAAGTTACAAACCCCATCAAGTATTTAATTTAATGGAAAAAACAGTAGAACAAAAATTGCAAGCCCTATACGAGTTGCAAACCATTCATACCCAAATTGATAAAATCCGCCAAATTCGTGGCGAATTGCCTGTTGAAGTAGCCGATTTAGAAGATGATGTAGCCGGTTTAGAAACCCGTATCCAAAAAATAAAAACCGATTTGGATGATTTGGAAGATGCGATTGTAACCCGCAAAAACACCATCAAAGAAGCCGGTGTTGCAATTAAAAAGTACGAGGCTCAATTAAACGAAGTAAAAAATAACCGCGAATACGAAGCCATATCAAAAGAAGTAGAAATACAAGGCTTAGATATTCAGGTATCTGAAAAGAAAATTAAAGAGTTTGGTTTTGATATTGTTACCAAAACCGAGGTATATGAGAAAGCATTATCAGATTTAGATGGTCGCAAAAAAGACCTAGAAACTAAAAAAGGAGAGCTAGATGTTATTACCTCTGAAACCCAAAAAGAGGAAGAAGATTTAAGTAATAAAGCAGCCAAAGCAGAAACTCAAATTGATGAACGCTTATTATTTGCGTATCACCGTTTACGCGGAAACGCCAAAAATGGTTTAGCGGTAGTTACCATTCAACGTGATTCTTGTTCTGGTTGTTTCAATCAAATACCACCACAACGCCAGTCGGATATTCGTCAACGTAAAAAAATTATTGTGTGCGAACATTGCGGTAGAATTTTGGTAGGTGAGGAATTATCGGATCAATTGGTATAATTGTTTCTTATAGACCATAAAAAAAGCGACGTTTGATTTAACGTCGCTTTTTTTTGTTTATGTTTTTAAAAGGTGTACACCACCGCATTAATATTCATACCAGCACCAACAGAAGTAAACACCACCGTGTCGCCCTCGTTTAGTTCGTGGGTATCCATATTGTTTTTGAGTATTAAATCGAGCATGGTAGGTATGGTGGCTACCGAGCTATTGCCCAGTGTGGCAATAGTCATCGGAATGGTTCCTTCTGGCATATCGCTTCGGTCATATAATTTAAATAACCGCTTTGCAATGGCTTCATCCATTTTGCCATTGGCTTGATGTACCAATACTTTTTTAATGTCAGAAATATCTAAGCCCGCTTTATCAATAGCCTCTTTAATAACCAGAGGTACGTTGGTAAGTGCGTATTCGTAAATCTTTCGTCCATCCATTTTTATATACAATTCATTGTCTTTAACATCGGGGTTGCAAGATGGCCCACAATACAGGTAATACGCTTCTTTAACTGTATGTGATTGTGTTTTGTGTGCAATAATGCCTGCGGAAGAATGGCTACGAGCTTCTAAAATAGTAGCTCCGGCGCCATCGGCAAAAATCATACTATCTCGGTCGAAGGGATCGTTTACCCGAGAGAGCGTTTCGGTACCAACTACCAAAATCCGTTTGGCATCGCCCGATTTTAAAAAATAATCTGCCTGAATAATTCCTTGTACCCAGCCCGGGCACCCAAAAGGTAAATCGTAGGCTACGCAGTCTGGATTTTCGATACCCAAATGGTGTTTTATTTTGGCTGCGATGCTAGGCATAAGTTGCACGTGTGTATCGCCTGCTTTTATATCACCAAAGTTATGTGCGGCAATAATATAGTCTAAGGTTTCCGGATCTATCCCAGCGCTTTTAATCGCTTCCAAAGCTGCAAAATAGCCTAAATCAGAAGCCATTTGGTCGTCGTTGGCATAGCGACGCTCTTCTATTTCGGTTATATCTTTAAATTTCGAAATAATTTCGGCATTGTCTCTTTCAATGGCTTCGCCGGTTTTTTCAAAAAAGCGATTTTTTAAAAAGGTATCGTTTTTTACCACTCGGCTCGGCAGATGGCTGCCTGTGCCAATAATTACAGATTTGATAGTACTCATTGGGTCTTTTATTAAAATTAGCAGCCTTGTATTAAGGCCCTTGCTAAACAAACCTACTATTCTCTATACGTTAAAACAAACTAGTTTATGAGAAAGTGGTTTTTATGGGAGTGTTATCTGGGCCCAAATACAGCTCAAAACATACTCTTAAACCTATTTCTGACTGTCGTCTATTAAAAAAACAAACAACTCTTTTGGGCCGTGTGCTCCTAACACTAAGGTTTTCTCAATATCGGCTGTTCTACTAGGCCCCGTAATGGTAGATACCATGCTAGGGAGGCTATTGCTACAAAGATCTTTTAGGCGCTTAAATCCATCTTTTAAATCGAGTACCAATTGAGAAGTATAGGCTAGCACGATGTGCGTATCCGGGTAAATACTCAACCTACGTCCGGCTGCCGACCGGTTGCTCACTAAGATGCTTCCATTGCGGGCAATAAGTGCTTCGCAAAGCGTTAGGCCTACTTCTGCATTTAAAAAACCGGTATCGCTGCTATAAAACGGGTATTCGTAGGTGTTCAGAATGTCTTGTAGTGCTGGTTCCCAACAATACATTTTTCGCCATTTCTTTTCTTCAGCTAATTCTAAAAGTGTTTCTATAAACTGAATTTCGTTTTCGCAGTACAGAAAAGAACCGGCTACAGCCGTAAATTGTTCGGCAAACAATACCTCTAAAAAATCGTCAGCCTTGTGATATAGTGGGGCCTCTTCCAAATTTGGATAGGGGTTGTCTCGTTTATCCAGCAGGGCCTTTCGGATTTTTTTGAGCATTTTCTCTTTGGCCGTAGATTCTTTCATGTAAACAGATTAAAGCAGCTCTTAATCTTGTGACGAACGATTTTCTGGCAAATCGGCATTGTGGTCTACCATACCTTCGTCTTCCGCAACTTTTTTCTTACGCGATTTTTTGACAGGAGTTTTATCGGCCCCGTTTACAAATTCATCGTAGGTGGTGCGTGTTTCGAAGGGGCGTTTCCCCAAAATTTCTTCTAAATCCGATTGAAACAAAATTTCTTTTTCTAATAGCTTTTGAGCCAATTTTTCTAATCCATCTCGTTTTTCGGTGAGTAAATCTTTCGTCTTTTTATATACTTCCGCAATTAAGCCACGCACCTCATTGTCTATTAGTTCAGAGGTTTTTTCGGAGTAAGGCTTATTAAATTGGTATTCGCCCTGGTTATCGTTAAAAGACACATTCCCTACTTTCTCGTTCATGCCATAAATGGTTACCATGGCGTACGATAACTTGGTAATGCGCTCCAGATCGTTTTGTGCGCCGGTAGATATTTTGCCAAAAACCAAATCTTCTGCAACTCGGCCACCCATGGTCATACACATGCCATCGGTTAATTGTTCGGTGGTGTATAAAAACTGTTCTTTTGGCAAGTATTGCGCATAACCCAAAGCAGCTACTCCACGAGGAACGATGGATACTTTTACCAAAGGATCGGCATGTTCTAAGAACCAGCCCGCAATAGCGTGGCCGGCTTCGTGATAGGCAACAATCCGTTTTTCTTCTGGAGAGATGATTTTGTTTTTCTT
>CAMCMG010000003.1:0-90676 GCA_945875895.1 Sphingobacterium thalpophilum | reverse complement strand
CGTTTAATTTTTGCACCAATACCGATTTGGGCACCGCACCAATTTGTTTATCTACAATTTCGCCACCTTTAAAAAATAATAAAGCCGGAATATTACGAATACCAAATTTCATAGAAATTTCGGGGTTGCTATCTACATCTACTTTTCCTACTACAGCTTTACCTTCAAATTCTTTGGCAAGTTCTTCTACCACTGGGCCTACCATGCGGCAAGGGCCACACCATTCTGCCCAAAAATCTACCAATACGGGTTTATCTGATTTCAATACCACTTCATCGAAGTTTGCATCTGTAATTACTAGTGCCATGTTTTTATCTTTTTTAAATGAATAGTCAAATATACGCCATTGCTCGGCTTAGAAAAATTATCGGCCACCTTTGTGACACTAATTTAACTTAATACTCAGGCCCTTAATGCCTTGTAACTGCCAAAGCAACTCATCCGTAGGATTAATTTTAATGTTTTTAGCAGGCATTTCTAAACTCGTACCTTCCTCTACATCTACCAATTTAAAGCGCAAAGTACATTTACGATTGGGGTGCTCCGCAGCATTCTCCTGTATTAAGGCGTTTAATTGGGCAGTGAGTGTTGGCGAAAGTTCGCTTAGAGGCACCTGTACGGTAAGCACTTTGGCTAATTTATCACGTAATTCAGATAGCAGTGAAATGCTGTTTATTTTAAATTCCCAGTTACCCGATTGGCGAAACCGTTCGGCTACCACTCCCCTGAGTTGTAAAAAGTAGCCATCTTCCATAAACTGTTTTAGTTTCACATAATCGTCGCCAAAAAGCACCATTTCTACCGATTCTTGGTAATCTTCAAAAATAAAAGAGCCGAAAGGTTTGCCCGTTTTTGACATGCGGTGCGTAGATTTAGATACCAAACCGCCTACAATTAATTCTCTGCCTTTTAATTTAGAGAATTCCATCAGGTCTTCATCCAAGCCTTCGCCCGATTTTACTCGGTTTATCAACGCTAAATGCTTTGCTTGGTGGCTACAAAAATTGTTTATTTCGAAACGGTAATTATCTAAAGGATGACCGGTTAAATAAATACCGATGACCTCTTTTTCGTATTTCAATTTTTCCAATAGGCCCCATTCCTCACATTCGGGCAAGGTAGGTTCGGCAATATGCGCATCGGCGGTTCCTCCAAATAGCGAATTTTGGGTAGAGCTTTGCTGATTTTGGAAATCGTTGGTGAATTTGGCTAAGCGATCAATGGCGGTGTTCAGCCCATCGGTTTTAACAAAAAACTTAGCTCTATTGTTTTCAAAAGCATCGAAAGCCCCGCTGTACACCAAATTTTCCCATACTTTTTTGTTAAGCGTTCTGGGGTTAACTCTACGGGCAAAATCGTAAATACTACTAAAAGCACCCTTCGTTAGGCGTTCTTCTACCAAAGTTTCTACAGCTTTTTCGCCCACTCCCTTTATCCCCGACATGCCGAAGCGAATTTCTCCTTTTTTGTTTACGGTAAAATTCAATTCCGATTCATTGATATCTGGCCCCAATACTGGAATGCCCATTTTACGGCATTCGTCCATAAAAAAAGCTATTTTATCAATATTACCTTGATTATTTAAAACGGCGGCCATGTATTCGGCCGGATAATTGGCTTTTAAATACGTGGTTTGGTAGGCCACAAAAGCGTAACAGGTAGAATGCGATTTATTGAAAGCATACTGTGCAAAGGCTTCCCAATCGGTCCATATTTTTTCGCATATTTTGGCATCGTGGCCATTGGCAAGGCAACCCTCCACAAACTGGGCCTTCATTTTATTAAGTACACCCAAATCTTTTTTACCCATTGCTTTACGCAATACATCGGCATCGCCTTTACTAAAATTGGCCAACTTTTGCGATAAAAGCATCACCTGCTCTTGATATACCGTAATGCCGTAGGTTTCTTCCAGGTGTTCCTGCATATCCGCTAAATCGTACAGCACCACTTCGCGGCCATGTTTACGGGTAATAAATTGCGGAATGTAGGCCATCGGTCCCGGACGATACAGGGCGTTCATGGCAATTAAATCTTCGAATTTATCGGGTTTCAACTCCCGTAAATACATTTGCATGCCGTCACTTTCAAACTGAAAAGTTCCATTGGTATCGCCACGTTGGTAGAGCTCAAAGGTCTTCGTATCTTCTAAAGAAATGGTATCGATATCAATAATTACGCCGTGGTTTTGTTTAATTAAGCGCAAGGCATCTTTAATAATGGTTAGGGTTTTTAAGCCCAAAAAGTCCATTTTAATAACCCCGGCATCTTCAATTACCCGGCCATCGTATTGGGTAACCAACAAATCCGATTCTTTGGAAGTGGCTACGGGAATAATATTGGTTAAATCTTCGGGAGCGATGATAATGCCGGCAGCGTGAATACCTACGTTGCGCACCGACCCTTCTAAAATAAGGGCTTCTTTCAATACTCGGCCTTGAATGCTTTTTACGTCTTCGGCTATTTTACGGAGTTTTTTTACGTTTTCTAAATCGTCGGGGTTGAGTTCTTTGCTCAACACATTTAAAGGGGCCGTCATCATTTGCACCAAGTTGGTACCCGGTCTGTCGGGTACTAATTTGGCTAAAGCATTGGATTCTGATAAAGGTAAATCTAACACCCGAGCAACATCTTTAATGCTCGATTTGGCGGCCATAGAACCATAGGTAATAATTTGGGCAACCTGATTTTTGCCGTATTTATCTACTACATAATCAATTACTTTTTGGCGACCGGTATCGTCGAAATCCGTATCAATATCGGGCATTGATTTACGATCGGGATTTAAGAAACGTTCAAAAAGTAAATTGTATTTAATAGGGTCGATATTGGTGATGCCAATACAATAGGCCACCACCGAACCTGCTGCCGAACCACGGCCCGGCCCCACAAATACGCCAATATCTCTACCAGCTTGTATGAAATCGGAAACGATAAGAAAGTAGCCAGCAAAGCCCATAATTTTAATCGTATTCAACTCAAAATCAATACGTTCTTGCACCTCGGGGCTGAGATCTACATAGCGTTTATGTGCCCCTTTTAGGGTAATATCTCGTAAATATTCCGATTGGTTTAAGGTATCGTCGGCATGTAGCTTAAAGGCATCCGGAATTGGAAAATTCGGAAGCATGATATCACGCTTCAAATCTAGCGTGTCTACTTTATCTACAATTTCGTTGGTATAATCGAGGGCTTCGGGCAAATCGTGAAACACAGTAGCCATTTCAGCCTGACTTTTAAAATAGAACTGGTCGTTCGGAAAGCCAAATCGATAGCCCCGTCCACCTTCCTCGTCGGTGGCAATGGGCGTACTCTGCACATCGCCGGTATTTACACACAATAAAATATCGTGGGCATTCGAATCTTGTTGATCTACGTAATGCGAATCGTTAGAGCAAATCACTTTTACTTGGTGCTTTTTAGCAAAGCGAAGCAACACCTCATTTACTTTCTCTTGCTCCGGAATATCGTGTCGCTGTAGCTCGATATAATAATCTTCACCAAACAAATCTAGCCACCATTTAAATTCCTTTTCGGCAGCTTCTTCGCCATCTTTTAAAATAGCTTGAGGTACCGAGGCCCCCAAACAACAGGTGGTTGCAATAAGTCCTTCGTGGTATTGCAATATCAATTCCTTATCAATACGAGGCCATTTGCTATACAAACCTTCCATATACCCCAAAGAGGATAGTTTTACCAAGTTTTGGTAGCCTTTTGTATTTTTAGCTAATAGGAGTTGATGGAAGCGCTGGTCACGATTTTCTTTGGTAAATACCTTTTTATGCCGGTCGGCTACTACATAAAATTCGCAACCTACAATGGGTTTGATGCCAAATTTTTTGGCCTCGGCCACAAATTTAAACACACCAAACATGTTTCCATGATCGGTAATGGCCATGGCTTTCATGCCATCGGCTTCTGCTTTTTTAAATAAACGGGTAATGTCTGCCGCCCCATCGAGCAAAGAAAATTGGGTATGAACGTGAAGATGGGAGAAATCGGGCATTGTATGTAAAAGGGTTTATAGGATTAAAACGACAATTCGTTTTTAAATAATTTGGCGTATGTACGCTTATCAAACTTGTATAAGTTAGCGGCTCTAAACGATACGCCTTTTTGTTTTTCACCAAGCTCTTTTAGTATGCCGTAATTGAGCATTTTTTTTCTGAAATTCCGCTTATCCAATTTCTTATTTAACACGGCTTCATACAAAGTTTGTAGCTGAGTGAGGGTAAATTTTTCGGGCAACAACTCAAAAGCAATGGGCTGATAGGTAATCTTTCGTTTTATTTTAAGCAGGGCCCGTTCAAAAATAGTACTGTGGTCAAATGCCAATTGGGGCAATTTGTTTACCGGATGCCAAAAAGCTTTTTTTGCAAAACTACTTATTGGCTTTAATTCTTTTTTACCATTTATGCGGAGCATGGCAAAATAAGCCACGGTAATTACTCTTCCCTGCGGGTGGCGGTTCACTTCGCCAAAAGTATGAAACTGCTCCATAAAAATATCACGCAAACCGGTTAATTCATATAAAATACGCTGAGCGGCAGCATCAATACTTTCATCTTGTGCTGCCAAATAACCAGGCAAGGCAAAGCTGTCTTTAAAAGGTTCTTCGTTTCGCTCAATAAGCAAAACTTTCAACTCACCACGATCAAAGCCAAAAATGACACAATCGATAGAGAAAATGGACTCAAATGTAGGCAATAAGGCTTCCAAAATAGGTGGTCTGTTTTTGTATAAAGATAGATTTATTCGTGCAGCAAGAAAAAGAATTTTGATAATTTACTAGGTATATTTTACACCAAAAAAAATCGCTAAAATTAATAACTTTGTAGCTCTTAATTTTGACTATCAACGAATACAATCACCATATAAAAATCAGTAAAAATGAAAATTGGAATTAACGGATTTGGACGCATTGGACGCTTAGCTTGCCGTGTTGCCGCAGAACGTAAAGACATCGAAATTGTGGGTATAAACGATTTAATGGATGTAGACTATATTGCTTATTTATTAAAATACGATTCTACCCACGGGCCTTTTAAGGGCGAAGTGGATGTGGTAAACGGACAATTGGTAATTAATGGCAAAACTGTACGTGTAACGGCTGAGCGTGACCCAGAGCAATTGAAATGGGGCGAATTGGGCACCGATGTGGTATTGGAATGTACCGGATTATTTTTAACCCAAGCCGATGCACAAAAACACATTACTGCTGGAGCTAAAAAAGTAGTTATTTCTGCACCTGCCAAAGACGATACCCCAACTTTTGTGATGGGCGTAAACCATAAATCGCTAACACCCGATCAAAAAATTATCTCCAATGCTTCTTGTACCACCAATTGCTTGGCGCCCATTGCTAAAGTATTAAATGATGAGTTTGGTATTTTAGAAGGTTTAATGAGCACCATACACGCCGTTACCGCTACTCAAAAAACGGTAGACAGTCCATCTGCTAAAGATTGGCGTGGTGGCCGTGGGGCTTACCAAAATATCATTCCTTCATCTACGGGTGCGGCCAAAGCGGTTGCTTTAGTTATTCCGGAATTGAAAGGGAAATTAACAGGCATGTCGTTCCGTGTACCGGTAGCCGACGTATCGGTAGTAGATTTAACGGTACGTTTAGCCAAACCTGCTTCGTACGATACCATTAAAGCGGCCATGAAAGCTGCGGCTAATGGAGAGTTGAAAGGCATTTTAGGTTATACCGAAGATGAAGTAGTTTCTCAAGATTTCTTGGGCGATGCTCGTACCTCTATTTTTGATGCCAAAGCAGGTATCTCCTTAAATGATAACTTCGTAAAAGTAGTATCCTGGTACGATAACGAATGGGGCTACTCAAACAAATTGGTTGATTTAGCGCAATACGCTACCAGCTTAAGCTAATTAACATTAGCCTTTTAAAAACCTCTGCCTTGCGGCAGGGGTTTTTTTATGCCCAAAATTTTAGGAGCTAATTCCTAAATTTTATAAGTACTATTTCCTAAAAAAAATGGGTACAAAAAAAGCCCCGAGAATTTCTCGGGGCTTTTTAAATAAGACCGGGGTCTTATTATTTTCTCATCAACTGATCGAAAGTGAAGGATACATAATACACTGCACCAACCATTGGGTTACCATAGTTAGTTCTGTAGTATTTGTTTAAGATGTTAGATCCACCAAATTTCATGGTTAATTTCTGAGCAGGGAAACGGAAGTTTACCTGCGCATCCATGGTACCGAAAGCAGGTACAGTACCAGCAATAAATACCGACTGCCATCTATATTGACCTTGGTATCTGTACGATACGCTAGCACCTACATTTTTGTATAGGTTAGCATTAGATACACCTACGTTAAAGCGGTATCCAGGTGAATTAAATTCACTTTGCAAATCAGAAGTGCTTTCTTGTAATTTATCCCTAGAAGCATTTGCACTGATTTTAAAATCCTTGTATAGGTAATCTACACCAAAACCAAAACCGTATGCTTTTACTTTATCTGGGTTGTTTACAACAGTACCAAATGATCTACTTGATGTAGTTGGGATAGCACCGGTAGCAACACCAGCAGTTTCAGCTCTTAGTAAAGCTAAACTTGCAATGAAATCTTTATAATTTGTGCTGTAACCATATACATCCACCAATAAGTTAGGTAGAATTAAGCCTTTATAACCCAATTCAACAGATTGTGATTTTTCAGGTCTTAAGGCAGAACTAAAGTTGTATTTAACTGGTGCACCAGCTACAACACTATTACGTGTATAGCCTTGTCCTAAACCACTGCGTAAACCAAATGCATCTAATGTACTAGCAATACCACCTACTAAGGTAGTAGAACCAGTATTTAAGCTGATGTATTGGTTTTGAGTTGTTGGAATACGGAAACCTGTTTGGTACGATACACGAATGTTGTTATTAGGTGCAACGGTGTACACACCAGTAACACGTGGCGTAAACTGACCTTCAAAGTTTTGGCTCTTATCGTAACGAGTAGCCGCAGTAATTTTCAATTTATCATCCATGAATTTTTTACCCAATTGAATAAAACCACCATATTCTTCAATGTTTAATTTTTGAGTTAAATCATTGAAAATAGTACCGTTAGATTTTAAGGTATATTGTCTGTACATACCACCAATGTGTAATTCTACTGCACCTTTAAGTGCATTGGTAAAGTTGTACATACCTTCGTATTGGTTCACAAATGTTTTATCGGCAAATTTAGCACCACCACCTACAGAACCAATGGTTCTAGAGGTAAGAATGTCTTTTACATAATTGAACATTGGCGTTCCAGGTTGATATCTGTTTGCATCAGCAGCACCACGGGCAAAAGCGTTAGCTCCATCTGCAGTTAAGCCACCACCGCCAACAGCTACTGGTAAAATTTTACTGGTAAATGCACCTAAATAGGTAGGCACCCAAGTAGTTGAAGATGGGCTGTAGTACTCATTTAAATAAGAACCCAATGCAGTTGCATTGTAAGAATCACCTGAATTCTCACGAGTGGTATAGGCCCTTAAGTAGAAGTCGTTACCTTTAATCTCTGCTTTATACTGAGATAATTTGAAGTTTTTAATAGAATAACGCTCAGAACCGGTATATACCGTAGTACCCGAACCCCAACTTGCGGCTAAACTAGCTTCTACAGTACTATTCAATTTGTAGTGAATAGAGTTTAAGCTTTTAACCGATTTGGTATTGTAATCTACTAAATCACTTTCCTTATAACCCGTACGAGTTAATGGATTTGTTGGATATTGATTCACGCCACCAGTGAATGCGCCATAATAAGCCAAATAAACTGGCAAATAAGGAGAAAGAGATGCTGGTAATGTAGCTGTGGTATAACCTGCTGCAAGTGCAGCGGCAACGGCGCCAGCAGGAGCAGCCGCAATTGATCTCAATGAAGGTATTAAGGTTTCATCACCATAAGTGTTTACACCATCGTATCCTGCATCGGTTGCACGAGTACCTGCTTTAGCAACTTGTAAATTTCTATCAAAATTAGTCTCATCGTTACCACCCCAATCTTGTCCAGAAAGGTAAGAGGTACTGGTTTTAAAAGCAAAACGGTTATTATTAGTTTTAACCGCATAACGGAAAGAGTAATCGTGCAAAGCTGCAGAAGCTCTACTCGGATCGTTAATGTGGTTACCACCAGTTTTTAACTGTACGCTTAAACCTGGGTAGGTAAACGGATTTTTAGAGTTCATTAACATCGTACCGTTGGTACCACCAGAACCATATAATGCAGAAGAAGCACCTGGCAATAATTCCACGCTTTCTACATCTAATTCTGATAAACCAATGATGTTACCAACCGAAAAGTTCAAGCCTGGAGCTTGTGTATCCATACCATCGGTAATTTGGTTTACACGAACGTTACCGTTTGAGTTGAAACCACGGGTATTGATAGAACGGAAGGTTAAAGACTGAGAGCTACTCTCTACACCTTTAAGGTTAGCCAAAGCATCGTAAAACGAGTTGTTTCCGCTTTCTTTAATAGCAGCAGCACTTAACCGCTCAATAGACACTGGCGACTCCAAGATTTTTTCTGGTGTACGAGAAGCAGCCACAACTACTTCTTGACCAAGAACAGCTTGTGCCTCTAATTCGATGTTTAAGCTACTAGAAGCACTATTAACAGTAGCTTCTACAGATTTGTAGCCTAAATAAGAAACTACTACGGTAAATGGAGTGTTTTGTGTAGTAGTAAAGCTGAATTTACCAGAACCATTAGTAGAAGCACCAATAGTTTTACCTTTTACGGTAACAGAAACTCCCGGTAGGGTTTCTTTGCTTGATTTGTCGGTAACAGTACCGCTAATGGTAACGCTTTGCGCCATTAACGTAGATACCGATAACAGGAGCATAATGAATGCACCTGCAAATTGGGTAAAAATTTTACGCATAGTGATAATTTTTAAGTTATAATTTGGTTTGATTTTTATAAATCAAATATAAACTTAATACTAATTTAATACATAACAAATATTTTTTTGCGCTTAATTCGCAATTGAAATAGGTACCCCCATTATCTATTTTCATTAAAAATAGCCCTAAAGTACTTTAAACCTAATACTAGGCCTTGTTTGTTTAAAAAATACTTACATTTAAATCGTTAAAAACCAATTCACAAAAAACTAGCCAATACGTATGAAAATGTTGAAATTTCTGTTTACTGCGGTACTTGCCTTGGCACTTACTTGGAGCTTAAACCACAAATGGGGAGCTGTACTTCCCTTAGGTAAATTCCTCGATCCTTTTCAAGGATTCTGGAAAAATGCCGAATCAAAAAATACAGCTACCGAAAATGCTCTCTCTTTAGCCGGACTTAAGGGAGAAGTTACTGTACAATTCGACGATCAACGTATACCGCATATTTTTGCAGAAAACAACCACGATGTATATTTTACCCAAGGCTATTTAACGGCTAAAGACCGTTTGTGGCAAATGGATTTTCAAACCCGTTTTGCTTCGGGCCGTTTGGCCGAAGTAATTGGGCCAAAAGCCATAGAAATAGACCGTTTTCAGCGCCGAATGGGTATGGGCTTTGGTGCCGAAAACATGGTGAAAACCATGATGAAAGATCCGGAAGTAGCCGAATTGATGAATGCCTATGCCGAGGGAGTGAATGCCTACATTCATTCTTTAAAACCAGGCGATTATCCGATTGAATTTAAATTATTGGATTATGCACCCGAAGAATGGACACCCATTAACTCGGCTTATCTCTTAAAACTAATGTCGGCTACCTTGGCCAGTAGTTCCAATGAATTTTACATGACTAATATTTTAGAAAAATATGGCCCAGATATAGTTAAAGACCTTTTTCCTGATTATCCCTTACGTGAAGATCCGATTATACCGAATGGGACCGCTTGGAACTTTAAAAAAGTGCCAGTTCCTTCGGCTACCACCACCACAGAACCTACTGCTACCGCTGGCATAAAAACCAAAGAAAAAGATGAAGTTATTGGAAGCAACAACTGGGCGGTATCGGGTTCAAAAACCAGTACCGGCCTACCCATGTTAGAAAACGATCCGCATTTAGACCTCACCTTGCCTTCCATTTGGTACCAAGTGCAATTGGTAACTAAAGATATGAACGTATATGGTGTATCCATTCCGGGAGCACCGGGCGTAATTATCGGTTTTAACAGCAAAGTAGCTTGGGGTGTAACCAATGTAGGTTCCGATGTGTTAGATTGGTATAAAATTAGCTTTAAAGATAAAAACCATAAAGAATACAAATACAACAACCAATGGAAAGCCACCACCGCTCGGATAGAAACCATACAAGTAAGAGGCAGTGAAACCATTACGGATACGGTATTCTATACACATCATGGACCAGTTGTATACTTAGAAAATCAGAAACCTGAGAAATTTAGCAAAGCAGATAACATTCCGGCCGGTTACGCTTTACGTTGGATTGCCCACGATGGCTCTAACGATGTAAAAACCTTTTACATGCTAAACAAGGCAAACAATTATGACGATTACCGTAAAGCATTAACCTATTATACTGCTCCGGCTCAAAATTTTGTTTTTGCTAGTATGGATAACGATATTGCTATTACTCCCAACGGCTATTTTCCACTAAAATGGAAAGGTCAGGGTAAGTTCTTATTAGATGGCAATAACCCGAACGATGAATGGCATGGTCGCATTCCGGCAGAGCAAAATCCAACGGTTAAAAATCCGCCACGGGGTTTTGTGAGTTCGGCCAATCAATTTTCCGCCGATCCTAGCTATCCGTATTATTTGCATTGGGAATTTTCGGGTTACGAACGTGCACACCGCATTAACAAGCGCCTAGCTGTAATGACCAAAGCCACCGCCGACAGTTTGCGTGCTTTACAAAACGATAATTACAGCGTTTTTGCCGAAAATGTATTGGCCAACCTAAGTGCCGGTGTAAACGCCCAAACACTGAGTGCTGCAGAGAAAAAAGCATTTGCAGTTGTAAGTACATGGAATAAGTTTTACGATGCTACCGAAGTGGGTGCCAGTATCTTCGAGATTTGGCAGAAACAATTAGCCAAAGAAATTTGGGCCGATGAATTTGGCAATCAGCGAAACATAATGCGCTACCCGTCGAGAGATAGAACCGTAGAATTACTATTAAACGAATCTGATTCAAAGTGGTTTGACAAGGCAAACACACCACAAAAAGAAACCAAAAATGAGTTGGTTACCGCTGCCTTTAAATTTGCAGTGGATAGCTTAACAAAAGCATATGGCCCTCAAGGCACGCAATGGCAATGGGGTACTGTAAAACATACTCACGTACCGCATTTGGCAAAAATTGCTGCATTTGGTTCTAAAACTTTATTTACCGGCGGCTCTAAAACCTCGGTAAATGCTACCAGCGAAAGCAATGGTCCTTCGTGGAGAATGATTGTAGCCTTGGGTAAAGATTTAAAAGCCTATGGCGTTTACCCTGGTGGCGAATCGGGCAACCCGGGTAGTTTTTACTACGACGATATGGTAGATACCTGGGCCGATGGCAAGCTGAACGAATTGGTTTACCTACGCCATACGAAACAAGCCTCCGATCGCATTATAGCTACGTGGAAATTCACAAAAAAATAATCTAAAAAAGAGAAAACATGCTATTCATCCTCATATTAGTACTCAGCTTAATTACTCAATTTTTCTTACCATGGTGGGTTATTACTCCCATAGCATTTATCCTAGCCGCCTGGATGGGCAATAAGCCCAGAAAATCTTTCGGAAACGGCTTTAGCGCCATTTTTATTCTGTGGGCCTGCATGGCTTTACTACATACCCTGCCCAACGAAAATTTATTGGCTAACCGTGTAGGCCAAGTACTTACCTCTTCTGAAAAAGGCATGCCTTGGTTGCTGCTGGTACTACTAACTGCTACGCTTGGTGGTTTGGTTGCCGGCGTATCGGCCTTGGCAGGGGCTTATTTTAAAGAAGCATTCGGAAAAAGAAGACGATAAGTCCTCAAATTGTATCTTTGTGCTGTGAACAACAGCCTAACTAAAGATATTTTTACAATCAAAAACCTCTACAGCTTTGAACAGAAGGCTTTAGAGGTTTTTCAGTATCAGGCCACTCACAACCCTATTTACAAAAGCTTTATTGAACATTTAGGCATAGCCCCTACTAAGGTTGATCGGGTAGTACAAATTCCGTTTTTACCCATTGCATTTTTCAAACAACATGAAGTAAGAATCCCGGGAAAGGTGGAACAACTATTTACCAGTTCGGGCACTACGGGAATGCAAACCAGCAAACATTTGGTGCAAGATGTTAGTGTATATCAAGAAAGCTACCGCACCGCTTTTAACCTTTTTTATGGCGATATTTCGCAATACACTTTACTAGCCCTACTCCCATCATATGCCGAACGGGAAGGCTCTTCATTAATTTATATGATTGATGATTTACTACAGCAAGCGCAAGCAGGCAGTGGCTATTATCTACATAACCATAAAGAGCTTTTTGAAACATTAGAAACCCTGAAAAAATTAGGTAAGCCCACTATTTTATTAGGGGTTACCTATGCCCTACTCGATTTTGTAGAACAATTTTCCATCAATTTCCCCGAACTTATTGTGATGGAAACCGGTGGGATGAAAGGTAAACGAAAAGAACTCATTCGCGAAGAACTACACCAAGAATTATGTTCAGGTTTTGGCGTAGCAAGCATCCACTCCGAATACGGTATGACCGAATTACTCTCACAAGCCTATTCTAAAGGAAAAGGAATTTTTAGCTGCCCGCCTTGGATGCAGGTGTACATTCGCGATACAAATGATCCCTTACAATTAATGGGTGCTGAAAAAACTGGAGGCATCAACATCATCGATTTAGCCAACGTGCATTCTTGTTCCTTTATAGCAACGCAAGATTTAGGCAAACTAAGCGGTGGTACGAACCAATTTGAAGTATTGGGCCGTTTTGATGCAAGTGATATTAGAGGTTGTAATTTATTGATTCAATAAACCTATTCGGCACGAATTAAAAAGTAGTTTTTCTTTCCTTTTTGCACGACTAAAAACCCATCGTTCACCAAGTTATCAACGGTAATTAACTGCGTTGGGTCTTCCATTTTTTCTTTATTAAGTGCAACTCCACCACCCTGAATCATTTTACGAGCCTCCCCTTTTGAGTGGAAAACCGTCGTGAGTTCAGCCAAGAGATCAGTAATAGAAATGCCAGCTGTTAAAGCTGATTTAGAGATAGTAAATTGAGGAATACCTTCGAACACATCCAATACCACATCGTTAGAAAGTTCTCTTAAAAAGTCTAAAGAACCGTTACCAAACAAGAAATCGGTAGTTTTTGTAGCCGTTTGCAAAGCTGCTTCGCCATGTGCACGGGTGGTAATTTCTTCGGCCAAGGATTTTTGCAGAATACGCAACTGCGGAGCCTCATTATGCTCTTTTTCTAAACCTTCAATTTCGGCTTGGGTTTTTAACGTAAATATGCGAATCCAGGTTTTGGCATCGGCATCACTGGTATTTAACCAAAATTGATAAAACTTAAAGGGCGATGTTTTTGCGGGATCTAACCAAACGGCACCTTCTTCAGTTTTACCAAATTTAGTGCCATCGGCTTTCTTAATTAATTGCGTAGTAATGGCAAAAGCTGTACCACCAGCTTTACGGCGAATTAATTCGGTACCAGTTACCATATTGCCCCACTGATCGGAGCCGCCCATTTGCACCAAGCAATTCCGCTCTTTCCATAAATAATAGAAATCGTAGCCTTGCACCAATTGATAGCTAAACTCGGTAAACGACATGCCGGTATCTCCTTCTAATCGTTTTTTTACCGAATCTTTGGCCATCATATAATTCACGGTAAGGTGTTTACCCACATCGCGAATGAAATCTAAAAAACTAAAGTTTTTAAACCAATCGTAGTTATTAACCATTACAGCACTAGTGTCGCCAGAATCAAAATCTAAGAATTTTTTTAATTGACTTTCTAAGCAAGCCACATTGTGGTTTAAATTTTCTGCCGAAAGCAAATTACGCTCAGCAGATTTACCCGAAGGATCGCCCACCATGCCTGTAGCTCCACCTACCAACACTACCGGTTTGTGGCCGGCACGTTGAAAATGAATTAAGGTCATAATTTGGGTTAAATGCCCCACATGCAAAGAATCGGCCGTTGGGTCGAAGCCAATATAACCCGCCGTAAGCTCTTTACTCAATTGCTCTTCTGCTCCAGGCATTATATCGTGGAGCATGCCACGCCAACGTAATTCGTCAATAAAATTCATCTTTTTAAAGTGTTGAAGAAAACAAAGATAATAGAATTGGCTAAATGCACTGCCCTTGGCAAAAAATGATGCGTTTTGCGTACATTTAATACAGAAAATGAACTTTTTATCGCATTACTATTTCGACCAAACCAGCGATGCCTATACGGTTTTAGGAACCTTATTGCCCGATTTAACCGCCAATGCTCAAAAAGAATGGAAATTGTATCCGCAGAAAAATCCACATGTATTTGAAAACGATGCCGAGCTGAACGCTATTTTAAAAGGATGGAATCGGCATTTAGCTGTTGATAAGCATTTTCATAATTCTATTTTTTTTACCACACATAGCCACCAGTTAAGCGCTAGACTACGCCCCATACTCCAAAATAGCCCAGTAAAAGCATATTTTTTAGCTCATATTAGCCTCGAACTGCTATTAGATGGCTTGTTATTAAAAAATAATAAAGTTAATACTGAAGACTTTTACGACAAATTAGGTGCTTGCACTCTCCAAAAAATAAGCGCTTTCTTAACCTTAAATAATATTAAAGACACACAACCATTCATACTTTTTTTTGAACGGTTTTGCAGCAGTGCCTACCTAACTAGTTACCGGGAAACCGAAAAAATAGCTTACGCCCTCCACCGTATTTGCCTGCGTTTATGGCCAGAAGCATTAAACCAAGCCGAACAAGAGCAAATTACCGAAGTATTAGTGACCTATCAAGCTGAGTTAGCGCCAATATATTTCGAAATTTTTACTGAAATTTCTGGCGCTTTAGCCCTCGAAACAAAACAGTAATACCGTATCTTCGTTTCATGTCGCTTTTTGCCATTAAAGACCGAATTGATGCCCTTGTGGGCGAACTTAACGAACATAATTACCGTTATTATGTATTGGCGCAACCCAGTATTTCTGATTTTGAGTTTGACCAGAAATTAGCGGAACTAACAGATCTTGAAAAGGCACATTCCGAATTTATACATCCCGATTCGCCCACCCAAAAAGTAGGCGGACAAATTACCAAAGAATTTATAACTGTAGCCCATAAATGGCCCATGCTCTCTTTGGGTAATACCTATAACGAACAGGATCTTCGTGATTTTGACGAGCGCATTCGTAAAGCCATTGGCGATAATTTTGAGTATGTATGTGAACTTAAATTTGATGGACTTTCCATCAGCTTAACCTATGAACAGGGTAAATTAGTACGTGCCGTAACCCGTGGCGATGGCACAAAAGGCGACGACGTAACCACCAATGCGAAAACCATACGCACCATTCCGCACCAATTAAATGGCAGCGGTTACCCAGAAAGTTTTGAAATTAGAGGAGAGGTGTTTATGCATCGCCAAGCTTTTGATCGCTTAAATGAAGAACGGAGAGAAAACGAGGAAACTCCCTATGCCAATCCGCGAAATTTTGCCGCCGGCACACTCAAATTACAAGATTCCGAGGAAGTAGCCAAACGTCCGCTCGATTGCTTTTTATATTTTTTATATAGCGATAAGCGCTTGTACCCTAGACATTGGGATAGCCTAAAAGCTGTAAAAACATGGGGCTTTCATACCTGCGAACATAATACGCTTTGCACAGATATTGACCAAGTTTTGGCTTTTATTGCCCATTGGGATACCAAACGCTTTGATTTAGGTTACGATATTGATGGCATTGTACTCAAAGTAAATCAATACGCTCAACAAGAAGAATTAGGCTTTACGGCCAAATCGCCTAGATGGGCCATAGCCTATAAATACAAAGCGCAAGAAGTTGAAACCATTTTAGAGCACGTAAGCTACCAAGTGGGGCGTACCGGAGCGGTAACACCCGTGGCTAATTTAAAGCCAGTATTATTGGCAGGAACTACCGTAAAAAGAGCCACCTTACACAATGCCAACGAAATTGAGCGCCTCGATTTACACCTTGGCGATACTGTACTGGTAGAGAAAGGCGGCGAAATTATCCCCAAAATTATTTCGATAAACACGAGCAAACGCAAGTTAGATGCACAGCCGGTAATTTACCCCAGCACCTGCCCCGAATGCAACACTCCGCTAGTTAGAGAAGAAGGAGAAGTAGCATTTTACTGCCCTAACGATAAGGGTTGTGGTCCGCAAATAGTAGGACGTGTACAGCACTTTATTGGCCGAAAAGCCATGAATATAGATGGATTGGGTGACGAAACCATTGACCACTTCTACAAACAAGGATTTTTAACCCAGATTTCAGATTTGTATTCATTACACCAAAAACGCGATCAGCTTAAAACCTTAGAACGTTTTGGTGAAAAATCTATCGAAAACATGTTGGCTGGTATTGAGGGCTCTAAACAAATGCCTTTTGAAAAAGTGTTATTTGGTTTAGGTATTCGCTTTGTGGGCGAAACGGTAGCCAAAAAATTGGTTGCACATTTTAGAACTATTGATATGCTCATAAATGCTTCTTTAGAAGAATTGGTTGCGGTAGATGAAATTGGCGAACGTATTGCCGAAAGTGTGCAGCGCTATTTTGCCAATCCGGAGCATATTCATCAACTTAATTTATTGAAAAGCTACGGCCTACAATTCGAAAGCGAATTTAAAGAAGTTGTATTGGCTGGAACGCAACTAGAAGGCAAAAGTTTTATCATCTCTGGCGTATTTGAAAACCATAGTCGGGAAGAGTTAAAAGAGCTTATTGAATCGTACGGCGGAAAAATACTAAGCAGTATTTCTGTCAAACTAAGCTATGTAGTTGCAGGAGCCAATATGGGGCCGGCTAAATTAGAAAAAGCAAAAAAAATAGGCATTACTATTATTTCTGATGAAGATTTACTGGCTATGCTTGCATAATAACCCTTTTAAATCGTAAAATGTGTAATTTGCGAAGCTAAACTCAACAAAATGAATAAACTACACGGTACAGGCGTTGCCTTGGTTACTCCATTTAATACCGACGGATCGGTGGATTTCGATGGTTTAAAAAACTTAATTAACCACACCATTTTGGGTGGCATAGAATATCTGGTTTCTTTAGGTACTACCGGCGAAACGGCTACCTTAAATAAGGAAGAGAAAAACGCTATTTGGAAGTTTACCAAAGAAACTGTGAATGGCCGAGTAGGTTTAGTAGCCGGTATTGGTGGCAATAATACGCAAGAGGTTGTAGATAGCTTGAAACATTTCGATAGCGAAGGTTTTGACGCCATTTTATCGGTAAGCCCTTACTACAACAAACCCACTCAAGAGGGTATTTATCAGCATTATAAGGCCATTTCAGCGGCTTCTCCGCTACCTATTATCTTGTACAATGTACCGGGCAGAACGGGTAGCATGATGAGTGCCGATACGGTATTGCGTTTAGCCAATGATTTTAAGAATATTGTAGCAGTAAAGGAAGCCTCTGGCAATTTCGATCAGTTTAATAAACTAGCAAAAGAGAAACCGGAAGGCTTTTTATTAATTTCTGGCGATGACCCTATTACGTTACCCATGATTGCTTTGGGTGCCGTTGGTGTAATTTCGGTAGTAGGTAATGCTGTTCCTAATATTTTTTCGAGCATGGTACGTTTGTGCCTAGCTGGTAAGTTTACTGAAGCACAGCCTTTACATTATAAATTGATTGATTTTACGAATCTGTGTTTTGTAGAGGGTAATCCGGCCGGAGTAAAAGCAGCCTTAAAAACATTGGAAGTATGTGGCGATACCGTTCGCTTGCCTTTGGTACCAGTAAGTGCTAAAACTCGAGAAGAACTAAACAAAGAATTGTCTCAACTAACATAAGCTAAACGGACTACAAACAAAAAAGCCCCCGAAATTCGGGGGCTTTTTTGTGTTTTAGAAACTTAAAATTAAGCTTTGTTTTTGGTAGCTTGTACTTCTAAACGGATAGCTTGTGCTAAGTTTTTCAAATCTTGCATTCCTTTACGTACACGAGTACCAGCAGCGCTGTTACCTTTGTTGTAAAATTTGTCTGCATCACCTTCTAAGGCTGTTAATAAAGCTTTGAATTCGTTGAATTTTTTCATTGTTTTGTTACTTTAAAGTTTGTTTAATAAGGTTACTGTGTAATAACGTATAGCTAATGTAGATTCTTTTTCTCGGAAAAAAAATAGATTAAACAAATAAAATCGCTGTTTTTGCACGTTTTTTTCCACATTTTAAATAGCTGTCCACAAAAAAGAAAAATCTTAATAGTTAAGTAACTGTTTATCAATTAGTTAATTGGATATTAAATAAAAAAAAAAGCCCTCCAATGGCTGTCGGAGGGCTTTGTTATTTTTTTCTTTTTTTTACGCTGTTACTGATTTTTGTTCTCCATAAGCACCATTTTTTAGGCGTTCTCCTACAATACTAAAAGCATCGAGGGTTCTGTTCACATCTTCTAGTGTATGCATCGCTGTTGGTATGATGCGTAATTCGATTAATCCTTTCGGAATTACTGGATACATTACTATAGAGCAGAAAATACCGAAATTTTCACGAAGATCCATGGTAATACCAGTTGCTTCTGAAAGTTCACCTTTTAAAAACACGGGAGTAACCATGGTATTGGTGGCGCCAATATCAAAACCACGCTCTTTTAACCCTTTTTGTAGGGTAGTAGCAATGGTCCATAATTTTTCTCTTAACTCGGGTTTAGTTTTTAGCAATTCTAAACGCTTGAGCAAACCCACTACCATGGGCATAGGCAAGGATTTCGCGAAGGTTTGTGAGCGCATATTGTAACGCAAGTAATTGGTAATTTCTTCGGTAGAGGCTACAAAAGCGCCAATACCCGCCATTGATTTTGCAAAGGTTGCAAAGTACACATCTACACCCTCAATACAATCCTGCTCTTCGTGGGTACCGGCACCAGTTGGCCCCATGGTACCAAAGCCGTGTGCATCGTCAACTAATAAACGAAAATTAAAGTCTTTTTTAAGATCAACAATCTCTTTTAATTTACCTTGTGCTCCAGACATACCGAAAACGCCTTCGGTTATAACTAAAATACCTCCGCCGCTTTGTTCTACTAATTTAGTGGCTCGTTCTAGTTGTTTGCGGCAGCTATCAATATTGTTATGCTGATATACAAAACGTTTGCCTAAATGCATGCGCAATCCGTCAATAATACAAGCATGCGATTCTGCATCGTATACAATTACATCGTTTCTATCCACCAAAGCATCAATAGCCGACATAATTCCTTGATATCCATAGTTTAACAAGAAAGCGTCTTCTTTACCTACAAATTCGGCCAATTGTTGTTCTAAAGCCTCGTGGTTGTTAGAGTTACCCGACATCATGCGGGCCCCCATTGGGTAAGCCATACCATATTCGGCAGCTGCATCGGCATCGGCCTTGCGTACTTCCGGATGGTTGGCTAATCCGAGATAATTATTAAGGCTCCAAACTAAATGTTCTTTGCCTCTAAATTTCATGTGTGGTGCAATTTCACCCTCTAATTTTGGGAAAGCGAAATATCCATGAGCCATTTTTTGGTGTTGCCCTAGTGGGCCCATGTTTTTCGAGATTTTTTGAAAAATATCCAATGTATCCTATTTTGATTTGAAAATTAGTACAAATGTACGATTTAAGCATCTAAATCGCAATTTGTTCTGCATATAGCCTAACGGCTTAGGTAAAAAAAGAGCTTCTGCCATGGAGCAAAAGCTTGCTTATTTAGTCAACGTTATCGTGTAAGAACGAATTGTTTGGTCTTATTTCTGTAATTCCTTCTTCGCTTGATAGGGTAAATCTAGATACCTGAGATTCTGATGAATGAGGTATATCGTCTAATGAAAGTTGCTTTCGCTTGTAAGCTGGCTCATTTTCTAGTTCTTGCAAACCATTTGAACTACGTAATTTCATGCTTAAATCTTTTAAGCGCATAATACGTTCTTTTGATTTACGCAATTGTTCATCTATCGAATCATCGGTCTTGCTAGCATCTTCGTGTACCTCCATTTCGGGTTCTGCTGCTTCTGGTTCAGCAGCCGGGCTGTAGGTATCAAATGGCAATTCAGCTTCTTCTAGTTTGAGTTCAAATTCGAAAGCAGTAGAGGGTGCAGTTTCTTCCACAATAGGCTCTTGCGTTACTTGGTACATGATCAGCTCTTCTACTTCTTGCTGTAAGCCTTCATTTTCTATGGCAGGAATGGAAGATACGCCAGCAAACAAATCAAGTATGCTAGTGGTCAATTCCTGCTCTTCTACTACTTCCTCGGCAGCAGGTTGTTCTGGTGCTGCAAAAAAGGTATTTACATGTTCTACGGATTTTACCAATGGTGCGTTTTCTACTGCAAAATCGGGAGCAAAATTAATGGCTTGGCTTCGAGATTGTTGACGCTCTTCCATGGTTTGAAAACCGGTAGCAATAATGGTAACGGCTAATTTATCGCCTAAGCTATCGTCGGTACAATTACCCCAAATAAGATCAGCAGATAACCCAGCCTCTTGTTGAATATAATCGGTAATCACCGTTACTTCGTCCATGGTAACTTCTTTATCACCAGAACTAATGTTTAACAAAATGTAACGGGCACCTTCAATTTCGTTATCTTCTAACAAAGGAGAATTCAAGGCTCCTTCTACTGCTTTCAAAGCCCTATTGTCGCCTTCTGCGGCATAACTACCCATAATGGCTACGCCACTATCTTTCATTACGGTACGCACATCTTTAAAGTCGACGTTTATATAGCCTGGTATGGTAATAATCTCGGCAATGCCCTTAGCGGCCGTGGTTAAAATATCATCGGCTTGGCCAAATGCTGAGCCTAAGGTTAGGTTTCCAAAGATTTCACGCAAACGATCGTTTGAAATTACGAGGAATGAATCCACGTATTTTTTCATTTCTTCCAAGCCATCTTCGGCTTGCATTTTACGACGCTTTCCTTCGAATGAGAAGGGGGTGGTTACTATACCTACCACCAAAATATCTAATTCTTTTGCTGCCTTTGCTATAATTGGGCTTGCCCCTGTTCCGGTACCACCACCCATTCCGGCGGTAATAAATAACATTTTGGTATTGGCACCTAACATTTCTTTAATATCGTCTATATTTTCTATAGCCGAATTTTTACCCACTTCGGGAATTGAGCCTGCCCCCATTCCTTCAGTTAAACTAGCGCCTAATTGTACTTTATTCGGGATAGGGCTTAGTTCTAATGCTTGCGCATCGGTATTACAAATAATGAAATCTACTCCAGTAATGCCTTGACGGTACATATGATTTACGGCATTTCCACCACCGCCGCCTACACCAATCACCTTAATAATAGATGATTTTTCTTTTAACATTTCAAACTGCATATTATCTATTTTAGTTCTTTTTTGTATACAATAACAAAGTTTACCTATGGTAATACTACTCAATTTTACCAGCACGTTTTCCACATTTAACTAATTTGTGGAAAAATGTCGTTCGTGTGGATAATTATTTCAAGTAATCTTTATCGTTGATGGTGTCTTCACCAACCTCGTCTTCAATAAATTTCTTGGTCTTTCTGAAAAGCTGCTCAAATAAGTTACCATCAGATTTCTGCTCTTTAGAGTCCACAACGACCTTGGTCTGTGCAGAAGTTATTGTTTTCACTTCTAATGTTTCAGCAGCAGATTGAACGCCATCTATTAATAAACCGATACTTGTTGCATACATAGGGCTTTTTAACAAATCGTAGGTGGCTTTGGGCAGTACCTCATTTTTAGCCAAATGCTCATTTGGATAGCCTACACGACAATCTAAACCGGTTACATATTCTACCAATTGGGGCAGGTGTTTCAACTGTGATCCGCCACCGGTAATAATAATCCCAGCAATGAGTTTTTTCTCATAGCCAGATGATTTGATTTCGTAATACACATGTTCAATAATTTCTTCCATACGAGCCTGAATAACATAAGCTAAATTTTTTGCGGAAATTTCTTTTGGTTCGCGACCTTTTAAGCCGGGTACACAAATAATCTCGTTGTCTTTGTTCTCTTCAGCCAAAGCAGAACCAAAACGAGTTTTAAGTAATTCAGCCTGATTACGCATAACTGAACAACCCTCTCTAATATCTTCTGTTACGCTATTGCCACCAAACGGAATAACAGCTGTGTGACGGATAATGCCCTCATGGAAAATAGCAATATCTGTTGTTCCACCGCCAATATCTACCAATACTACACCCGCTTCTTTTTCTTCTTCACTTAACACCGCTTCAGCCGAAGCTAGCGGCTCTAATACCAAGCTATCAACTTCTAAACTGGCATTCTCAACGCATTTTAGAATATTTTTTACCGCACTTACATGGCCTGAAATGATGTGAAAATTAGCTTCTAAACGTACGCCAGCCATCCCAATAGGGTCTTTAATTCCTGGTTCATTATCTACTGTAAATTCTTGCGGCAATACATGGATAATTTCTTCCCCTGGAGGCATCACCAATTTGTACATATCCGACGCCAATTTATCGATATCTGATTTTTGGATTTCACTAGTTAAGTCTTTTCGGGTTAAGATTCCGCGATGTTGCAAGCTCTTAATGTGTTGACCGGCGATACCTACATTCACCACCATAATTTCTACTTTAGATTGGCTGCTAGCGTCTTCGATTGCGGCAACAATGCCTTGTACGGTTTTCTGAATGTTCGAAACCACTCCCCGAGTTACTCCCGATGAATCGGCTTTACCAATTCCTAGCACTTCAATTTTACCAAATTCGCTGCGACGACCAACGATGGCGCAAATTTTAGTGGTACCAATATCGAGGCCTACGACTATTGGTGAATTTTTGGCTGTTGTAGCATTATTTTCCATGATTGTTCTAATTTATTAGTTTTTTACTGTAGCTGAATCTATTTTTAAGGTATCGGTAGGCAAGTGTTGGATGCTGGCTGACAATCCACTCTTGGTACAAATAATTTGTTTACTATATTTTAAATTGATGGTTTTATAGGTATTCCATCCTAGCTTAGGCATGGCTTGTTTATAAAAAACGAGCAATTTGTTCAATTTTGTTTCTAGTGAGTCGGCCGTGCCAATAATAATTTGCTGATCGCCCACACGGGGTACCAACTGAATATCTAAATCGGCATTTACATAGATTTGTTCTATCTGTTTATTCCAGAGTGTATCTTTTGCCAAGTACTGAGCCACTTTAAATAATTCTTTGCCTATTGGGGTTTTTAACATAGCTACACGTGCTTCTAAATCTTCACCAATATTGCCCGTAGCTACCACTACTTGGGCTGTAAAATTGGGGCTTACTGGTATTTTGTATCCGTTTTTATCTACGTAGTAATCTTGGTTTTTTAAGTTAAAAATCCGCAAGAGGGGTTCCCTTTGTTCAATGCGCACCCAAACTACCCCATTCATATCGGCATATACTTTAGCTTGCTTTATAAACGGATTTGATTTTAAGGCATCTTCTAAAGCCTGGCTATTAATGGCATTTAATGCTTTGCCTTTTATGTCTCCATTTACTCCCGAAATAATTCGTTCTACTTCTTTACGGGTTACAAAACTTTGTTCGCCTGGTATGAATACTTTTAAGCTCACACAGCTTACTTCTTGTTTTTTGTGCTCAATAAAACTCATTAATACCACCAAAGCAGCTAGGCAAATAGTCCAAGCAAATCCTGTTAAAATAGCTTTCCAAGGTATGCGCTTAATCATGGCTCAATATATTTTTTAGTGGTTCAACTAGAGTATCAATATCTCCAGCTCCAACAGTTAGTAGTAACTCGGGCATTTTTGCTCTTACTTGGGCCAATACTTCATTTTTAGTAAAAAGGTGGCGGTCAGTAAGCGTGGTTTTACGAAGTATCAGTTCAGCGTTTACCCCTTCAATGGGCAATTCTCTGGCCGGATAAATATCCAACATCCACAATGCATCGCTCATGCTTAGAGCTTCGGCAAAGCCATCGGCAAAATCGCGGGTACGGCTAAATAAATGTGGTTGAAAAATTGTAGTTAGTTTTTTAACTGGATATAAACTTTTAACGGCCGTAATACAGGCTTTTAATTCTTCCGGATGGTGGGCATAATCGTCTATATATACATGTTTATCGTTTTTAACCACTAGCTCAAATCGGCGTTTAACCCCTTTAAAGCTTGCCAAAGCATCTTTTATTTGTTCTGGAGTACAGTCTAACAATAGAGCTACTTGAATAGCTGCTAGCGCATTTTCTACATTATGTAATCCTGGTAAGCCAAGCGTAATGTTAGGAATATTAAGCTCGGGCGAAACGAAATCGAACACGAATTGGCCTTGGCTGATGCGTACATGTTGAGCTTCAATTTGAGCCGATTGGCTAGTTGAATAGGTGTAATTGCCCACTACGGCTAAACCCGATTTGGTAATTAGTTTTCCCTGAGGATTTACCTGAGAAGCAAATAATTGGAAAGATTCTGTTAAGTTTTCCGAATCTCCATAAATATCTAAATGATCGGCATCCATAGAAGTAATTACCGCAATGTTTGGATGCAGGGTTAAAAACGAACGATCGTATTCATCGGCTTCTACCACCAAAATATTGCTTGTGCCAACTAATACATTGCTATTATAATTACTTGCTATACCGCCTAAAAAGGCCGAACAATCTTTACCTGAGGCGGTAAGTATATGCGCTAGCATGCTGGAGGTAGTTGTTTTTCCGTGAGTACCGGCAATGGCTACACAAAACATCCCATCACTAATTATTCCTAGTACCTCGGCACGTTTTTTAAGTTCAAAGCCTTGGGTCTTAAAGAAATTCAAAATAGACGACTCGGCAGGTATAGCCGGGGTATAAATTATGAGCGTTTCTTCATCGGGCTCTTGAAAACTTATGGGTACTAAATTTTCATCATCGGTAAAAATGATGTTAATACCTTCGGCTAGTAAGCTATGTGTAAGTTCGGTTTCTGTACGATCGTAACCACAAACCAAGCAACCCATTTGGTGGAAATACCGAGCCAAGGCACTCATGCCAATTCCGCCAATACCAATAAAGTATACTCGTTTTATTGAATTAAACATCATTGGCCTCCTTTCTATGTACAGCCAATACTAGCACTTCTTTGGCAATTACCTCATCGGCATTACGCTTGCCCAAACGACCAATGTTTTCTGATAATGCATGACACTCATCCGCATTACTTAGCAAGGACAATACCATTGGGATTAAGTCTGTTGAAGCTTGCGCATCGCTCAGCATGAGTGCAGCATGGTGTTTTACCAATGCATGGGCATTTTTGGTTTGATGATCTTCTGCCACGTTTGGCGATGGAACTAATATGACCGGCTTTTTCACCAAACACAATTCAGCAATGGTTCCTGCTCCGGCCCTCGAAATAATCACATCGGCTAAGGCATAGGCCAAATCCATGCGGTTTAAAAACTCCATTACCTTTATTTGCTGTGGGCATTTAGCACCTAAGCTTGAGGTAATGGTGCTAAAATACGTCTTACCGGTTTGCCAAATTACTTGCACATCTGCTGCTACCAAGGCGTCTAAAGATGCTAAGAACGCTTGGTTTAAGGTTCTGGCGCCTAAACTTCCACCGGTAAGTAAAATGGTTTTTTTGGTACTATCTAAGTCGAAAAATTTGGCGGCTTCTGCTTTTTTACCTTCAATGGCTACCGATTCTTTACGAACCGGGTTGCCCGTTACTAGTATTTTTTCGGCAGGGAAATAGGCTTCCATTCCATCAAAAGCTACACATATTTTTTGAGCTTGCTTACCTAACCATTTATTGGTAAGTCCGGCATAGGAATTTTGCTCCTGAATAAGGTATGGAACTCCCATGCCTCTGGCTGCTAGCAATAAAGGTCCAGAAGCATACCCACCCACACCTACTGCAGCATCGGGTTTAAAGGCTTTAATAATGTTACGGGCATGCCACACGCTCTTTAGCAATTTAAATGGCAGGGTGATATTTTTCCATATAGCAGTGCGTTGAATACCAGCAATATCTAATCCAATAATTTTATACCCAGCAGCTGGAATCTTTTCCATTTCCATTCGGCCAAGTGCTCCCACAAACAATATCTCAATCTTTGCGTCAATCTTTTGCAAAGCTTGTGCAATAGCTAAAGCCGGAAAGATATGTCCTCCGGTACCGCCACCACTTATGATAATTCGCTTGCTCATATTAGACTTGACCAACTACTACTTTTTGTTTCTCTTTTAATTTATGCTCTTCAACATCGCGACTTACGCTTAAAATGATACCGAAAGCCACACTTGTAAATAGAATGGATGTACCTCCCATGCTTACCAATGGCAAAGGCACCCCGGTTACAGGACCCAAGCCCACGGCTACGGCCATATTTGCGAAGGCTTGTATGGTTAAACTGAAACTAAGCCCTGCCGCTAGCAAAGCTCCAAAGGCCTTGGGACTATGGGTTACAATCAACACGCATCGATATAAAAAAACGAGATAGATCAATACCAATAAAACTCCTCCAACAGCACCGTATTCTTCAATAATTAAGGCAAACACAAAATCAGAATAGGGGTGTGGCAATACATTACGCTGAATGCTATTACCTGGTCCTTTGCCAAATAAACCTCCTGTTGCTATAGCAATTTTTGCTTGATCTGCCTGAAAAGATTTGTCTTTTTTTACCTTTTCGGGATGTAAATAGGTTTGTATACGTGAATAATAGGTCTCTCTACGAGGGCCTAAAAACATGACTGCGGCCAATAAAACAATACCTGCCAAAGACACAATGGAGATCTGTTTAATACTAATTCGGCCGATAATTAGCAATAAAATACTTACACCAAATAGCATTAATGCGGTAGATAAATTGGCTAAAGCAATTAAGACAAACACGATACAAACCGAACCCATAATAGGGATAAAAGCTTTTTTTACATCTTTTATATTTTCTTGCTTACGGGTTAGTGTACGAGCTAAAAAGGTAATAAGTGCCAATTTTGCTAAATCGGAAGTTTGAAAAGTTTGGTTAATTATGGGGATGGTTACCCAACGGCTAGCATCGTTTACATTGGCTCCGAAAAGAAGGGTATACAAAAGCAGTGGAATGGTTATTACCATTAATAATTTAGATATTCCGGCATAATATTTATAGTCTAATAAATGAGAGAAATACATTAAGGCAATACCCACCACAATAAATACAAAGTGTTTAAAAAGATAGGCCTCGGTACCTACGCCTTTTTTGTAAGCAATGGTTCCGGTTGCTGAATATACAGCCAATACCGACCACATAGAAAGGATTAATACAATAATCCAAATCCATCTGTCGCCTTTTACTTTGCTGAATATCTGCTCCATCATATTCTCAACTATTACTGACTATAAATCTTTAACCGCTTTCTTAAACTGATTGCCTCTATCTTCATAATTTTTAAACAAATCGAAGCTGGCACATGCTGGAGAAAGTAAAACGGTATCTCCCTTTTTGGCTAAATGGTAGGCCACTTGAGCAGCCTCATTTGCCGAAAATGTATTTACAATTACCTCTACGTGATCTTCAAAGGCATCGTGAATACGGCTGTTATCTTTTCCTAAGCACACAATAGCTTTTACTTTGGCTTTTACCAAATCTTTCAACATATGGTAATCATTGCCCTTATCAACGCCACCCAAAATAAGCACCACATCGGTAGGCATACTCTCTAAGGCATACCACGTAGAGTTCACATTGGTTGCTTTAGAATCATTTATAAAATTGATACCCGAGATACGAGCTACATGCTCTAACCGATGCTCCATATTGGTAAAATTACCCATGCTTTCACGGATAGTTTCGTTGCGCAAATCCAACACTTTGGCCACTATGCCCGAAGCCATTGAATTGTACAAATTATGTTTGCCTTGAAGGGCTAGGTCGGTCATTAACATATCAAAGGGTGTTTTTTTAGCTTGTTGTAAATTTATTTTGATGCGATCCTCTTGGAGGTAAGCACCTGGTTCTTGAACCTTTTCTATAGAAAAAGGATAGGTTTTTGCTCGAGGTTGCATGCGGTCTAAGCCTCTCAATGTTTCAGGATCGTCGGCACAGTACACAAATACATCAGCCTCGGTTTGGTTTTGGATGATTCGGAATTTCGAATTCACGTAATTCTCCATCTTGTATTCGTATCGATCTAAATGATCGGGGGTAATGTTTAGCAATACGGCGATATCAGCCTTAAAATCGTACATATTATCAAGCATAAAACTGCTTATCTCTAGCACATAGTAGTCAACCTCTTGGTTGGCCACTTGGCGGGCAAAACTTTGCCCAATATTGCCGCCCAGGCCAACATTTACACCAGCATTTTTTAGAATATGGTAGGTAAGCATGGTAGTAGTTGATTTACCATTAGAACCTGTAATGGCAATTAATTTTGCTGTGGTATACCGGGCAGCAAACTCTATTTCAGAAAGAATAGGAATTTGCATTTCGGCTAATTTTATAACTATAGGTGCCTTATCGGATATACCTGGACTTTTAATGACTTCGCTAGCCGTTAGTATTTTTTCTTCGCTATGCTGGTTCTCCTCAAAAGCAATAGCCAAAGCTGTTAGTTCGTGCTTGTAGGCTGGTGTAATGGTGCCAAAATCTGACACAAATACCTCGTAGCCTTGCTTTTTAGCCAGACATGCCGCTCCCACACCGCTTTCGCCAGCTCCCAAAATTGCGATATAAGGCTTTTGGCTCATTAGCGTAGTTTTAGGGTTACGATGGTTAAAATGGCTAACAGAATACCCATAATCCAGAATCGGGTTACGATTTTAGCTTCGTGGTAGCCTTTTTTCTGGTAATGGTGGTGTAAAGGCGACATCAAGAATACTCTACGACCTATGCCATATTTACGCTTGGTGTATTTAAACCAACTTACTTGAATAATTACAGATAGATTTTCAACCAAAAACACCCCACAAAGCATTGGTATTAATAATTCTTTACGAATCATAATGGCAAAGGCTGCTATAATTCCGCCTATGGCCAAACTGCCGGTATCGCCCATAAATACTTGAGCCGGGTACGAGTTGTACCATAAAAATCCTACGCAAGCACCCACAAAGGCTCCGGCAAATACTACCAACTCGGCCGAGTTGGGTATGTACATAATGTTTAGGTAATTGGCTATAATAGTATTACCCGATACATAGGCCAAAACGGCTAAAGTTATACCAACAATGGCTGAGGTTCCTGTAGCTAATCCATCTATACCATCTGTTATATTGGCTCCGTTAGATACTGCTGTTACAATTACAATTACTACCAATAAAAATACAATTAGCGCATAGCGCTGATAGCCATCGCCCATAAATTTGAGCACCTTGGCATAGTCGAACTCGTTATTTTTATAAAAAGGCACATTGGTTAAAGTCGATTTTACATCGCGGGTATACACCGTTTTCCCATCTACTTGATGGTTAGAAATACCTGCGGTTTGTACCTGCGGTTTGGTTACTTGTTCCCGAACTACAATATCAGGGTGGAAATACATAGTCCAGCCAATAATGAGCGCTAAACCAACTTGACCCATAATTTTAAATCTACCTGCTAGGCCTTCTTTATCTTTCTTAAATACTTTAATATAATCGTCTACAAAACCAATAGCGCCCATCCAAACGGTAGTAATCAGCATTAATAAGATGTATATATTATCAATTTTGGCAAATAAGAGGGTAGGCACTAAAATGCCTAATAGAATAATTATACCGCCCATGGTTGGAGTGCCTTGCTTTTCAATTTGCCCCTCTAAACCTAAATTTCGAACAGTTTCGCCTACTTGCTTGTTGCGTAACATATCAATTAATCTGCGGCCGTATACAGTGGTAATTAATAAAGAGAAAATAACCGCCATACCGGTACGGAAGGAAATAAACTGGAACAAGCCTGCTCCTGGAATATTGTATAGTTTATCTAACCAAGTGAATAAATAGTACAGCATTAGTCTTGGAGCTTAAGATTATCGGTTAAAATTTCTTTATCATCAAAAGGATGTTTTACCCCTTGTATATCTTGATATTTTTCGTGCCCTTTACCGGCCAACAAAATAATATCGCCGGGTTGTGCCAAATGGCAAGCCGTTTTAATGGCTTCTCTACGATCGGTAATAGATAGCGTTTTACGTTTGTTACTTGGCGATACACCTACTTCCATTTCGCGAATAATTTCTTCGGGGTTTTCGGAACGAGGGTTGTCAGAAGTAAGTATTACTTTATCACTTCCATCGCAGGCTACCTGAGCCATTATGGGGCGTTTTGTTTTATCTCTATCGCCACCACAACCAATTATGGTAATTACCTGTTCGGTGCCCTTTCGTATATCACGAATGGTAGTTAACACATTGATTACCGCATCTGGAGTGTGGGCATAATCTACAATTCCAACCACTCCATTGGGAGCAATTACATAGTCGAATCTGCCTTCGGCGCCTTGTAAGCGGCTTAACGTGGTTAGTACTTTTAATTTATCCTGATCGAGCAACATCGCTGTGGCATATACGGCTAATAGGTTATAGGCATTAAAGCTTCCTACTAGTTTAAACCATACTTCTTCCTCATCTATATGGAGTAACAAGCCGTTGAACTGGTTCTCCATAATTTTAGCACGATAGTCTGCTAAGTGTTTTAAACTATAGGTTTTGCAATGTGCCTTGGTATTTTGTAACATAACCAAGCCATTTTTATCATCTAAATTGGTTAAGGCAAAAGCTGTTTTAGGCAGGCCATCAAAAAAGATTTTTTTTGCTTTTAAATAGCTGTCAAAGGTTTGGTGAAAATCTAAATGATCGTGCGTTAAATTGCTAAATACTCCTCCGGAAAAGTCTAAACCTTCAATACGGTATTGCGCTACAGCATGTGAACTCACTTCCATAAAGCAATAATCGCAGCCGGCGATCACCATTTTTTGCAATAATTGATTTAAAGCTATGGGGTCAGGAGTAGTATGGGTAGCGGATATTATTTCCTGATTAATTTGATTTTGTACCGTAGAAAGTAAGCCTACCTTATATCCTAACTCTCTAAATAATTGAAATAATAAAGTGGCCGTGGTGGTTTTGCCATTGGTTCCGGTAATACCTACTAATTTTAATTTGCTAGATGGATTATCGTAAAAATTGGCCGCAACCGTACCTAAAGCTTTGGCCGATTGATCTACTTTTACATAATGTACACCCGCTGCTAATGCAGTTGGAAAGTTTTCGCAAAGAATAGCTGTTGCGCCCAAGGCAATAGCTTTATCTATGTAATCGTGCCCGTCGGTTTGTGTACCTTTTACGGCAATAAACAAGGTGCCTGGTGTTACCAAACGAGAGTCAAAAGCAATAGCCGTAATTCCAACATTGGTTGAACCAACCACCTGTTGTAAGGATACGCCATAAATAAGATCTCTTAACTTTTTCATTTAGTTTAATTCTAATACAATGGCCGAGCCTTTGGCTAATTTTATACCCGGCGCTGTTGACTGTCGGATAACTTTTCCGGTTCCTTTCGGCACCACTCTTAAACCGGCATTCCCTACTAAAAACATAGCATCTTTTAAACCCATACCTTGTACATTGGGCACCACTCCTTCACGGTAGGTAGTTCCGCTATCAGCGGCTGTAGTTTTGGTTTGAGGACTAGAAACTGCTCCAAATTTTTGAGTCAAATAACGGGTGGCTTCGCTATCACCAGCTTTCACCGATGGGGCTACCGAGCCAGCAAATTTTTGTTGCGCTACGGGTTTAAACATTTGAAAATCGTTCGCATAAACCATATCGGCTACTTCTCTAAATACCGGACCAGCTACCACGGCTGCGTAATAAGCACCCTTGGGGTTATTTATTACCACAATCATCGAATATTTTGGTTTGTTTGCAGGAAAATAACCGCAAAAAGAAGCCTGATAAGCCCTTTTACCTTTATATCCTTGAGCACCATCGGCTACTTGTGCAGTTCCAGTTTTACCTGCAACTTTATAGTATGGATTTTTAATCACATCCCTACCAGTTCCAACTTCTACCACACCCTCCAACATTTTTTTAAGCTTACCTATTGTTTCTTTGCTACATATCTGCTCATTAATTACACGGGCAGTAAATGTTTCTATCGGAGCACCCAAGCGTCTAATCTCACGCACAAAAAGTGGAGCAATAGATTTACCGTTGTTGGCTACCGAATTGTAGAAAGTCAGCATCTGCAAGGGAGTAAGGTTCATCTCATAGCCATAGGCCATTTGAGCTACACTCATTCCACTCCACGAACGATTATTTGGATTTTTAATAACAGGCATGCCTTCACCCGGAATTTGTAAACCAAGTGGTTTGTTTAAACCAAACTTATATAGGTAATCGGTAAACTGACTAGGATTTTTAGCGTAATTATTATACACCAACATAGAAACCGCCACGTTGGATGACACTTCAAAGGCTTTCTTAACAGTAATACTACCAAGCGACCCGTGAGACTCTTTAATGGTATGATTAAATACCGTGAAACCGCCATTTGGCGTATTTACCACGGTATTGGTATCTACCTTTTTATCTTCTAATAAGGCCATATAGGATGCCAATTTGAAGGTAGAACCGGGGTCTAGACTTTCGCGAATAGCATAGTTAAATAGTTCTTTGTAGGTGCCGTCTTTAGCTTTGGTGTAATTGGCAATAGCTCTAATTTCGCCGGTATTTACTTCCATCAAAATCACACAACCGTGGTCGGCATCGCTCTTTTTTAATTGTGTAAGCAAGGCTCTTTGTGCCACATCTTGTATACCTATATCAATGGTTGAAATAATATCAGCACCATCTTTTGTTTCAATTTCGTTAGAATTATTTACCGGCACCCAAAAGCCACCGGCAATTTTATACATTAAACGTCTACCCGATTCGCCATTGATGTACTTACCGTAAGCTCCTTCAAGGCCAACTGGCTGCACGTTATCATTTTTATAACCAATGGTTCTTTGCGCTAAATCTTTAAAAGGTAAAATTCTTTTGTTTCTTTGCTCGGCCCTAAATCCTGCACCATTGTTCTTCATGTTAAACATGGGGAACTTTCTAATTTTCAACATATCGGCATGCGAAACGTTTTTTTGGATTAAAACATAACGTTTTTTGGGACGAGCTTTACGGGCATCTTTTAAATAGCGTTCGTATTCTGCAGCGGTTCTATCTTTAAAAAAGATCGCTAGACTACTAGCTAGTGAATCAACCTTTTCTTCAAATACATCGTTTTCCTGTATACCGTCAGACCACATATCCATCCGGATCTCGTACTCTGGAACTGAGGTGGCTAATAAACTACCGTCTACACCATAAATATTGCCACGTACGGCTTCTACTGTTTTAAATTGAGTAGCCGAACTTTTTGCTTCTTTACGCCAATGTGCACCTTGTATTACCTGCACTTGAAAAAGCTTAAATAGCACTGCAGCCGCAAAAAGCACAATAAGGCCAAATGCAAAATACACTCTTACTAATATGTCGGTTCTAATGCTACTCATTTGCGGCTTTAACTACAATCTTTTTGGGTGGTTCTACCGGCTCTACAATGCCCAGTGTGTCTACTAATTTTGCTATCTCCGATTTGGTACTTTTAAGCATCAATTCTGCTTTTAGCACCTTGTACTCGGCACTTAATAACTTCACTTCTTTACCTAGTTCACCAATATGGCGGATATTATTTTCTGCATAATGACGGTTGCCTATATAGGCCATACCCAAAAAAGCTATAAATACAATAAAAGGCAACATGCCTGTTACAGCTTCTTTAGAAACCACCCCCTCTGTAAACAAGGTGACCAAAAAACCCTTTGGGGCTTGTGGTTTTGGCTCAGTAGGTAATATTTCCTCGGGAGTTTTAAATAACTCTTGCTCTTCTAGCGGTTCGTTTTTAAAGCGATTTCCCATAGCTTATCTTTTTAC
Organism: Sphingobacterium thalpophilum; assembly: GCA_945875895.1. Taxonomy (GTDB): domain Bacteria; phylum Bacteroidota; class Bacteroidia; order Sphingobacteriales; family Sphingobacteriaceae; genus JAIPAN01. The sequence continues at coordinate 56,635 of CAMCMG010000003.1, read as the reverse complement.
AGCGATACGCAGTTTTGCACTTCTGGCTCTGCTATTTTGGTCAATTTCAGCAGCACTTGCTACCACCGCTTTACGGGTAAGCACATCAAAAGGCTTTAGCTCATTGCCAAAAAAATCTTTTTCTACTTCACCTCTAAATTTTCCTTTGGCCATAAAGTTCTTTACCAAGCGATCTTCTAAGGAATGGTAAGACATGACCACTAAGCGACCGCCAGATCGTAAGACTTCTACAGATTGCTCTAAGAATTCTTGCAAAGCTTCTAACTCTTGATTCACCTCAATGCGCAAGGCCTGAAACACTTGAGCCAAATATTTATTTTCTTTACCTCGTGGAATGAGCTTGAAAATAGCCTCTTTTAACTCACTTACGGTTTTAATAGGTGAATTTAAACGTGCGGTAACAATAGTTTTAGCTAGCGTTTTAGCATTGTGCAATTCGCCGTACATGCCAAAAATGCGGTGTAAATCTTCTTCTGAATAGGTATTTAATACCTCTTTAGCCGTTAGGGAAGTCGAACGATCCATACGCATATCCAAATCCGCATCGAAGCGAATGGAGAATCCTCTATCTGCTTCATCAAATTGATGGGAAGAAACACCTAAATCGGCTAGAATACCATCGGCAGGGAGTGCTCCATGAAGACGACAGTTGTTTTTGAAATAGCGAAAATTTTGATCGACAAACTCAAAGCGTTCGTCGGAGGGAATATTTTGTTGAGCTGCTTCGTCTTGGTCGAATGCTAGTAGTTTTCCTTTCGGACCTAATTGTTTTAGAATTGCTTTTGAATGACCACCACCACCAAACGTAACATCCACATAAATTCCATCAGGTTGAATAGCCAAACCTTCAAGGCATTCTTGTAACATTACCGGAACATGGTAATCAGTCATTTGCAGCCCTCCTTCCGGCATTGCCCATCACTTCTTCGGCTAGGTTAGCAAAGTTTTCCGGTTCGTTATCTAACTGAGAATCGTAGGCATCTTTTGCCCAGATTTCAATTTTATTAAACTGACAAGAAAGCACTACCTCTCCGGTAATACCTCCGTATTCTAATAACGATTTTGGCAATAACACTCTATTGGCGGCATCTAAGCCAAGCTCTGAAGCACCCCGGGTAAAGTAGCGAATGAATTCACGAGTTTTCTTTTCGTACGGATTTAACTTGGCTAACTCATCTACAATCACCTCCCACTCTTTTCGAGTATACATTACCAAGTGCTTTTCAAAACCACGGTTAATCACCAAACCTTCACGCTCAGCTTCGGGCAACTGCTTTTTCAAGCCAGCCGGAATCATGAGCCTGCCTTTGGCGTCCAGTTTACAATCGAATTCTCCTAAAAAATGAGCCATGTAGGTTTTTGTGGTTTTTAGCAAGAGTAAAAATATGTAATTTCTCCACTTTTTACCACAATCTCCCACAAAAAAGTTTTCCACATTTTATTTTTCCCAATCGGGTACAAAAAAACCCGCTCTGGCAATTCCTGAGCGGGTTTTAATGAAGTGGAATTATTTTCTAGGGCTAGCTATTAATTGCCTTTACACCCGGCAATTCTTTGCCTTCCATATATTCTAAAAGAGCGCCCCCACCGGTAGAAACATAGCTTACCTCTTCGGTTAACTTAAATTTAGAAACAGCAGCTGCAGAATCGCCACCACCAATTAAAGAAAAAGCGCCTGCTTTGGTAGCCTCTACCACCGCTAGTGCTACAGCCTTAGTTCCTTTTTCAAAAGTTTCGAATTCAAAAACACCCATAGGGCCATTCCAAAGCAAGGTTTTTGAGTGCTTAATTACTGCCGCAAAATGCTCGGCTGTTTTCGGACCAATATCTAAGCCCATCCAATCTGTAGGAATTGCGGCAGTTTCACATACTTGAGTTGCAGCTTCGTTTGAAAAGGTATCAGCAACTAAAGTATCTACGGGCAAATGGATTTTCACTCCTTTTTCTACTGCTTTTTTCAAGAGCAAATTGGCTAAATCCAATTTATCGTCTTCACAAATAGAGGTACCAATGTGGCCACCTTGTGCTTTCACAAAAGTATAGGCCATACCTCCTCCAATAATAAGGTGATCTACTTTATTCAGTAACTGCTCTATCAATAAAATTTTATCAGATACTTTTGCACCACCCATTATGGCCGTAAACGGACGTTCTGGATTGTTTAGCACCTTTTCGGCATTTTCTAATTCGGCGGCCATGAGGTAGCCAAAATATTTTGCATGCGGAAAAAATTGCGCAATAATGGAGGTAGAAGCATGTGCTCGGTGAGCCGTACCAAAGGCATCGTTCACGTATACATCTCCCAAAGCGGCTAATTTTTCAGCAAAGGCCACATCTCCTTTTTCTTCTTCTTTGTAAAAACGAAGGTTTTCGAGCAACAATACTTGCCGTGGCTGGAGTTTTGCGGCTTGTTCTACTGCAGAAGCGCCTATGCAATCGTTGGCAAACAACACCGGGCGGTTTAACACTTTTGATAAATAAGCCACAATGTGCTTTAAAGAATAAGTAGCAGTAGGGCCTTCTTTTGGTCTGCCTAAATGTGACATTAAAATTAAAGAACCGCCGTCGTTTAAAATTTTAGTAATGGTAGGCAAGGCACCTTGAATGCGATTATCATCAGTTATATTAAAATTTTCATCAAGAGGTACATTAAAATCTACTCGAATGAGGACTTTCCTTCCTGAAAAATTAAACGAATCTACTGTTTTCATGTATATTTTATTAAGGCACTAAATTAGTGATTTTATTGATTTTAAGGGCAAATACATGGCTTTATGTGGGCCAATACCCGGAATATCGAAGGTTTCGGAAATAAAGTTGAAACCCAGGTTTTGATAAAACGGAAAGGCAGCTTCGCGGGCATTGCACCAAACATAATCTACGGCATTTTGTTGTAAATGCGCTAGAGCAAAGCCAACCAATTGCGATCCTAACCCTTTACTTTGATGCTCAGGATAAGTAGCCATGCCTCTTAATTGATAGCCTTGGCCTTGGTAGCCTTCACGGGCTTGTGGTAAAAAACTGGCTACGCAAACTACCTGCTCATCTTGCTCTGCTCCTACATGAAATGATTCGGAATCGGTATCGCCAGCAAATACACAATCTTGTGGGAGTCTTTGGCCGTTTCGTAATACTGCGGCCCGCAGAGGCAATACATCTTCCGGTTGAATAAAACGAATCATAGAGTTAGCTCCTTAATTGAGCTAATTTTAGGGCCAATTCTACCAATCTATTCGAATAACCAACCTCATTGTCGTACCAACCTACCACTTTCACCAAGCCCCCTACTACGGATGTAAGTTGGGCATCGAAAATACAAGAATGTGGATTATCTAAAATATCTACCGATACAATAGGATCTTCAGTATAGGCTAAAATGCCTTTTAATTCATTTTTTGATGCCTTTTTGAAAGCTTCATTTATTTCGGCAACCGTAACCGGCTTCTTTAAGGTGCAGGTAAAATCGGTTAAAGAACCATTTAATACCGGCACTCGAATACCTGCACCACCCAATTTACCCTCTAAATGTGGGAAAATGTTAGTAATGGCTTTGGCAGCTCCGGTGGTGGTTGGGATAATAGAGGCAGAGGCTGCTCTGGCTCTTCGCAAATCTTTATGAGGCGCATCGTGTAAATTCTGATCGCTAGTCATGGAGTGGACTGTGGTAATATAGCCATCTATAATGCCCCAATGCTCATCGAGTACCTTTATTAAGGATGCCACATTATTGGTGGTACACGAAGCATTGGATAGTATGGGGGCACTAAAATCTGTTTGTTTTTCATTTACGCCCAACACCACAGTGGGTATGGTTTTATCTGCCGAAGGCGCTGAAATAAGCACTTGTTTTGCGCCAGCTAAAAGGTGTGCATTGGCTAATTTTTGTGTGGTAAACTGTCCGGTAGATTCAATGACCAAATCAATAGCTAAATCTTTCCAAGCTAAATTTTCGGGATTTTTTTCGGAGAAAATTTGCACCTTTTGCCCATTTATAAGCAAGTGATTACCCTGCACTTTTACATCACCGGCAAAAACGCCGTGTACCGAATCGTATTTAAATAAATGCGCTAATGTTTCCGGATCGGCCAAATCATTTATAGCCACTACCTGCAAACTTGGCTGCTGCAGGGCTACACGCAAAAAAGTACGTCCAATTCTTCCGAAACCGTTAATGGCTATTCTCATACAAAGTAAATGTAGGTGATTTTGCTAGGAATTGATGGCTTTCCACAACAAATCTTTCAATTCGGTAATGCCTTTTTGAGCTACCGATGAAATGAAGAGATATGGCATTTTAGGTAAATCTTTGGCCATTTCTTGGGTCAATTCCTCATCTAACAAATCGCTCTTGGTAATGGCTAGCACCCTTGGCTTATGCATCAACTCTGGATTATAGGCCTCTAACTCGTTGAGTAAAATTTGGTATTCCTCTGCAATGCTTCTGCTAGTATCGGCCGGCACCATAAATAACAATACGGCATTCCGCTCAATGTGGCGCAAAAATCTAAATCCAAGGCCCTTACCTTTCGATGCTCCCTCAATAATTCCGGGAATATCGGCCATAATAAACGATTTACTTTCGCGATAGGATACGATACCCAAGTTTGGCACCAAGGTGGTAAAGGCATAATCTGCAATTTCGGGCTTAGCAGCCGAAACCACCGAAAGTAGTGTTGATTTTCCAGCATTAGGGAAACCTACCAAACCCACATCGGCCAATACTTTTAACTCCAAAATCATCCACTCTTCTTTGCCCGGTTCGCCGGGTTGTGCAAAGCGTGGGGTTTGTTGCGTGGCCGACTTAAAATGCCAGTTACCTAAACCTCCACGGCCACCGTGGGTTAAAATTTGAGTTTCGCCATCTTCGGTTATTTCAAATAATACTTCTCCAGTTTCGGCATTTTTGGCTACGGTTCCCAAGGGTACTTCCAAAACATCGTCTCTACCGGTTTTGCCGGTGCGCAAAGCTGGCTCTCCGTTTCCGCCATCGCCGGCAATTACGTGTTTTCGATATTTTAAGTGAAGCAAGGTCCAAAGCTGGGCATTGCCTTTTAGCACAATGTGACCACCACGGGCTCCATCGCCGCCATCAGGACCACCTTTAGAGGTATTGATGTCGCGGTGTAAATGCGCAGATCCTGCCCCTCCTTTACCAGAACGGCAACAGATTTTTACATAATCAACGAAATTAGAACCCTGCGACATTTTTTTATTTTTTTTACAAAAAAAGCGGATAAGCAGGCTATGCTACCATCCGCTTCTATTATTTTTTATGAGTTTATAGTGTATCTATTACCTGGCGAAGCGAAGCGAAAATTTCATCGATTTGACCTACACCGGCAATGCTATAAAATTTGGTTTGTGTTTTATAAAAATTAGCTACCGGAGCAGTTTTCGTATTGTACTCCACAATGCGTTTGCGAATTACTTCGGGATTGGCATCATCCGGACGACCCGATTCTTTTCCTCTTAATAACAAACGACGCTCTAATTCATCGTCGGATACTTCTAAGGCAATCATTCCGGTAATAGCTGATTGTTTGCTAGCTAACAAAGCATCTAAGGCTTCTGCTTGGGCAACTGTACGAGGAAAACCATCGAAAATAAATCCTTTGGCATCTTTATTACTATCTAACCTATTACTAATCATACCAATAACCACCTCATCTGGAACTAAAATACCTTGATCCATTAGCTTTTTGGCTTCCATACCCAAAGCGGTACCCTGCGTAATTTCACTACGCAATAAATCGCCTGTAGAAAGGTGAATCAATTGATAGTTATCAATTAAATTTTGAGATTGAGTTCCTTTACCAGCGCCAGGAGGGCCAAATAGTACGAGATTAAGCATGGGCATACAGTGCAAAAAATTAAAAGCCTTTCCGGTTGTTGGGCGAAAAGGCTTTTGGTAGTGGACCTGAAGGGAGTCGAACCCCTAACCTCCTGATCCGTAGTCAGGTGCTCTATCCAATTAAGCTACAGGTCCATTCCGAATCGGATTGCAAAAATAGCATATCCGATCAAAATACCAAAGTGTTTCGCTAATTATTGCTGAACGATTGTTCGTATCGCATTAAAATCGGGCAAATCGCCAGCCGATTCTAAGACTTCAGCGTATATAATTTCTTGATTTCCGTTTACCACAAATGCAGCTCGTTTAGAAACACCTTTCAAATTGAATACAAATTTATCGTAATACGCACCGTATGCTTGAGAAACTTCTTTATTAAAATCGGAAAGCAAGGGAAATTGGTACTTATTATCTTCTTTAAACTTAGCCAAGGTAAATGGCGAATCTACAGAGATGCCTAGCACTTCGGCACCTAAGCCTTCGTAATAGCCAAAACTATCTCTCATGGTACACAACTGCGTGGTACATACGCCGGTAAACGCCATAGGAAAGAAATGGATCACTACTTTTTTACCTGCATAATCGCTCAAGCTAACTTCTTTTAAATCGCTTGAAAAAAGGGTGAAATCTGGGGCCTTTTGGCTAATTGCTACTGCCATAATGTTTTTTAATTTGAGGATCAAATATAGGTGTTTAAGCCTTTAGTTGCGCATCTACTAGCGCTAAACCTTCTACAAAAGAGTGTGGTTGATAATTGAGTTGGGCAATGGCTTTAGCTAATACAAAGCCTGTTTTGGGCGGACGTTTTGCCGCCTGATTGAGCGATGAGGAGGTAATAGGCCGAATAAGTGTTTTATCCAAATTCCAAAAATCGGCCACTTGTTGTACCAATTCTACCATGTTCATAAAGTCTTTACCCGATACATGAAATACGCCTTGCGCTTCTTTTTGTACGGCGGCCAAACAGGCTGCCGCTAAATCTTCTGCCAGGGTTGGCATGCGCCACTGATCGTTTACTACCGAAATGGTTTCTCCTTTTTCGAGCGCATTTTTTGCCCAAAGCACAATATTAGATCGGCTCATTTCTGCGGCTACTCCGTACACGATAATGGTGCGCAAAATGGCGTATGTACAGCCTGAGGAAACAATTGCCTGCTCTGCTTTCCATTTGCTTTGGCCGTAAAAATTCAAAGGGTTAAGGCTAGCGTCTTCGGTATAAGGACCATCGGCGCCATCAAAAATAAAATCGGTTGATAGGTGTACGAGTTGAATATTAAATTCTTGACATAAGGTTGCTAGAGATATAACGGCTGTAACATTTAATTTTTCGCAGGCTTCTTGGTTAGATTCGCAGGCATCTACATTAGTCATGGCTGCTGTATGAATAACAGCTTGTGGTTGATGCTGTAAAATGGCAGCACGCAAGGCGGCAGTAGCACAGACATCCAGTTCCTGAAAGGTATATCCAGCTTTTATCGGATGCCTATTTGAGCCGCTGGAAGTAGCCACTAAACTAATATCCGATTGAGCTAAAGCCAAATCAATAAGCTTTTGCCCCAACAAGCCATTGCTACCGGTTACTAGCACTCTTTTCATACCTCAAAAGTAGTAGAATTTTAACAGTTGATTGATTATAAAAAATCTTTGTTTAGCTGTTTTTCTTTTCGGCTATAAAATGTATTTTTGCAGACCGAAAAAGCATTCAAAATTAGAAATGCTTATTAAACGCTTGATAGATTAAAATTTTATCGAATTTATATGCCAAACAAAGGAAAAATTGCCCAAATTATCGGTCCGGTTGTAGACGTTAGCTTCAGCAACAATGCTAGCTTACCAAAAATTTACGACGCCTTAGAGATTAAAAAAGAGAACGGACAAAAAATTGTATTAGAAGTTCAACAACACTTAGGTGAAGATCGGGTACGTGCCATTGCGATGGACTCTACCGACGGATTGGTACGAGGAATGGAAGTTGTAGATACTGGTTCGGCTATTAAAATGCCTATTGGCGATAAAATTAAAGGCAGGTTGTTTAATGTAGTGGGTGAAGCCATTGATGGAATTGGTGCTGTGGACAATGCAGGTGGCTATCCTATTCACAACACTCCGCCTAAATTCGATGAATTATCTACCGAAACTGAGGTTCTTTTCACCGGTATTAAAGTAATTGATTTGCTGGAGCCTTATGCTAAAGGGGGTAAAATTGGTTTGTTTGGTGGTGCGGGTGTAGGTAAAACCGTATTAATTATGGAGTTGGTAAACAACATTGCGAAAGCATATGCTGGTTTATCGGTATTTGCCGGTGTGGGTGAGCGTACTCGTGAGGGTAACGATTTATTACGTGAGTTTATCGAATCGGGTGTAATTAACTACGGCGACGAGTTCTTACATTCGATGGAAAAAGGCGGATGGGATTTAGATAAAGTAGATAAAGAAAAATTAAAAGATAGTAAAGCAACCTTGGTGTTCGGTCAAATGAACGAGCCTCCAGGTGCACGTGCACGTGTAGCCCTTTCTGGACTAACCGTTGCCGAATATTTCCGTGATGGTGAAGGTGATGGACAAGGAAAAGATATCTTGTTCTTCGTAGATAACATTTTCCGTTTCACTCAAGCAGGTTCTGAGGTATCGGCTTTATTAGGTCGTATGCCATCGGCAGTAGGATACCAACCAACATTGGCTACTGAAATGGGTTTAATGCAAGAGCGTATTACTTCTACTAAAAAAGGATCTATTACTTCGGTACAAGCGGTTTACGTGCCTGCAGATGATTTAACAGATCCGGCACCGGCAACAACCTTTGCCCACTTAGATGCTACCACGGTATTGTCACGTAAAATTGCCGAGTTGGGTATTTATCCTGCGGTAGATCCATTAGATTCTACTTCACGTATTTTGAACCCAGCGGTTTTGGGTAACGAGCATTACGATACTGCTCAACGTGTAAAAGAAATCTTACAACGTTACAAAGAGTTACAAGATATCATTGCCATATTAGGCATGGACGAACTATCTGAAGAAGATAAATTGGTAGTGTATCGTGCTCGTAAAGTACAACGTTTCTTGTCGCAACCGTTCCACGTAGCTGAGCAATTTACCGGCTTAAAAGGTGTATTGGTTGATATTAAAGATACCATCAAAGGCTTTAACATGATTATGGATGGAGAAGTTGATGAATATCCAGAAGCAGCTTTCAACTTGGTAGGTACTATTGAAGATGCTAAAGAAAAAGGTAAAAAATTATTAGCAGAAGCTGAGGCATAATGATCGTAGAAATCTATACACCCGATCAATTGATATTTCAAGGTGAAGCCACTTCGGTAACTGTACCGGGAACTTTAGGCTCGTTTGAAGTATTAAAAGACCATGCTCCCATAATATCTACTTTAGAAGATGGCAAAGTAACGGTGCGTACTGGCCAAGAAACACAAACCTTCGCGATTAAAGGTGGTGTGGTAGAAGTAAAAGAAAATAAAGTAGTGGTGTTAGCTGAAGGCTTAGTCTAGTAAACAATCTACTTAAAATTTAAAAAACTTTATCCAAACTTGGATATATTTTCTTAAATTAATCTTAATAGTTAGTTTATATGCAGTATGCAAATTGCGTTTCACGCTATATGGATTTTATTTATAAAATAAAACACTCCAGTTTGTTTTTCTACGGAGCTAGTTTACTCATATTCTTGGGTTTTGTATTCTTATGTATATTCGGAAAATCCACTTCATTCTTCTTATTAAATAGTATTCATAACCCCACATTAGATTACTTTTTTATTCTCATTACCAATTTAGGTGATGGGAAAATTGCGCTAATAATTAGTGCCTTTGCATTATTTATTTACAAAGAAAAAATATATGCATTGAGCTTGCTTTATGCCTTTCTAGTTTCTGGAATAATTGCTCAGGTTTTAAAACGATTAGTAGATACACCTCGACCAAAATTATATTTCGCTAATGGAGAGTATACCCAATTTATCGACGGGATTAAAATAGCAACACAGCATAGTTTTCCTTCTGGTCACACAGCAACCGTATTTGCAATTACTGCCGTAATTATAATTTTTATGAAAAATCGTAAGTGGCAGATTCAAATTCTTGCTGTAGCAACTATAGTTGGATATTCACGTATATATTTAGGCCAACATTTTCTGTTAGATGTTTTAGTTGGAGCCATAATTGGCTGTTTATCTGGAATTGCTGCCATAGAACTTGCAGATAGAACGCTAAAGGGAATTACAAAATGGAGAGAAAACACCAAGCCCTCCCAAAAAAAATCTAGCCAAGCAAGCTTATGACTTATTATTTTTCTAGCCAGCTTATTAAATTTGCACTAGTAGGAATTACCGGAATGGGTTTAGATTTTGGAACTACCTGGTTGTTAAAAGAAAAAGTAAAAATTAATAAATTTGTGGCCAATGCCTGTGGTTTCAGCATAGCAGTGGTTAATAACTTTATCCTAAATAAATACTGGACATTTGACAACCAGAATCCCATTGCTACCGAACAATTTGTAAAATTTCTGGTAATTTCAATCGTAGGGCTGGGTATAAACTCCTTGCTATTATTTATATTACTAAAAAAAATCAAAGGAAATTTCTACTTGGTAAAGCTGGCAGTTATTGGTTTAGTTTTTTTCTGGAATTTTTCGGCAAATTATCTTTACACGTTTAAGTAAATCTTGAATTTCAGGAATCGCATTTTTGTTTTAATCGCATTAGCATCCTTAATGCGCATGCTTTTGGCATACAGCATTGGGCTTGGCAATGATGAGGTATATTACCGCATGTATGCACAAAGTATGCAGTGGAATTACTTTGATCACCCGCCCATGGTGGGTTGGCTCATACGACTAAGTACATTTAATTTACAGATCGACGAAGTATTCTTTATCAGATTTGGAGCTATAGTGTGTAGTGCCATCGCCACTTGGCTGATATATGTGTGCGGAAAACACCTAAAAGACGAGCAAACGGGTTTTTTAGCCGCACTTATTTACAACTCTACCATTTACGGTAGTATTATTGCGGGCACATTTGTTTTACCCGATTCTCCGCAAATGGTTTGTTGGTTGGCTTGTTTATACAGCTTACTTCGCTTTAACAAAACAGACCAAATTAACGCTTACAACAAACGAAATTTACTCTTTTTCGGGTTTTTTGCAGGCTTAGGCATGTTGTGTAAAATTCATACTGCTTTCTTATGGTTCGGATTGTTCGGTTATCTGCTTTTTTATTCACGAAATTGGTTTAAACAACCTGTGCTCTATATTTCTGGCTGTATTACTCTACTTTTTTTCTGGCCCGTTATTCAATGGAATATTGACCACCACTTTATTACCTACACCTTTCATAGCAAACGTGTTGATGTAGCCAGTGGAGGTTTTTCACTACTATCCTTTAGCCGATTTATGTTAGGCCAACTTATTTATACAAGCCCCATTTTGTTTCCGGCTTTTATAAAAGCTAGTTACCACGCCATACAATCAAAATTAGACATTCAACCATCTCAAACTAAATTGCTCTTGTGGTGTAGTTTACCACTACTTATTTTAGCCACTCTAATTTCAGTATTTAAAGAAGTATTACCCCATTGGACGGGCCCTGCTTATAGCGGCATTATATTGCTTACGGCGGTTTATTTTTCTCAAAAATATAGCCATATATCGCTAAAAATACCTAAGGTTATACTAGGAGCAGCCACACTTTTAATCACCATTATTTTTGTAGGCATTGGTATAATTAACAACTATCCCGGAACCATGGGTGACAAAAACGAACGTACCCTCGGTAAAGGAGATTTCACACTAGATATGTATGGTTGGGAACAACTGCGAACCCAATTTTCTGAAATTAGTAACACTGATGCAAAAACGAAATTTAAAGCAGCGCATATTATTAGCAACAATTGGTTTCCTGCCGCACACTTAGATTATTATGTTGCAATGCCTATGCATTTAGACTTAATTGCACTAGGTCCTATAGATAAAATTCATCAGTATGAATGGTTAAATACCCATAGAAAACCACTAAAAATTGGTGAAAATGCGTACACTATTGTATTATCAGATCAGCATTCGGACCCTAAAATAACCTATGGCGCTTTATTTAAGCAGATTTATTTAAGCCATACCATTACCATTCGCAGAAACAAGAAAGCGTGTAGAAAAGCCTATGTCTATCGCTTAATTCACTTTAAAGGAAATCCTTAGTCAGCCGAAGTAATCCGATAGGTTTGGAAAGCAATATGAATTAATGCCCCTAATGCATAATTTCCTAATGGTGCCCAAATAGTCAGTATCGAATCTGCTACTTTAATCTCTAATTCCATTACATGCAGTTGATAACGAACTTCTGAAATCTGTGCTTGGATACCCTCATCAACAATAGCAAGTTCATGCGGATAACTAACCAACACTTGATTGCTAGCTAGTTGTAATCCTAAAATGTGATTGGCATCTTGAGCCTGAAGCACATTTGCACCGCCCAACAGTTTAGCCACATAGGCATTTGCCGGCTTATCAATTAACTCTGTAGGTGTTCCTACTTGAAGCAATTCTCCTTGTTTCAATACCAGCAAGATATCAGCCAAAGAAAGTCCATCAAGCGGATCGTGAGAAACTAAAATCATAGTAATGCCTAGCTCTTTAGAAAGGCGTTTTAAATCGGCACGCAACTGTTTGCGCATCAGCACATCAACCTGGCTAAAAGGTTCGTCGAGCAATAACACCTGAGGCTTGGTAATTAATGCCCGAGCAATGGCCACTCGTTGCTGCTCTCCCCCACTCAATTCTACGGCACGGCGTTCGGCCAAATGGTCTATTCGCAAGGCTTGCATCATGGCCAAAGTATTCAGTTTTTTAGCTTCTAAGTCGGTATTAGAAAGCATGGAAGCTATATTATCATACACCTTTGCATAGGTGTTTAGATCGAAGTTTTGAGCAATCATTTTCATATGCTCGTGACCCGGAATAAGTTTTTCCTCGGGGCCAAGAATCTTTTGCCCCTGAAACAACACCTCTCCTTCAGTTGGACTTAACAAGCCGAAGATGAGTTTTAGTAAGGTAGTTTTGCCACTTCCACTTTCTCCTAAAATAGCTACAAACTCTCCTTGCTGAATACGCAAATTGATTTGCCCAACCCCATTGTTAGGGTTGTTTGGATAGGATTTAGAAACTTGATTAAGCTGAATAAGCGTATTGGGCATGGCCAAAGATAAAAAAACCCACGCCAAACAAAACCTGACGTGGGTAAATGAGACGGATATGAAGTTTTAGAAACCCCAGCTTAGGCCAAAAGATATATTTTTAAGTTCTGCTGGACCTTGGCCTTTAGCAAACACATCGTTAAAATAGTATTTGGTATATATTCCCATTCCTTTACAGCCCACAACCAAAAGCCATGGAAATGCTTGGCCAAAATCAGGGCCTAATGCTCTATCAAACCCGACTTATTGGGCATAAAGAAGGGCGTTTAACCATTACCGAACCGCACGACTTGGCCCTGGTATTTTTAAACCACCAATATATAGGCAGCGTTTCTAGAGATGGCGGGAAATGGAGCATTGAACTACCAAAAGCTAGTTCTAGTACCGAAAACCCGCTATTAGAGATTTTAGTAGAGGGCATGGGGCATATTAATTTTGCGCAATATATGATTGATAGAAAAGGTATAACCGACCGTGTTACGCTAAATAGTATGACTCTAATGAATTGGAACATGTATCCGCTGCCTCTAGATACCGAGTTTATTACCAAGGCTAGCCAAAAAAATACAAGTGTAGATACGTCTAAAGGAGGGATACTTTTTAAAGGAACATTTAGTTTAACCAACACAGCCGACACCTACTTTGATCTGAGCAATTACCAGAAAGGTGTTGTATACATCAATGGTCACAATTTAGGTCGATATTGGAATATTGGACCGCAGCAACGTGTGTATTGCCCCAAAGCTTGGCTAAAAGAAGGTGTAAACGAACTAGTATTGGTAGATTTATTTCAAAAAGAGGCCACAACTATTAGTGGATTCGAAAAAGCTGTTGACTAGCGTGATTGCTCCCGAAAGTATTTATAGACTTTTACCGCGACCATAATACTCCCGCCCAATACTACCAATCCGATGAGGCCATAGGCCAAATCGAGGGCAGTTCTAAGAATAACGGCAAATACAATAGCTACTAGCAGTATGGTAGCCACTTCGTTCCATAAACGCAATTGGGTAGACGACCAGCTGAAAACACCCTGTTTAAATTGCCCAATCATGCGCTGGCAAATAAAATGATAGAGCAATAAGGCCACTACAAAGCCTAGTTTCAGTTGCATCCATCCTACTTGTACTAAAGCTGGATTGATGTAAAGCATACCCAGACCTGCCAACACAGAGAGCACCATGGCTGGTGTGGTAATAATATTCCATAACCTCGATTCCATGATGCCGTATTGTTTTTGCAAAATATTACGCTCGGTTTCTGGTAGTTCGTTGGCCTCCGTATGGTAAATAAATAAACGCACACTATAAAACAAGCCAGCCATCCAGCTAACCACAAAAATAATGTGTATGGCTTTAAAATACAGGTATGTCATTTAGTATCGGAATTCTTTTATGAGTTCTACGGCGTATTTCACGTTATCGAACGGAATATCGGGCATAACCCCATGGCCTAAGTTGAAAATAAATCCGTCTTCGCCACGCATACGTTCAAATAAACGATGAATGCGGTCTTTAATAACCGATTTATCTGCATATAAAATATGTGGATCTAAATTACCTTGTACGGCCATACCGGCAGGCAAGCGATGTTTGATGTCTTTCAAATCAACATTCCAATCTATGGATACTACATCGGGTTTTGCTTCGGCCATCAGTGGTGCAAACACCGAGCTACCTTTACAAAAAGAAATTACAGGAATGTCTTTTCGGTGTAAGCCTGCAATAATTTGCTGAATGTATTGGTGCGAAAATTCGCGGTAATCGTCCCATGAAAGTGCTTGTGCCCAGCTATCAAAAATTTGAACGGCATTAACGCCAGCTGCAATTTGCAAGTTCAAATAATCGGTGGTTACTTTGGCAATTTTTGCCAATAATTTATGCGCCAATTCCGGATGATTGTGCAGCATCAGCTTGGTTAATTTAAAATCTCTAGAAGAACCACCTTCTACCAAATAACTCATAACCGTAAAGGGTGCGCCTGCAAATCCAATGAGTGGAATGCTGCCGTTTAAACGTTGCTGCACCACTTTAATGGCATCGGCTACATATTGCAAACGATCGCCAACCTCGGTTTCTAGCGCATCTACATCGGCAGCAGTACGAACCGGATTGGCAAATTTAGGACCAATGCCCTGGGTAAAACTTAAATCGCCTCCCATTGCTTCGCCGGTAACCAAAATATCGGAAAATAAAATGGCGGCATCAATACCCAATAAATCTACCGGCAACATGGTTACATCGGCGGCAATTTCGGGTGTTTTGCACATCTCCAAAAAAGAATATTTGTTTTTAATTTCCCAATACTCGGGCATAAAACGACCTGCCTGACGCATCATCCAAACGGGTGGGCGTTCGGTTTTTTGAGAAAATGCAGCTTTTATAAATAACGAATCTAATTGGTTTGGTATACTCACGATTTTTTGGGGATTTCTTGTTCTATTTTTTCTATTATCAATTTTACTCTGGAGGTAATTTTAAGTGATTTAGCTTTTTCTACGTACACTTGGGCACGTTCAAATTCTTTTTTACGCAGACTTATATTGGCCAGATGAGTCCATACCAAGGCTTTGTCGCTGGCATTACGCAAAGGGTAGCGGGTAGCCAATTGAAAGTGGCGCTCAGCTTCTTCGTAATTTTGGCGGTGCAACTCAATATTGCCATAAATAAATTCATAAAACCCTCTGCGGTGTTTGTTTAAACGCTCCGGATCGGGTACTTCTTGCAGCAATTCTTCGGCTCTATCGTAATTTTTTAGATGAAATTCTTTAGCGGCCATTACTACAGTGCCTTCGGTAAAATAACCCCAAATCAATAAAATTATGCCTAAACCAAGAATAATGGCGATAGGATACACTTTTTCGTTTAAGGTCCATGCTAAAAGCAACAGGCCCATTAGTATAACAACTAGGCGAACTTTACGAGTAAACATTAGCTATCCATAAATTTATAGCCTACCCCTCTAATAGAATGGAAATAGGTTGGGTTTTTCTGATCGGGTTCGAAATATTTACGAAACGTTAGAATAAAATTATCGATGGTTCGGGTTGATGGATACACATCATAATTCCATACGGTTTCTAAAATTTGCTCTCTAGAAACGGCTTCGTTTTTGCGTTCGATAAGCAATTTAAGCAACATGGTTTCTTTTTTGGTAAGTGCCACCATGGTTCCATCGTCTTGTTTCAGCTCAAATGAATTGAAATAAATTGTTTTATCGCCAATGCGATAGGATTGTAATTCTTTCAAGTCATCGCCCTTGAGACTGCGTTTAACCAAAATACCTACCCGTAAAATCAATTCTTCCAGGTTAAAGGGTTTGGTTAAATAATCATCGGCACCTTTTTTTAGTCCAGCCACTCGATCTTCGCTCGTGTTTTTGGCTGTTAAAAACATAATAGGTACTTCCGAGTTTTCTAAACGGATAGTTTCGGCCACCTGAAAGCCATCTATCTCTGGTAACATCACATCTAAAATAATTAGGTTGAAGCGCTCTTCTTTAAAAATCTTTAATGCTTTTTTCCCATCTGTAGCCGTACTTACTTTATAGCCCTCTAACTCGAGGTTTAGCTTAATGGCATCGAGTAAATGAAGCTCGTCTTCTACTAATAAAATACGTTGTTTAGGTATCATGTTGTTGATTAAAGGTGATTTCAAATATGGTGCCTGTTGGGGTGTTATCTACCACCTTTATACTTGCTTGAT
Organism: Sphingobacterium thalpophilum; assembly: GCA_945875895.1. Lineage (GTDB taxonomy): Bacteria > Bacteroidota > Bacteroidia > Sphingobacteriales > Sphingobacteriaceae > JAIPAN01. The sequence goes on along the minus strand of CAMCMG010000003.1, from coordinate 39,878 downwards.
GTGTTTCTAATACTTTTTTTACGATGTATAAACCCAAGCCGGTGCCTTTTGTTTGGCGGGTATCTTCGCTACCAATACGGTAAAATTTTTCGAAAATACGGTTTTTTTCCGCATCGGGTATGCCCGTGCCCTGATCGGCTACCCGCATACAAATTTGCCCATTAGTGCTTTCTAAACTTACCTGCACTTCGGCACAAGCAGGTGAATATTTTACGGCATTTTCAATCAAATTAATCAATACTGAATTCATAGCAAATGCATCGCCAATTAAATATATGTTTGGGCTAACAGTACACTTAATAGTTTGTGAATTGCACGCATGTACTTGTAAGCGTTCTACCACTTTTTCTACTAATTCTGATAGGTTAAATTTATCTTTCGGAAAACTATACGAACTATTTTCAATCTTCGTAGCCAACAGCATATTCTCTACTAAATCGTCTAATCGTTCAATATCTTTTAACGAATTGCCCAAAAGTGCTTGTTGTTGTTCAGCAGTTAACACTCTTTTTAAAATGGTTTGTAACGAAAGTTTTATAGAAGCCAAAGGCGATTTCAACTCATGGGTAACCGATAGTAAAAAGTTTTTTTGCTGATGAGCTAACTTCTCTTGACGGCTAAGGGTTTTGTGAATTTGTATAATACCAATACACACTAAAAATAAAAAAACACTACCCTCACCCAATACCATCAATTTACGATTGGGCTCAGCTTTTATTAATAAATAACCCCACCACGCCATTTCGGCGAACACGTAAAAAGTAACTAAATAAAATAGTAAGAGCGCTTTACGCATGCTTATTTCTTTCTAAAAACAATGTCTAAACTTTCAAAGATAGCCCTTTTTGCTTTCTCTAAATCAATTTTGGTATGTGCCGCCGAAACAAAGCCAACTTCGTAACCCGATGGGCCCATATAAATCCCACGATTTAACAATTCGCGGTGCATGATTTTGAATTTATCCATGCTAGCCGGATCAATGGCCTCCGCTGTTTTAATATCTTTTTTAGTAAAGGCAAACCAGAAAATAGAACCAACAGTAAACACTTTAAAAGCAAAGTTATGCGTATCGGCATAACGTTGAATAGATTCTACAAACTCTTGGGTTTTGGCGTTTAATTCTTTATAAAAACCCGGCTTAGCCAATTCAGACAATTGGGCAATACCCGCCGCCATAGCCACTGGATTACCCGAAAGCGTACCAGCTTGGTACACCGCACCATCGGGTGAAATATGACTCATTATGGCCGCTGAAGCACCATAAGCTCCTACCGGCAATCCTCCTCCAATTATTTTACCATAAGTTATAATATCGGGCTGAACCTCATAATACCCAGCTGCGCCTTCAAAACCTATGCGAAAACCTGTTATGACCTCATCAAAAATTAATAGGCTTTTATTTTTGGTGCAAATATCTCTTAAGAAATGTACAAAGGTTTTATCCTGAATTAATAGGCCATTATTTGCCGGAACGCCCTCAATAATTACCGCTGCTAGTTGATTTTTAAATTGCTTAAAGGCTTCTTTAACTGCTTTTTGGTCGTTTAATGGAACCACAATGGTTTCGTCGGCAAAAGATTTTGGGATACCGGCCGATGAAGTTTCGCCAAAAGTAACCAAACCCGAACCCGCTTTGACCAATAAACTATCTACGTGGCCGTGATAACAGCCTTCAAACTTTAAAATTTTATCTCGTTTAGTGTATCCTCTAGCTAAACGAATGGCCGACATTACGGCTTCGGTACCTGAACTTACGAAACGAATTTTTTCCAAATATTTATTATGACTTAGAATTAATTCGGCCAATTCATTTTCTAGTGCAGTAGGCGCACCAAAGCTCATGCCTTTTTGCATCACTTCAGTTACTTTTTCGCGAACAGCAGGATGATTATGTCCTAAAATAAGCGGACCCCAAGAACAACAAAAATCGATGAATTCATTTCCATCGGCGTCCCATAGACGACACCCGTCGCCTTTCTCAATAAAAAGTGGCGTACCGTAAACTGATTTAAATGCTCTTACCGGACTATTTACTCCTCCCGGGAAATACTTTTTAGCTTGTTCATATAGTTCAGCAGAACGATCTCGGTTTATATCCGGTTTATCGGCGTGAAAAATAGGTATGCTTACTTCTTCCTTTTTTGAGAATAACTTGGATAAAAAATTGGCCATAATTTGTTTTTTTTAAATATAACGGGGCTTATAACCAGTTATTTTCTAAAATTTCTCGGGCGTGATAGGTAATAATGATGTTTGCACCGGCTCTGCTAAAAGCAAACATGTTTTCCATAATCACCTTTTGTGCATCAATCCAACCGGCTTGTGCTGCTGCTTTTACCATGCTGTATTCGCCCGAAACGTTGTAGCAAGCCACCGGCAATTGCGTTTGCTGGCTTAAGTTTTGAATCACATCTAAATAAGCTAAAGCTGGTTTTACCATTAAAATATCGGCGCCTTCATCTTCGTCTAAAAAAGCTTCCCGCATCATTTCATTGGGGTTGCGAAAATCCATTTGATAGGCTTTACGATCGCCTTTGCTTGGCGCCGAATCGGCTGCTTCGCGGAAAGGACCATAATAGGCCGATGCAAATTTGATGCTGTAGCTCATGATGGCGGTATTTACGAATTGGTGTTCATCCAGCAAATCGCGAATGGCACCTACTCGGCCGTCCATCATATCCGATGGGGCCACCATATCGGCGCCGGCTTGTGCATGCGCCAGGGCCATTTTAGCCAAAATGGCTACGGTTTCATCGTTTTGTACGTAATCATTTTGCAAAATACCGCAATGCCCATGTGTAGTATAGGCACAGGTACACACGTCGGTAATCACGTAAATATCATCGCAAAATGCTTTCTTCAATTCACGAACGGCTTGGGCCACCAACGAATCGTGGTGGTAGGCTGAGCTGGCATCTTCACATTTATTCTCTCCAACACCAAATAATAGTACCTTGTTTAACCCAAATTTTAAACCCTCGGCTACATCTTTCACCAACATGTCTACCGAGAAATGAAAAATACCCGGCATGGCATCGATGGGATGTTTTACACCCTTACCCGGCACCACGAAATACGGGTACACAAACATGTCTTTTGATAAGCGTGTTTCGGCTACTAATTCCCGTATAATGGGGTTTTTGCGTAATCTTCTGGGGCGTATAAGCATGTTTAATAAGTTAAACCAAAAACCGCTTCTGCCAAACCAATTTCGTCTGGAGAGTAGGGTAAGGTATAGTTTACATTCATTTGATTGAATTTTTTGCCAGTAGATTTGCCAATGCAAATAACTTGCTGGCCTGGCTCAAGTAGGTTATTGGTAAAGTAGGCATCTACGTTTGAGGGGCTTGTAAAGACCAAAACTTCAGCGGCAGATGGATCGCAATTCTCATCCATTTCGGTTTCGTAAACCGGTAAATCAATAATTTTAGTTGCTTTGTTTAGCGCTTGCTGTATAGTGCGCAACGAATCTTTGGCTCCCGGGAAAAGTAAGGTGCTGCCGTTGGCCAATTTGGCAAAATCTTTGGCAATATCTTGTGTATCAATTCCATCTTCTTCACCATTAAAATCGGGCACTATGCCGTAGCGTCGCAACATTTCTTCGGAGGCACGGCCAATTACGCCATATTTTACTTTTTTAGGCAATTGAGGAGATAATGAAAAGAAGCATTCAATTGCATTTTTACTGCTAAAAAAGACCCAATCTACTCGTTTTAGAATAAATGGATCGAGTTTATTAATAATCGGGAAAATTTTAATTAAAGAGCGATCGTCTAATTGGATTTGATATTTTTCTAAGGCTTTGCGGAAGTAGCTGGTTTCGGGCAGCATTCTGCTAATAAACACATTGCTCGGAAATTTTCGATCCGGATTAAACTTAGCTACAATTTCTTCGGCTAGGCCTTTGGTGCTGCTTGCCGATAAAAACAATCTATCTGGAAAATCATCGCCATCTTTGGCCTTGGAAGTCCACACTTCGTACATGTTACCCTCTTTTCTGCAATAGCAGCCTAGGGGCATGTGGCAACCGCCTTCAAATAGTTGCAATACTTTACGTTCCACAGCAATTTCTTTGGCTACCGAAGCATTATGCAAAGGTTTTAATAATTCGGCTAAATCGGTATCATTTTCACGTATCTGGATAGCCAACACGCCTTGTGCAGGTGCCGGAATAAATTCCATAGGATCTAATTCCTCTACGTAAAATTCATTTAAATCAATACCCAAACGGCTGACGCCTGCTTTGGCAATCATAATGGCATCGTAATCTTCATCGCGAAGTTTTTGTATGCGGGTAGGCACATTACCACGTAAATCTTCCACCTCTAAATCTGGGCGAAAGGCCAGTAATTGTGCTTTTCGGCGATTAGAAGAAGTGCCTACCGTAGCACCAAACTTAACCGATAACTTTTGCTGTACATCTACACAATCTTTCAATATTAGAAGTAATTCTGAAGGATCTTCCCGTTCGGAAACGGCGGCAATGATTAAGCCGGCAGGATGGGTGGTGGGTAAATCTTTATGAGAATGTACCGCGATATCAATGTTCCCGTTTAGCAGTTCTTCTTCTAACTCCTTGGTAAAAAAACCTTTTCCTTCTAGTTTATCTAAACGCAAGTTTAAAATAGTATCGCCTTGGGTTTTAATAATTTTCAATTCAGCAACAATACCTATTTCAGCCAAACTATTTTTCACAAAATTAGCTTGCCAAAGCGCTAAATCGCTACCCCGAGTTCCAATAATTAAAGGATATTTTAAGGAGTTAGCTTTCATGAAAACGGATGAATGGGTTAAGTTATTAAATTGGTGAAAAATTAGCAGTTATCTACCAAAATTTCTTTGGCCATTACCATCGGCACGCTGATGTATTTTTTCTCCATATAGGCAATTACTTTTTCGAGTACTAGTAGAGAATTGGGGTCTAAATTCTGAATATCTGCTGCAAAAACCGAGTTCATTGCCGTTTCTTTTATTTCTTTAATCCGCTCTGGCACTTGGCGCATGGCTAATTCAACACGGCGTTGTTTTAAAATTTGTTTAAAATCTTGGAGGTGTTGCTCAATAATTTTTTCGGCATTTACCAATTCGTGGTAACGTTCTTGCTTATTCCACTCGGCAACTTCTTGCAGGCCATGCACTTCAATAAAATGAATAGAATTATTTTTCAACACTTCCGGATGGGTATCGTTTGGTATGGCTAAATCTAAAACTAGTTTTTTATCGGTATCTCCAGCCAATAAATTAGTATAAACTTCGGGAGTAATAATGGGTTCTACAGAACTTGTACACGTAATTAAAATATCAAACCCTTTGTTATAGGTTGATAAATCTTCTAGCGGAAAAGCTTCCCCATTTAGATCGGCAGCCAAAGCCTGTGCTTTAGATAAAGTGCGATTAAATACTACAAAGTTTGAATATTTATGTTTTTGAAGATATTTGGCAATTAATTGATTGGTTTCGCCAGCACCCACTAACAGTACACGGGCATTGGTAAAGGTATTTACTTTTCGTAATTCTCGGTAAGCTAAAGATACCACCGAAATGGGGTTACACGCAATTTGCGTATCGGTATAAACAGATTTAGCGGTTTTAACCACCTGATCCATTATTAATCGAAGGTAATCGCCTGTAAAGCCTAGTGATTTACATTTTTCATACGATTGACGCAATTGGGCCAAAATTTCTTTTTCGCCTACCACCAAGCTTTCTAAGGAACAGGATACTCTAAATAAGTGGTTGAGCGCTTCTACACTTTCGTACACAACAGCTTGTGAAGCCAATGTAGCAGTGTCTGCCCCAATAGACAAGGTAGACAGAAAAGTTTCGACAAATGAAGGGCTTAATGCCTCTTCATGAGTAAATACAAATTCAATGCGATTACAGGTACTGATGTAAAAGATTTCAGAAATAGCCAATTGGTTTTTTAGTGATAGCAAATAGCTTTCAATCAACTCATCGCTGATCACTAATTTCCCTAAGTCTTTTAAATCGACTTTTTTGTGGGTAAAGGCTATAACTTTTAAATTTTTCAATACTGATTTTTGACAAAACAAAAGTAGAAAATTGAAGCAGGGGAACTGTCAGTTCTTTGTAAAACCAACAGTATTTAGAATGGATATAAATTGATCAAAAAAGGTTAAAATGAGCCTTTAAATGGACAAAAAATCGTTATAGAAAAGAGTAAGATAACCAAGACTACTAAGCTAGCATTTTATTCCGTAAATAAAATTTTATAAAGCCAGCTCCACCCAACTACCATCTTCGCGAATAATCTCAATCAGTTCATCGAGGGCATTTTCAGTATTTACATTTTTTTTAACCACCTCTTTACCACGGTATAGGGTAATTTTTCCAGGGCCTGTACCTACATAGCCGTAATCGGCGTCGGCCATTTCGCCGGGACCATTTACGATACACCCCATAATAGCAATTTTAATACCTTTTAAATGGTCGGTTCGGCTACGGATAAGCTGGGTAGTTTCTTGCAAATCGAATAAAGTACGTCCGCAACTAGGGCAAGAAATATATTCGGTTTTAGAAATGCGACAACGTGTAGCTTGTAAAATACCAAACGAGGTGCTAAGGAGTAGTTTAGGAGAAAGCTGGGGTGCATGTAACCAAATTCCATCGCCAAAACCATCTAGTAAAAGTGCTCCGGCATCAGTAGCGGCGTACAATTGAAATTCGTTTTCAGTTAAATTTGGATAGATTTTTTTGATAATTACGGGCACCTTTACACCTATTTGTTCTAACAGAAAAAATGCTTGCCTTTGTTCTTGCATGGCATTTTCGGCGGTGCTTGTAAGCACAAAAACGAGTGTTTTATCTAACTGAATTTGCTGAAACGCATCGCTATGCATATCGGCCAAACTAAGTTCCACCAAATTGAGTGCCGAGCACTTTTCTTCCGTCTTTAAATATTCTTGCAAACTGTACAAGGGATGGCAATTCATTTTACTAGCCAGCTTTTTCCAAGTTGGATACTGGTACAGCTGCTTTAAATTTCCGGGAAGTGTAAACGAAGGCAATTGATCGGCTAGGTAGACAAAATCAACCGATTGTTCGCCCATGGTGTATTTATCTAAAATAGGCGAATAGAGATAGCCCACATCAGATAATACGGCCGGATCTTTTAAGTTTTTTGTTGATAAATCGATGATTACACGAGGTACCTGGTGTCCTCCGATAAAAGTATTTAGCTCTTCTGAAACCCTTTTTTGATAGCTAAAGGGCGAAAATTCTGCAGGCAACATAATTGCTGAACTTTGCTCGGCAGCTTGAATGCGCTGAGCATAGCGCCTTACTAAATCTTGCGCAACGGGAATCTCTAACTCGGGATCTTCAGTTAAAGATACACGAATGGTATCGCCCAAGCCATCTTCTAATAAGGCCCCAATTCCTACGGCAGATTTAATACGCCCATCTTCGCCATCACCGGCTTCGGTAACTCCTAAATGAAGTGGATAATTCATCCCCTCGGCCACCATGGTTTTTACCAATAGGCGGTAAGCCTGCACCATTACTTGCGGATTGCTAGATTTCATAGAAATTACCAAATTATGGTAGTTCAAATCTTCGCAAATGCGCATAAATTCCATTGCCGATTCTACCATTCCTTGCGGCGTATCGCCAAATTGGCTCATAATACGGTCTGATAAAGACCCATGGTTTGTACCAATACGCATGGCGGTACCATATTCTTTACAAATAGCTACCAGGGGCGCAAATTTTTTGTAAATACGGTCTAATTCGTCTTGGTAAGCTTGGGGCGTATAATCAATAGTTTCAAAGCGTTTTTTATCGGCATAATTACCCGGATTGATGCGCACTTTTTCTACCAAACGGGCAGCCAATTCGGCGGCATTGGGGGTAAAATGAATATCGGCTACCAAGGGTGTGTGGTAGCCCCTATTACTAAGTTCTTTTTTTATTTCGGCTAAATTTTGAGCCTCTTTTATGCTGGGAGCCGTAATACGTACCAATTCGCAACCAGCCTCAATCATTCGAATAGATTGTGCTACCGTACATTCGGTATCCATGGTGTCGGTAGTGGTCATACTTTGTATGCGAATAGGATTGTTAGCTCCCATAGCCACATCTCCCACCTGCACCTCTCTAGTAAGAAAGCGCTTGTATTGCAGGAGCGATGGACAGTATATTCCTGCTAGTTCAGGGGAGTTAGTAGACTTCATGCACGTGTGTTAGGAAAACAAAAATAAGAAAATGTTCGATGCAATGTAACCTAAAGTAAGCGTTCTTTTACCACCAAGGTTCCCGCTAATTTATCGTGCAAACATTGTTGTTTGCGGTCGAAAAAACCAAATAAATAGCCTAAACCGATAGTGAGCGAACTTAGCCATTTGCCTAGGTTGCGCAAAATCGATCGGCCTAAGCTAATTCTGCGACCTTCTTCATCGCATACTTTTATACCCAATAATTGTTTACCTAGCGTAGCTTGTTTTTTTGAGCTCTCCATAAAAACAGCATAAACAGAACGTGCAATAGGAATAATTACTATACCCGAGAGGGCAATGGCAATTTTAACCAGCTGCTGATTTGCAAAAGATAGTAAGACTAAAGCCACTACACTATAGATGCCAAAAACCAGCAAATAATCTACAGCCATGGCCAATAGGCGAACATCAAGCGAAGCAAAATATTGTGGCTGTACGATAGTAGCTTTAAAACCCAAGAGGCCTCGTATTGCAGGAATTTCGTGCGCTTCTTTGTAATCGTCCATCGTGTCCAACTTTACAAAGGTTTCGGGCTTTATTGACCGATTTTTTAATTCTTCGAGTGAATATGGACCAGCAGGTTTGCCTTTTTCAACCACCCAAAATGTAGGCACACTAATAGCGTTTTACTTTAAATGATGACAAACCGCCGTTTAGTTTTATATGAATTTTGGTAGCTGCTGTGGCATAGTTAGCACTTTCATATAAACCATCTCTTTTTTTATCAAATCCTTCGAAGGATTTACTGGTTAAACCACCTTCATACTCAATTTGACAAGCTGCATTTTCAGGAATAGACACCTTAACATCAGCTACGCCTGTATCTACGCTAACTGTAGTAAGCGCTAAGGGCTGACCTAGTTTTACTTCAAAAGCGGCTGCTCCGCCTTCAATGATTAAATCAGCTAATTTATAAGCCGATAAATCAAAATCAGCTTTACCCGCTCCCATATCTAACCTAATGCTCCAAATAGGATTAGGATTTAAACGCAAAATCGCTTTGTTCGCATTCGATTTTTTTAAATTCCACGATTTACCACCATCGAGCATTTTAAAGTTGACTTTATCTACCGAATCGGTGCTCGATTTGGTAAGGGTATATTGCCCATAGGATTGATTGACTTCAGCTTCAAATAGTTGAGCAGTAGCTTGATTAAGCTCATAAACAGTAGCACCACCTTCAATGGTTAATGCTGCATTGGGTACCGCCGGATTATAGGTTTCCGAGAAGGTTCTTACTTGGTTGGTATCACTAGCGCTAAGCTCCTCATCGTTATCAAAAAACCAATTTGAATACTGATTAGACCGGGTACTGCCCACATAGGCAACCGTTCCTAAAACTACACAGGTTAGTAAAATAACAAGTGCTTTACCTGCTGAACTTTGCTTTGCCTTACCAAATACTAAATTTAAACCGGCTAAGATTAAAAAGAGCGGCCAAAAATTCCAAACAGACCGCCAATAGAAATCAATGACATCAAAATTATCGAGCAATAAAATGGTGCCGATAAATACGAGGGTAATTCCCCATACTATTTTTTCGCTTTTCATATGCTTGGGTTTTAACGCTTATTCTGCTTTTTTAGTTTTTCTGGCTACTGGCTTTTTGGTAGCAGTAGTTTTTTTAGCCGCCGGTTTTTTAGGAGCCGCTTTTTCTTCCGCAACAGGGGCAAGAGGCTCAATAAATTCCGCTGTTTTTGCTTCGGTATTTTTGCCTGAATTGGCTAACATCACTAATCCAGGAATAATTAAAGCCAAAGGCCAAAGTTTACCAAAACTTACCCATTCTGGCACCCAATCGAACTGATCGAGCAAGAAAAAGGAGCCTAAAGCAATTAAGATAATACCAGAAATAAAACCAGATTCTCTTTTTCGTTTTGATTTTGCTGCTTTATAATCGGTTTCAAAAGAATTGGCTGCAGTATCTTTTACTATATAATCGGTTTGTCCGGGCATGTTCCACACGCCAAAGGGTTGTTCGGGTATGGCTATCCATAAAATAATATAAATGAGTAAGCCCGAGGCGCCAAAAATGGTAGCCAGAATAAAAAATATTCTAATCCAGGTCACATCAATTTCGAAATAACGAGCCAAACCAGCGGCAACACCTGCTATAGCTTTATCGCTGGTGTTTCTGTAGAGTTTCTTTTCCATGAGTATACAATTAAAACGCTTTTGAACTAGGGTTTAATATAAGTTGATTTATTGTTGCACCCGGGCTAAGGCTTAAACAGGTCCACACAGCCTGGGCTATATCTTCGGGTTGAATGAATTTTTCAGGAGCTATTGGAGTGCCTTCCCACGAGGAGGTATAGGTGGCTCCCGGCAAGATGGCGCTTACTTTAACGCCCGAGGATTGTAATTCTTCCCTCAATATAGTAGTAAGACCTAATAAAGCAACTTTTGTTACACTATACGAAGCAGCTTCTTTCACTACGTTCAAACTTGCAATAGAACAAATATTAATAATGTAGCCCGATTTCTGGCTTTGCATTTCTTTGCCAAAAAACTTACTTAAGGCATATGCAGGGTATACATTTGTTTGCATTTGTAGGGCTAAGGCATCATCAGCCTCTTCTAAAATAGTACCAGGAAGGTATTGCCCAACATTGTTTATGAGAACATCTATAAAACCCAAATTGGCTTGGGCCTGCTTGGCAAAACTACGCAGTGCCAACAAGTCTGCACAATCTAGCGCTTCTATATAAATGACTGCGTTTGGGCTAATTTGGAGTAGTGCCGATTTGAGACTTTGTAAATCGTTTAAGTTGCGGGCACAAAGTGCCAAATTATATCCTTCTTGAGCCAATTTAAAGGCAATGGCTCGGCCTATTCCTTTACTGGCTCCGGTAATTACTGCATTCATAAAGCGAAGTTAAAGCCATTTTTTTAGAATTATCCTGAAGCACGCAAATAAAAATATGGCCGCTAATTCGTTTAAGAGGTAAAGGCTTGTTATTTTTACCCTTTACAATCCAAAAAAACATGTTTTTTCAGCCACTTGGCAAATACCTACTTCTTTTAAAAGCCGTTTTCCGCAAACCGGAAAAGTGGAATATCTATTGGAAAGAAATTAGCAAAGAAATGGTGGCCATCGGTATAGGTTCTATCGGAATCATCACCATCATATCTCTATTTTTAGGAGCAGTAACCACCGTGCAAACCGCTTTTCAACTGGTAAGTAATCTAATACCACGGTCGGTAATTGGAACCATCGTTCGCGATTCTTCTATTTTAGAATTAAGCCCAACCATTTCGGCCATTGTATTGGCAGGTAAAGTGGGCTCTAGCGTAGCTTCCCAAATAGGCACCATGCGGGTAACCGAACAAATAGATGCCCTCGAAATTATGGGCATCAACTCTCCGGGCTACCTTATACTTCCTAAAATTTTAGGTGCAGTAACCATGATTCCCCTCTTAGTAATTATTTCCATTGCCCTAAGTATTTTTGGTGGATATATTGCCGGTACACTTTCTGGAGCAATAAATGCACAAGATTATATAACCGGTATTACTACCGATTTTGTTCCTTTCACCTTTACCGTATGCATGATAAAATCAGTAATTTTTGCCTTTATCATCACTACCGTATCGGCTTACCAAGGTTTTTACACCTCAGGCGGTGCCTTAGAAGTAGGTATTTCTAGCACCAAGGGAGTGGTTATTTCTTGTATCATGATATTGTTTGCCGATTATCTAACCGCTCAGCTCTTATTATGATAGAAGTTCGGAACATCCATAAAATTTTTGGTACACACCACGTTTTAGACGGAATTTCTGCCGAGTTTATTCCGGGTAAAACCAATTTAATTATTGGGGGCTCAGGCTCCGGTAAAACAACCTTAATTAAATGCATGGTAGGTTTACATGAACCAAATAAAGGTAAGGTAGTTTACGACGGCCGTGATTTTACAGAAATGGATTTTGAAGAACGGATTTCCATACGGAAAGAAATTGGCATGCTTTTTCAAGGCGCTGCTCTGTTTGATTCGATGACGGTAGAAGAAAATATTCTCTTTCCGCTAAATATGTTTACTACCCAAAGCATGGGAGAGAAAAAAGACCGAGCAAATTTTTGTTTAGAACGGGTAAACCTAGCCGGGAAAAACGCCCTCTACCCTGCCGAACTTTCTGGAGGAATGAAAAAACGAGTAGGAATTGCACGTGCCATTGCTATGAACCCAAAATATTTGTTTTGCGATGAACCCAACTCGGGCCTCGATCCTAAAACGGCCATTGTAATTGACGAGCTGATACACGAACTTACCGTTGAATACCAAACCACAACCATTGTGGTTACCCACGATATGAATTCGGTAATGGGCATTGGAGAACATATTATCTTTTTACACAACGGACAAAAATGGTGGGAAGGGACCAAAGAAGAAATAATTACCAGTAAAAATGTTGAGCTTAACGAGTTTATTTTTGCCAGCAAATTCATGAAAGCGCTCAAAAAATAAACCATGATTGAATTACTAAGCCCTAGCCACTGGAAAGATTACGAATTACTCGATTGCGGCGATTTTGAGAAACTAGAACGCTTTGGCGAAGTCATTTTAATACGGCCAGAACCACAAGCCGTTTGGGCTAAAGCATTAGCCGAATCGGAATGGGAGAAGCTACACCATATCCGTTTTAAAGGCAGATCGGCTACCTCGGGCGAATGGGTAAAAAAAAATGGCAAATCTCCTGACAGATGGAACATTACCTATAAAAACGAAGACATTGCCATTAAATTCCGCTTGGGATTAACCTCGTTTAAACACGTAGGTATTTTTCCGGAGCAAGCCGTAAACTGGGATTTTATTGCCCAGCAAGTAAAGCGCTTCAAACATCCGGAACCCAAAATTTTAAACCTTTTTGCGTATACCGGTGGGGCTTCTTTAGCAGCCAAAGCTGCTGGTGCCGACACTACCCACGTAGATTCTATTAAGCAGGTAGTCACCTGGGCCAACGAAAATCAAGAGCTTTCGGGCCTAACCAATATACGCTGGGTGGTGGAAGATGCGCTCAAATTTGTAAAAAGAGAACTCAAACGTGGCAAAACCTATAACGGCATTATTCTCGATCCGCCTGCTTATGGGCACGGGCCCAATGGCGAAAAATGGAAATTAGAGGATCATATTCAAGAGATGATGCACGATGTGATGCAATTGTTAGATCCCGAAGAGCATTTTCTCATTCTTAACGCCTATTCCATGGGCTTCTCATCCGTAATTATAGAAAACCTATTAAAAAGCTCGATGCCGAGCATACAAAACCTGCATTGCGGCGAATTGTATTTACAAGCCAGCAGTGGCTGTAAATTGCCGCTTGGTGTTTTTGGCAGATGTTCTAAATAAATTAAATACATGAAAAAATTAGCAAAAATTAGCCTAATTGTGTTTTTTAGTGGCACCTTATTTAGCAGCTGCTCAGGCTCTGCAGGTAAAAACGAGAACAGCGATACAAGCAAAGTAAAACAAAACGTAGGCAATTACCCAGCGGTGGATACCTTGGCTTATCTACAAAAAGTAAAAGCCCTAGCCAATGGCGATACTACCGGAAAATGGCCGGTAAAAAACCAACCCTATCCGCTACCGGGAGCTATTTTGCCCTTTAAACGCATTATAGCCTATTACGGTAATTTATATTCGGTGCGCATGGGTATTTTAGGTGAATTGCCCCCTAAACAAATGCTGGCTAAATTAGATCAAGAAGTAAAACGCTGGGAAAAAGCCGATCCTAAAACACCTGTACAGCCTGCCCTGCATTACATTGCCGTGGTAGCTCAAGGCGATGGCGGTAAGGACGGTAAATACCGTTTCCGAATGCCCGATAAACAAATTGACTCGGTTTTGAGCATTGCTAAAATGCGCAACGCCATTGTATTTTTAGATATACAGGTAGCATTGAGCGATATCAAAAGTGAACTGCCTCGTTTAGAAAAATATTTAAAACTGCCGCAAGTGCATTTGGGTATCGATCCGGAATTTTCGATGAAAACCGGTGCCAAACCAGGAACTAAAATTGGTACCTACGATGCGGCTGATATCAATTATTGTTCGGCTTATTTAGCCAAATTGGTACAAGAAAATGGCCTGCCGCCGAAAGTATTTACCATACACCGCTTTACCAAAGGCATGCTTACCAATACGAAAAATATAAAATTACACCCCGAAGTGCAGTTGGTGATGCACATGGATGGTTGGGGTGCCCCCGAATTGAAAAAAGGAACCTACCGCCATTGGATTTATAATGAACCGGTACAATTTACGGGCTTTAAATTGTTTTATAAAAACGATATTAAAAACCCACCCAAGCGCCTAATGACCCCAGAAGAATTAGTAAAATTAGTACCGCAACCTAGTTATATTCAATACCAATAAGCATGGAAAAGCTAGTTTTAGGTGGTGGTTGTTTTTGGTGCACCGAAGCGGTGTTTCAGCGAATTAAAGGCGTACAAAAAGTAGTATCGGGTTATAGTGGTGGCAAATACCCCAACCCCACGTACCGCGAAATTTGCGAAGGAAACAGCGGCCATGCCGAAGTAATTGAAATTAGTTTCGATGCGCAACAAATTTCGGTAGAAGAATTGCTATTAATCTTTTTTCACACCCACGACCCTACTACACTAAACCGCCAAGGCAACGATGTAGGTAGCCAATACCGTTCGGTTATTTTTTATGCCAATGAAAGCCAAAAGTTGGCAGCTGAAGAGCTGATGATACAATTGGAAAAAGAACAAATTTTTGAATCACCTGTTGTGACGGAACTAAGCCGTTTAACTGTAGTTTATCCCGCCGAGGACTACCACCAAAACTATTATAACCAAAACAGCTACCAACCCTATTGCAGTATGGTTATTGCGCCTAAAATGGTAAAATTTCTAAAAGAGTTTAAAGAGAAAAGTATCTAAAAAATTACCATTTGCTATTGGGTTGCTTATTTGAGAGTCATCTTATATTTCTTTCTTCAAGAAACTTTTCGGCAATTAATTCGTTATATTTTTTGGTATTCTTAATAGTAAGGGTATTTAAGCTCAAAAACATGAAAAAACTACCCAATATACTAGCAGGCTTTGTAATGATATTTGCTTCTTGTACTACAACCGCCAAATTTCCTATTTCTACAGTGGCACCAGCCGCCGAAATAAGCGCTAAAAAAACACTAGATAAAAACAAGAATTATGTGGTAGAATTAGTGGCGCTTAATTTAACTAGTCCAGAAAGACTCAATCCGCCTAAAAATCATTACAATGTGTGGATTGTTACCGAGCAAAATGACTACAAGAATTTAGGGCAGGTAATGAATGCCAATGCGAAAAAAGTGGTTTTTAGAACATTAACTCCATTTAATCCGAAAGAGATTATTCTTACGGCCGAAGACGAAGGGAACAGGCCAATGCCCACAGGCATTGAAATTTCTCGTACTTCGTTTAAAAAGTAAGTTCAACTTAGAATAAGCCCAACTGCCCCTTGTCGTCCATATCTATTTCATCGGGGTTGGTAATTTCGAAACCTATTTCTTTGGGCGGTTTAATTCGCTCAGGTGCTGTCTCTTCAAGTATTTCAGGTGCTTTTTCGGGCTGCGGCACAGGGATTTCTTTCACTTCCTCAAGCTCGGGTTCTGGCATGCTTGGCATTGCTGTTTCTTCCACAAGCGCAATAGTATCCTCTATGTCCAGCACTTCGTTAATTGGGCTGAGTTCTACAATAGATTCGGGTTCTTCAGATTCCAATAGCGTCACCTGTTTCACCTCATGCGTACTTAAGCGGTTGCCCATTGCTTTTTGGCCTTTTACGTCAATTAGTTCAGCTAGGTTGAGTTCAATTGTTTCGGGCGTTTGGCTTTTCCCTTTTAAAACCTCGAGGCTTACTTTAGGAGCAGTGGCACCCGAAATGAGTACCAATTTAGAACCCGCTTCTTCAGAAATTAACGGTGTTTTTTTGCCTTCGGGTGTCCTTTCTAACACAAAGCGTTTAATGTAATAATTCTTAGATTTTGCTTCCCAATGCACCACAGCGTACACTTTTTCAGGATTGTACTTTTCGATGAGCAGAAGTAGTTCATCGAAACGGGTGCTTAACTCAAAACCGCACAGTTCGTAGGCGCCATCGTTGGTAACACACAAAATTTGATCGTCGCCATCGTATTCGCCAAGGTATTTACCTCTAGCATCAATATTTAAACGTTTTAACACCTCATCGAACCAAATTTTACGGCCCGATAAAGTTGAAACTCCCTTCGTTTTTAAGGTTATTTTTTTAACCGGATACTTGGTAACGGTATTACCCATAGAGCTACGCCCTTTCACGGCAATTTCAGCAAAGTCTACATCAAATTGCAGCTTACGTAATTTTGCATGTGGTTTTAAAGCAATGTTTACCACTTCGGCTTCGCCATTGGGGTTGGCGGTAAAATAATGCACATGCGACCCTTTGCCACCTTTAGTTAAATCGTATTCTTTATCGCGGGTAACTCCCAACACAGCAAATCGTTTTACATACGAGGTTCCGCTGGCACCATCTTTATAAATTAAATTATAAAGCGTACGCTCGTCGTTTTTGGTAAATACTTGCGCATGGATAATGTCTTTACCCACAAAAGTTTTTTCGGCTACCTTGCTTACGGTAAACTTACCATCGGCTCTAAAAGCAATGATTTCGTCGATGTCTGAGCAGTCGCACACATACTCGTCCTTACGCAGGGAGGTGCCAATAAAGCCATCTTCGCGGTTCATATACAATTTCACATTGGCTAGCGCCACCTTTGACGCTTCTACCTTATCAAAAAGGCGAAGTTCGGTTTTACGCTCTCGGCCTGCACCGTATTTGGTTTTAATTTTTTCGAACCAGGCAATGGTGTATTCGGTTAAGGTTTTAAGGTGTTTGTTTACCGTTTTGATTTCCTCTTCCAAGGTTTTCATCAAATCATCCGATTTTTTCACATCGAAACGGGTGATGCTACTCATCGGTTTATCGATTAGTTTCTTGAAATCTTCGGATACAATATCGCGGTAAAACTGCTCTTTAAATGGAGCAAAGAGTTTGTACAATACGCCCACAATGTTCTCAAAATCGGTAGCGTTTTCATAATCGGCATGCTTATACATACCCTCTTGAATAAAAATTTTGAGCAAGTTGCTGAAGAAAATACGCTCCTTTAATTCGGTGAGTTTAATTTCTAACTCTTGTTTTAATAGCGCTTTGGTAAATTTGGTACTTTCTACCAAAATATCGTTTACGCTCATAAACCAAGGCTTATTGTCTTTAATTATGCAGGTATTTGGCGAAACAGAAACCTCACAATCTGTAAAGGCATAAAGAGCATCAATGGTTACATCGGGCGAAATACCGGGTGCCAAATGAATCATAATTTCGACGTCTTTGGCCGTATTATCCTCAATTTTTTTAATCTTGATTTTGCCTTTATCGTTAGCCGAAATTACGCTATCAATTAAACCGCCGGTAGTAGTAGTAAACGGAATTTCGGTAATGGCTAAGGTTTTTTTATCTCGTTCTACAATTTTAGCACGAACACGAATTTTACCACCCCGTTGTCCTTCGTTGTAAGCCGAACAATCGGCCATACCTCCGGTGAGGAAATCCGGTACTAAATTGGGGCGATTTCCTTTTAAAACCTCAATAGATGCATCAATGAGTTCGATGAAATTGTGAGGCATAATTTTGGTAGCCAAACCTACCGCAATACCATCGGCTCCTTGGGCTAATAATAGCGGGAACTTAACGGGCAAAGTAACCGGTTCTTGGTTACGGCCATCGTAACTCGATTGCCATTCGGTGGTATCGGGATTAAACACCACATCGAGCGCAAATTTTGATAAACGGGCCTCGATATAACGAGGTGCTGCAGCCGAATCGCCAGTGATGGGATCGCCCCAGTTTCCTTGTTTATCAATTAATAAATCTTTTTGACCCAACTGCACCATGGCATCGCCAATGGAGGCATCGCCGTGCGGGTGGTATTTCATAGTATTTCCAATTACGTTGGCCGCTTTGTTAAATCGCCCATCGTCCATTTCTTTAAGAGAGTGTAAAATGCGTCGCTGAACGGGTTTTAAACCATCGTATATATGCGGAACGGCTCTATCTAAGATTACGTAGGAAGCATAATCTAAAAACCAATTTTCATACAAACCCGATAGTGGAATGATGTTATGGGTATTTTCGGGGGCGGCTGCTTGGTCTAATTCTTCACTCATCGGGTAAATACTATGCTTGTTCGGTTGCGATTTCTTCTTCGGTAGGCAAAACTGATTCAGCGGTTAAGGCTTCCTCCAAAATATCCACTTCCACTCTTAAATTCTTAATAATATGCTGCTGTCTGTCGGGGGTATTTTTACCCATATAGTATTCCAACAGGTTTTTAATGCTTTGTTCTTTGGTTAACAATACGGGGTCTAGGCGAATATCTTTGCCAATAAATAAACCAAATTCTTCGGGCGAAATTTCTCCCAAGCCTTTAAATCGGGTGATTTCAGGCTTATTACCTAATTTGGCAATGGCTCTTTGGCGTTCTTCATCGCTGTAGCAATAAATAGTTTCCTTCTTATTGCGCACTCTAAATAGTGGCGTTTGGAATATATATAGGTTGCGGGCTTTTACCAAATCGGGGAAAAACTGCAGAAAAAAAGTCATGAGTAACAAACGAATGTGCATACCATCCACATCGGCATCGGTAGCAATTACGATGTTATTATAACGCAATTCCTCTAAACCATCTTCAATATTTAAAGCGTGCTGCAAGAGGTTAAATTCTTCGTTTTCGTACACCACTTTTTTGGTAAGGCCATAGCAGTTTAGGGGCTTCCCTTTTAAACTAAATACCGCTTGGGTTTGCACATCACGAGATTTAGTGATGGATCCACTTGCAGAATCGCCCTCGGTAATAAAGAGGGTAGTTTCTTGCTTGCGCTCGTGGGCGTCGTCGAAATGGATTTTGCAATCGCGAAGTTTACGGTTATGGAGCGATGCTTTTTTAGCACGCTCGTTGGCTAATTTTTTTATACCGGCAATGTCTTTACGCTCCCGCTCCGATTGCATGATGCGTTTTAGCAAGGCATCGGCCGTTTCGGGGTATTTGTGTAAATAATCGTCGAGTTCTTTTTTAACAAAATCGTTGATAAAGGTTCGTACTGATGGCCCATCTGGGCCTACGTTCTGCGACCCTAATTTGGTTTTGGTTTGCGATTCGAAAACCGGCTCTTGCACTCTGATAGATATAGCCGAAACAATAGATGCCCGTACATCGGAGGCATCGAATTCTTTTTTATAAAACTCTCGGATAGTTTTTACCAAGGCCTCACGAAATGCAGCTTGGTGTGTACCGCCTTGGGTGGTATGTTGGCCATTTACAAAGGAATAATATTCTTCGCCGTATTGTTGGCCATGGGTCATCGATATTTCAATATCTTCTCCTACCAAATGGATAATGGGATAACGAATGGTTTCTGCATCGGTGTTGCGTACCAATAAATCGTACAAGCCCCTCTCCGAGAAAAACTTTTCGCCGTTATAATTTATGGTTAAGCCCGAGTTAAGGAACACGTAGTTCCAAATCATGCTTTCTATAAATTCCGGGATAAAATGGTAATTCCGAAAAATGGTTTCATCTGGATAGAAAGTAACCGAGGTGCCGTTACGTTGCGTGGTTTCGGTTTCGGGTACATCATTGGTCAATTCCCCTTTTTCGAATTCGGCCTTTTTGGTTTTACCATCGCGGTACGATTGTACGGCAAAGTGCGACGACAAGGCGTTTACGGCCTTGGTACCCACGCCATTTAAACCAACCGATTTTTGAAAGGCTTTGGAATCGTACTTGCCACCGGTATTAATTTTAGATACGCAATCTATTACTTTGCCTAGAGGAATCCCTCGGCCGAAATCTCGTACAATTACCCGTTGATCGGAAATGGTAATATCAATCGTTCTGCCCGAACCCATCACAAACTCATCAATGGAGTTATCTACAATTTCTTTCAGCAATACATAAATTCCATCGTCGTAGGCAGAGCCATCGCCCAACTTGCCGATATACATACCGGGGCGTAAACGTATATGCTCTTTCCAATCGAGGGAGCGAATGCTGTCTTCACTGTAATTTAATTCGGCCATGTATTGGGTATAGAGTTCTAAAACGCAAATCTAATAGATTTCTCTACTGATTTTGGTGCTAAATTTCCACATGTGTAGAAATTGTGGAAATATGGCTACAAAAAAGAACCTATTGGGAAACTAGATAGCCCTAAATAAGTTTGGCATAGTTCTAGATTAGAACACTATATATAAGTTTATTGCTCATCATTTTAATTTAGAAAGCATATGAAAACGAAATCAACTCCCAACCTAACACAACTAACTAAAAAGTTTGATAAAGAATTGTTGCTTATTTTAAGCAAAGATTTAATAACGCATATACTTCAACTACAAAAACAACGTTAACAAAGCAAGAGCACATTTTAGCTCGGGAAGAAAGCTTGCCATTTGCACATGTTGAGCTGAAAAGGAGCCTTTCGAAAGATCGGCTCCTTTTTTACGTTTAGAACCGTATTTTCGCAAACGAATTCAATTTCGCACTAAACGTTTGTACCTTTTTTTAATCTTACTCTTATGAACTTATTACATCATCGGGCTCGAGTATTCATTTGCTGTTTATTAGTGCTAGTTTGTGCTAGTGCAAAAGCACAGAAAAAGCCGAAAGAACTTATTAATAACGCTTTTTTAACTAATATTGAACTGGATGGCCTGGCTAAAGAATGGGACCAAAATCAGTTTGCTACCGATAAGGTATCGGGCATAAGCTATGCCTTGGCCAATAACGATTCTACCCTATTTGTGGTCCTGAAAACGTCTAACAAAGAGAGTATAGCAAAAATGATACATTGGGGCCTGAGCCTAGGTTTTAATGCAATAGGACAAAAAAAAGTACAAGAAAGTATAGGCTTCCCTGCCGGCAAAGCACCAGACAAACGTTACGATCCTGTTTTGGGCAGAACCAAGAGACCCTTAATGAAGCAGGAGGTTGCACAACTAAACAACATTGAATTGCGTGGTTTTAGCAGCCTTATTGATGGCCTCTTTGCCCTAAAAAATGATTTTGGGATTAGAGCGGTTGCCCAGCTCAACGAAGCGGAAGAATTGGTTTGTGAGTATGCCTTACCGATGAAATTGTTACAAATAGATCCATCTAAAAATGATATTTTTGCATGCCAAATCAAACTAAATGGACTTGTTTTAGCGCCTAGTTCAACTGCTGTTAGTAGAACTATTGAACTTAGAGGAACGCCCTCTGGGCCTATGCAAACAAACAGCTTATTAAACAGCACTGAATTTTGGGTATTTTACCCCTTGGCTAGTAAATAGCCTTTACGATTAAAAACACACATGAAACACATACTATCAATTCTGATTTTAACCTTAGTAAGTTTAACTGTTGTTGCACAAAGCAATTACGAAGTAAGTGGCACGGTGAGAGATTCTTCGGGCTTAAGTGTTATTGCTGCAACGGTTAAACTACGTTCGGCAAAAGACAGTTTATTTACCCGTACCAATGCCAATGGAGCATTTAGCTTTAAAGGGGTGAAATCAGGACAATTTACCTTGTCTATTACGAGCTTAGGATTTCAATCGGCCTTACGTAAATATGTCTATAATGAAGGTGAAGGTAACTTGGCTTTAGGTATTATCAATCTAAAAAATTCGAGTAAGCAATTGAATGAAGTGGTGATTTCGGGCACGCCAACCGTTACGGTTAAAGAAGATACCCTAGAGTTTAGAGCAGCTGATTATAAATTAAAAGACGATGCTCAGGTAGAAGATTTATTGAGAAAATTACCGGGTGTAGAAGTTGATAAAGATGGTAATGTAAAGGCACAAGGCAAAACAATTACTAGAGTTAGAGTAAATGGCAAAGACTTTTTTGGCGGTGATGTTAAAACTGCCACCCAACAATTGCCAGCCAATTTAATTGATAAAATACAATTGATTGACGATTATGGCGACCAAGCAAACTTTACGGGAGTAAAAGAAGGTGATCCAGAGAAAATATTAAATATTCAAATTAGACCTGACAAAAACAATGGCTATTTTACACAAGGTAAAATTGGACAAGGAAACGAAGGTCGTTATCAAGGTAATATTTCGGCCAACATGTTTAATAAAACTCAACAAATTTCTGTACAAGGAAATTTAAATAATACCAATACATCGCTATTTAGCTTCAATGGCGGTGGCGGTGGTGCCCGTGTACAACTGGGTGGCGGAGGAGGTGGTGGTGGCGCCCGTATACAAATCGGTGGCGGAGGAGGAGGCAATGCTGGTGGAGATGGCCTAACCAGAGTAGCTTCATTAGGTGTAAATTACCGCGATGAGTGGAGCAAAAAATTAACATCGTACGGAAACTATAGCTACGCAAACCGCAATAACGAGGTGCTTAGAACTACCCAACAACAAAATATTAATGCTACCGGTTTCTTATTAAATAACCAAAATAGCACTAGCAATACGAGCACTATTAACCACCGTTTTAACTGGAATTTAGAATATAAAATAGATAGTGTAAACTATTTAAAAGTAACTCCCTACTTTAACTTGGGGCAAAGTAATGGCACCTCTGCCAGCACTTTTGCGTTTTTACAAGATGGTACTAGCCTTATTTCAAACGGTAATAATGGCGGCATTAGCAACTCTGAAACACCTAATTTTGGTGCCGATGCCTTATTTAACCACCGATTTGGGAAACGTGGGCGTACCGCTTCGGTGAATTTATCGCTTAGCAAAAACAATACGACGCAAGATAACGATGCAATTAACCAAACTACCCCTTTTGGAGCTGCCATACCTGTGTATCAAAGGCAACTAGTAAGTAACAACAATACCAATAGTACTACCCGTTCGGGTATCTCTTACATTGAACCATTAAGCCGTACCGAAAGTTTAGAATTTAACTGGAATTTTTCTTTGGCCGATTACCAAAATGGCAGAACAACCTTAGGTACCACTACCCCCGGTGGCGTTTTAACTACTGTAGCTTCACAAAGTAACGATTATACCTATTCGTTTATGACCAACAGATTGGGCATGAATTACCGGGTAACTCAAAAGAAATACAACTACAGCGTTGGTTTAGGCGTACAGCCTTCCTTGCTATCGGGTACCTCAGTAAGCAATCAAACTAGCTATCGCAGAACAGCTTTAAACATTATACCGGTTTTACGTTACTCATATAATTTTTCTAAAACCAAAGAATTTAATGCTTCCTATAATGGCCGAAATAACGAACCATCCTTTAACCAATTGCAGCCGGTAACCGATGTTTCAAACCCTCAATTCCCTGTAGTAGGTAACCCCAATCTAAAAGCCGAGTTTAGCCACAACATCAATATCAGATACAACAACTTTAATTTTGAAAAAGGCGATGTGTGGTTCACTAATTTTTCGGTAAACCTTACCGAAAATAAAATTGTAAGCAATAGTGTGTTCTTACCCGGCAACAAAATTGAAACCCGCTACTTAAATACCAATGGATTTTATAGTGTAAACGGATTTTATACCTGGTCTAAACCATTTGCCGAGCGAAAATACACCTTGAGCATCAACGGATTTGCTAATTATTCCAACAATATCAACTTTGTTGATGACCAAAAGAATATTGGCAAAAACTTAATTATTAGCCAAGGAGCAAACTTTCAACTAAACCCAGCCAAGTGGATTGAATTAAATCCGGGCGTAAACTATACTGCCAATAACAATACCTACAGCATCTCAGCACAACAAAATACAAAAGTATCTACCTGGAATTTAACCTTTAATGGTAAAGCCTATATTCGCAAAACCTGGATTTTGGGTGCCGATTTCACCAAAGCCTTAAACAAAGGCTACACGAGTGCATTTTCGGTAAATCCGTTTATCATGAACACCTATTTAGAAAAACAGTTCTTGAAAAACAACGCCGCATCGTTGCGTTTCCAAATATTTGATGTGTACAATGAAAATACTAGCATTTCTCGTTCGGTAACAGCCAATAGCATTAACGATACCCGTAGCAATCGCTTGGCTCGTTATGCCATGCTCACCTTCAGCCTAAAATTGCAAAAATTTAATGGCCAGCAAATGCCAAATACGGGTATGCAAATGCCCGGTATGGGTGGCGGTATGCGCAGTATAGAAATTAGAAGAGACTAAACCACTTTATCTATCGTCAAAAGAGCCATACAAAAATGGCTCTTTTTTTTTGGATGTTATAGTAATTTATACCTATTTTTAGGTACTTATACTAGATACACATGGCCAACAACCCAATTAAAATAGGTTTTATTGAAGACAATGAGCTTCTATTAGAAAATTACAAAGAGTATTTCGATGGCAGCGATGAATTTACCTGCACGTTTGCTTTTGGCACGATTCCTGATTTGTTCACCTACATGAAATCGAATTACCTAGCCATTCCGGATATTGTATTACTAGATATACAATTGCCCGAGATTAATGGCATTGAAGGAATACCTCTTTTGCATGAACGCTTAGCTGGCACACGCATAGTTATGATGACTGCTTTTGACGACAAAGAGAGCGTGATGTCGGCATTTAGTACTGGTGCAGCAGGCTTTTTAACCAAGAATATGTCGCTAAATGCCGTTAGCGAAGCATTACACAGTCTGCTAAATCATGGAGCTGCCCTTTCCCCAAGCGCTGCACGAATATTAATTGCCAGTGTAGGACAAAAAATGCAAAAAATAAACGCCATAATAAACCGCCTTACGCCCAAAGAACGAGAAATAGCACGCTTCATAAAATCGGGTTTATCTTACCAGCAAATTGCCGATCAGCTTTTTATTTCGGCTAGAACCGTAAACCAACACCTAAAACATATCTACCAAAAAGTGGGCGTAAATTCTCGATCGCAATTAGCGGCCAAAATGGAAGAATAAAAAGATGAGCACACCAACCAGTAAAACAATTCTTTGTATTGATGATGATAGCATTAATCTTTTAGTGTTAAAGCATCTGTTACATTCTATGGGTTACACCACAGAAAGTGCAACTAGTGGAGAAGAAGGTTTAGCTATCTTGAAGGAAAAAGCTATTGACCTGGTTTTATTAGACATTTATATGCCACACATGGATGGTTTTGAAACCGCTGCCGCTATTAGAGAACTTAATTCTGGCATGCCAATTGTATTTATATCGGCAGGTGAAGTTGAGCAACTAGCCGAACAAATGAAAAAAATAGCCATCCAACACTTTTTGCAAAAGCCTCTAAACAAAGATCAGCTACAAGAAGTGTTAGATATACTACTGTAAAACAGAATGCAATACCATGTTTGCAAACACCGAATTTAATAGAGCACAAGAAGTATTATTTAAACTGCCTTTAGCGGTATTGGCGGAAGATGAACATCGTAAAATCAGTTTTGCGAACCAATATTTTTGCGACCTATTTGCCATACCGGCACCGCCAAATGCACTCATAGGGCTCGATTGCGCCAACATGGCTCAAGAATCTAAAAATTACTTTAAAGTACCCGAAAAATTCTTAGCCTTTATAGAAAAGGCGTTAGCGCTGAAACAAGAATTAGTTGATATAGAACTAGCTTTAGTTGATGACCGATATTTAGCGGCTAGTTATATGCCCTATTTTAAAGACACCGTATTTGCCGGCCATATATGGACTTATAAAGACATTACCTTAACTAAAAATGCAGAGATTGCCTTGGAGAAGGAAAAAGAGTTTTCTGCTGAAATATTAGATAGTTTACCAGCTGACATTGCTATTTTCGACAAAGATCACAGGTATGTATATCTGAATAAAACGGCCATAAAAAACAAAGAACTGCGGGAGTGGATTGTAGGAAAAGACGATTTTGAATATTGCGAAGCCCGAAACAAAGATCCAAAAATTGCATTAGCTAGACGAGAAAAGTTTATACAAGCACTACAAGCCAAAGAACAAATTGAATGGGAAGATGAGTTAGCCAAACCAGACGGCAGCACAGATGTAATACTGCGAAAATTTAACCCATTATATGACAATAAGGGAGCGTTTCGCTACATGGTAGGCTATGGTGTAGGTATAACCAAACAAAAGCAGGCAGAAAAAGAACTCATTAAAAGTATTCAAAAAGAACGTGAGCTTAATGAGTTGCAAACACGCTTTGTAAATATGGTTTCGCACGAAATACGCACCCCAATGGCCGGTATTTTATCGAGTGTAGATTTGCTAGAGCTTATTACCAAAGATGTAGACGCTGCCCTGAAGGAAAAAACCGATAAACATTTAGAACGCATAAAAAACCAAATAACCCGTGTAAGTGCCCTCATGAATGATGTATTGTTGGTTGGAATGACAGATGCCGGCAAAATACCATTTAAACCAGAAAAAACGGATATTCTTGCCTTGGTTAACGAACTCCTTGAACAACCATTTGGGGAAATAATTGCCCAAAAAAAGGTGAAAATTCACACTATTGGGAAAATACGCCAAGGGGAAGTAGATCAGAACTTATTGAAACATATTTTAGGCAATTTACTAAGCAATGCCTTCAAATATTCTGTAGATAAACCCCTGCCAGAAATTACCATCGAGTTTTCGCTCAATAAACTAAATTTTAAGATTCAAGATTTTGGCATTGGCATACCTCTTGCAGAACAAAAACAATTGTTTACTGCATTTATGAGGGCTTCCAATTCGGGTAATATCGAAGGTACAGGCCTTGGCTTGGTGGTTGTAAAAAACTTCGTAGCTATACATAAAGGTAAAATTAACTTCAAAAGTGCAGAAAATAAGGGATCTACTTTTGAAGTAACTATCCCGGCTTAACACACCAAAAATGCCGTATGAATATTTTAGTGATTGAAGACGACTCGTCTATCAGAGAAAATTTACAGGAATTGCTACAAGCACATGGCTTTGAGGCAGAGTGTTACCCCAATGGCTTAGAGGGCTTAGCTGCCATACACCAACAACTCCCTGATTTGGTGCTTTGCGATATTATGATGCCCAAAATGGATGGATATGAAGTGCTGCAAGCCCTAAAATCGAGCGATAAAACAGCCAACATTCCATTTATTTTCATAACCGCTAAAGCAGATCGGGCCGACCAACGCTTAGGTATGGAATTGGGGGCAGATGATTATATTATAAAACCCTTTAGTTCGAAAGACGTTTTAAATGCCGTAGAAATACGCAGGCAAAAACAATCGAGTACACAAAAAGGAATACAAAAAGCGGTTTACACGAAGCTTAATACCTTCTCGAAAATTAATAGCCACGAGTACAATACCCCACTAAATGGTATTATTGGCTTAACAGATGTATTGTTAGATGCCGAGAATAAATTAAGTAGGGATGAATTAACAGCCCTGGCGCAGGATATAAAAATTTCGGCCAAACGCTTATACCGTACCTTCCGGAATTTTATGCTTTACATGCAATTAGAAAGAGAAGAAGTGCTTGAAATGCCTAAATCTATAATTAATAAAAAATGGTTGGAAGATACGTGTAAAAGCACCTTAACAGAAAAAGCGTTGAAATTAGATCGGGTAGCCGATTGCCACTTTCAATCAACTTTAACCAAAGATTTTTCGTTAAGCCTAGTAAAAAACGACTTATTTTATAGTATTGAAGAATTACTTTGGAACGCCCTACGCTTTTCGGAAAAAAATACGCCTATTGGCCTAGAAATTACGGAACAAAAAGAGAGTATAACCATAAGAATTAGTAACCAAACCCTACCAACTGATTTTTTTGAACATGCAGAGGCATTTAGACAATTAAATCGCGATACCCAAGAACAACAAGGAAGTGGATTAGGAGTTTACTTATGCAAAGAATTGGCAAAGCGCAATAATTGGGATCTTAGCCATACGTATCAAAATGGTCAATCTACCATTTCACTACGCATAACCACCTAAAAGTTCTTTTTCTGATAGCTCTTATTAAATTTAATAGGCGACAAGAAATGCAATAGCAAAACTCTTGAATACCTGAAATTAAAAGGCATTAGAATAAAAATAGGTGATAATACCACCGCAATAAGCCACCAAATCTCCTTTTCGCCCAAAAACTGTGCAGCAATTACTCCGGTAATTACCAATTCGGCTACATTAAACGCATAGCTTACATACATGGCTGCCCAAAAAAAGCCGGGCTCAATTTCGTAACGTAAATTGCAAACTGGGCAATGCTCATGCATAGAAGCATAGTTCAAACTAAACAAACTATGGGTATACAAATCGCCCTGGCGACAACGGGGGCATTTGCAATTGATAACGGCTTGTAGTTGGCTCATGGTTATAATTAATGTGGAAGTTTATCTTTTAGCATTCCGTAGATATAGGTGCCTAACACGGCCCCAAAAATAACCAATAGCATGACTAAATACCCAGCACCCACATTAATAAACATGGGGCCCGGGCAAGCTCCGGTAAGCGCCCAACCCAATCCGAAAATAATTCCGCCTAAAAGTGCTCTTTTCCAGCCTTTATCTTTGGTAGGTATTACTATGGATTGGCCATCTATATCTTTCAGTTTATATTTTTTTATGAGATAAACCCCAATAATTCCAATAGCTACGGCTGTGCCAATAATACCAAACATATGAAAAGATTGAAAGCGAAACATTTCTTGTATTCTGTACCAAGAAATGGCTTCCGATTTAGTCATTACAATACCGAAAAGAATGCCGGTGAATATAAATTTTAATGCTTTCATGTGCTAGAATAAAATGGGTAAAATAAAATAGGTCATCACTAAACCTCCTATAAAAAACCCAATAACTGCAATTAATGAAGGGATTTGTAAGCTAGACAAGCCGGTAATGGCATGCCCAGAAGTACATCCACCGGCGTACCTAGAACCGAAACCAACCAAAAAGCCTCCTAAAAGTAAGATGAGAAATCCCCTGGTGGAAAACATGAAATCGAAACTGAAAATTTGTGCTGGATTCAATCCCCCATCAAATGCAATACCCACTTCTTTTAATTGAGCAATGGTGCTAGCAGATAGTTTTAATGCGGCATCTGTGCTCAAAAAATGTGTGGCTACAAATCCCCCGATTACCGACCCTACCAAAAATAAAAGATTCCAGCGTTGTTCTTTCCATTCAAAAGCAAAGAAAGTAGTTTTTTTACCTGCTCCACAAGCGGCACAAATGGTTCTAAAATTGGAAGAGAAACCAAAAGTACGGCCGAAAAATAACAAGATAAACATAATGCAGGCAATTAAAAAGCCTGAGAAATACCAAGGCCAAGGGGCCAATAAAAATTCAGAGATAGCCATAGGGTATATAAAATTATAACATGGTGCTTGGGCAGAGGTACGGGCTCACTTCAAACTTTTCGCTGTCTTTAATGGCTTTAAATCCGCCTTGCACATCAATTAACTTATCAAATCCACGGGCTTTTAAAATGGACGCAAATATCATGGACCGGTAACCGCCCGCACAATGAATGTAATAGGTTTTATCGGGATTGAGAGAAGCCATTTCCTCGTTAACCACATCTAAAGGTAAATTTTGAGCGCCCAAAACATGCTCAGAATAGTTCTCCGATATTTTACGCACATCTAATAAAATGGCGGCTGGCTCAGCTGCTAACCGAGCGGCTGTTTCTTCGGCACTAATAGTTTCAATGCTATCTAAATCGTGGCCAGCCTCTTGCCATGCGCTTATGCCTCCTTGTAAAAACCCAAGGGCATTATCGTAACCAACACGGGCTAAACGGGTAACTACTTCTTGTTCTCGGCCGGCTTCATCAACAATTAATATAGGCTGATTGATATCTGGAATGAGTGCTCCTACCCAAGGTGCAAAACTACCACCCAAGCCAATATTTATAGAATTTGGAATAAATCCTTTCGCAAATACTTGCGCATCGCGGGTATCTAAAATAAGGGCTCCAGTTTCGTTAGCCGCCGCCTCAAAGGCAGCCGGAGATAAAGCTTGGGTGCCTTTGGCTAATACCGAATCGATGGATGCATAGCCATGTTTATTTAAGCGAACATTTTCGGGGAAATAGGCCGGTGGTGGCAAAAGGCCGTCGGTTACTTCGGCAATAAATTCATCTCGAGTCATATTGGCTCGGAGAGCATAATTGAATTTTCTCTGATTCCCCAAGGTATCACTCGTTTCTTTGCTCATGTTTTTACCACAGGCAGATCCTGCACCATGAGCTGGGTAAACGATGATATCATCAGGCAGCGGCATTATTTTGTTTCTTAACGAATCAAATAGTGTTCCGGCTAATTCTTCTTGAGTAAGGTGGGCAGCTTTTTGAGCCAAATCTGGGCGACCTACATCGCCAATAAATAAAGTATCGCCTGAGAATAGCGCTATTTCTTTATCGTTTTCATCCAACAATAAATAACAGGTAGATTCCATGGTATGCCCGGGAGTGTGTAGTACTTTTATTTTAAGCGTACCTACTGTTAATACTTCACCATCGTGTGCAATGTGGGCTTCAAACGTGGGATTTGCCAAAGGACCATACACAATAGTGGCGCCTGTTTTTTTAGCTAAATCTATATGGCCAGAAACAAAATCGGCATGGAAATGAGTTTCCAATACGTATTTAATTTTAGCACCGTTTTTTTCTGCTTTTTCTATGTAGGGTTGTACTTCACGCAAGGGATCTATAATCACTGCTTCGTTTCCAGATTGAATGTAATAAGCACCTTGCGCTAAACAACCGGTATAAATTTGTTCTATTTTCATATATAAACAGGATAGTATTATTTATTACAAAGATATTTTTAAAATAGCGCTATTCAAGTGACAAAGGTCACGCCGCACTAACTATTTCACATGTAGCTTATTTTAACAGCAAATTGTAAAGTTCTGAGAGCATTACCACTATACCTATACAAAAAACAAACCAACCAAAATATTTTTTTAATAGCGTATCGGGGAGTTTTGAAGAAAGCACCACGCCGATGAAAAGTCCCAACAGCGCTAAGGCAATAAGTGAAGCGGCAAATATCCAATCTAATTGCACATGGCCCCAATCGCCAGCAATACCAACCAAGGAGTTTAAGGCTATAATAAGCAAAGAGGTACCCACCGCTTTTTTCATGGGCAGTTGCACTACCAATACCAATGCAGGAATAAGTACAAAACCTCCGCCTGCTCCTAAAAAGCCGGTAATTAAGCCAGCGCCAATGCCGTAAAGCAAAAGTTTAAGTACGGATGCCGGAGCATTAGTAAGCTTTTGGGTAGTAGACTGAGCTCGTATCATAAAATAAGCTGCCACCAACATTAACAGCGCAAATACAAACATGGTGGCTGCTGATTTATAAACCACAAGCCCCTGAAAACTAAACAACTCGGATGGAATGACCGGCAAAATAAAATGGCGAATTAAAAATACCGTAAGCATAGAACTTAAGCCAAAGGAGAAGGCTACCGGAAAACTGACCAATTGCTTTTGATAATTTTTAAAAGCACCCACCGAGGTAGTTGCTGAAATAATAACCAAAGAATAAGCCGTGGCTAAGGTGGCATCTATACCAAATAAATATACCAACACCGGCACGGTTAAAATAGAACCTCCAGCACCTACCAAACCCAATGAAAGACCAATACCTATGGCCGCTATATATCCTAAAATTTCCATCTAACTACCTTTTTTTTACAAAATTGAGTTATTTACACGCAAGCGTTGGTGATTTAAGTTACTTATGCGTTCACCCCAACCCAGGTTAATGAGTTTCTATGTAAATGAACAAAACCTTTTTGCTCCATTTTTTTCAATAACCGAGATATTACTTCCCTAGAAGAACCCAAATCACTAGCTATTTCTTGGTGTGTTAGCTTTAAATCGGAGGTACCTAGTTTTTCACATTGATTGTTTAAATAAAAATACAAGCGTTCATCCAATCCCTTAAAAATTACTTGATCTACTACTTCCAATACTTCCTCAAAACGGTTTCGGTAGGTTTCCAAAACAAAATGGTACCACGATTTATACAAATGCATCAGCTCATCCAATTGATCAATCGGCACCAATAAAACCTTAGTATTTTCCACGGCCTTGGCCATTACTTCGCTTTTTTTCTGTCGGGTGGCACAAATAATAGAAAGTGCACACGCATTTCCGGGCTGTAAGTAATACATAAAAAACTCACCGCCATCTTCACCTTGCCTGTACAATTTAACTCTACCCTCCAAAATAAGCATGGTTGATTTAACATATTGCCCCGTTTGCATCATCGATTCACCGGCTTTAAATTCGCGATAGGTGCAAATTTCTGCTAATTTCTCTTTTAAAGCAGGTTCAAATTGAGGAAAAGTGAGTTGAATTTGATGAGAGATACTATTCATTGCTCGATAAATATCATAAAATTAGCCGTATAAAAAAAGCCACCCAGTTATGGGTGGCTTCGGTTGATAAATAAAAAACAAACAACCCTAAAAAGAAAATTGTGCAGCGCCAATTAAGCCCGAATTATGTTGCATGACTACGCTGTTGTTTGCAAGCGGTTTACCTTGCTGTAAAATTTGGTACAAATAACCAAGTTCAAAGTTGATTTTTTTAGAAGCACTATAACCCAGCAGTACCGAAAAACGGTTCTGGTCGAAAATATTGGCACCCAGTTGTTTGCCTGCACCTATAAATACTTCATTGGCTACCGCTGCAAAAACCTGATTATTCGCTTTAGTTAAAAGCGGTTTTTGGGCTCTAAATTGGTAGCGAATTCTATTGAGGTACACCCACTGAGTGGGTTGGTTACTTGATAATTTTGCCAACCAACGTTGCTCTAGCCTAAACCGGTGTTGAATAGTCCAGGTAGCAATTGGCTGCTTAAAGGTAAGTTGCTCATAGATGCGATGTTCTGGGAAAGCTCCGTCTGCCGCAATAGGATAATCACCGTAGGCAAATGTTTTTACAAAACCATAGCCAGCATGCACATTCAAATCGGGATGCATTTTATAGGTTAACCCCAAACGGAGTAAACGCTGCTGTGGTGAAGCGATATCGCCCACCTGGCGCAATTGCTGTTCAGCGTACAAGGTCCATTTTGGATGAATAGCTACATTAGCTACCGTTTGGAGCCAATATATAGTGTTATCATCTTGCGTACGACTATACTGAGCATGCAGTGTATGGGTGCAAATGAGTACGAAAAAGAGTATAATTTTTTTCATAGTAAAATAAATAGCCGCTCCTGATTCAGAGCGGCTATAGCTATTCAAAATTTAATTTAAGCGAAGCGTGTGTTCGTAGAACTCTACTTGCCCAGTTTCTACATTGTACATGGCACCACATATGCCAATTTCGCCTTTATCAATCATCTCTTTTAGAATAGGGCTTTTAGCTTGAATTTCACCTACCGCTTCTTCCACATTAATTTTAGCCACATTTTCTACAAAAATAGCATTCGATGAATCTCTATTTAGGGTAGTTTGTGTTTCACAGCTTATAGCTGGTTGTAATTTGGCTAAAAGGCTGGTTAAATTCCCAAGTTCCACATGGTCGCAAGCACCTTTTACGGCACCGCATTTGGTATGGCCCAATACCACAATGAATTTAGAGCCCGCTACTTTGCAGGCAAACTCCATACTACCCAAAATATCTTCATTTACAATATTTCCGGCAATACGTACACTAAAAATATCGCCCAAGCCTTGGTCAAAAACCAATTCAGCCGAGGTACGACTGTCAATACAGCTTAAAACCACTGCAAAAGGCCATTGGCCATCGCGTGTTTCGTTTACTTGTTGCAATAAATTGCGGTTAAATTTTAGGTTGCCTACAAAGCGTTCGTTGCCCTCTTTTAAAATGGCTATTGCCATTTCTGGCGTCATAGATGTTTGTGATTCTTTATTGTGAGTTCTCATTGTAGTTTAATTAATTTTTTAACTTTTTTTAATGATTTTGCCGACTCCGCTAAGTTTAATGCCGGGTAAGTTGGTAGGTACTCTTTTATAGACTGTACATTATCGGTATTGTTTATACCGTAGTGATCTTTAAAGCCCACGGTTTTACAATCGATGTTTTTTTGCTTGGCTTGTATGCTTGTAAAATCGCGAATAATCTCCAACACATCATAGTCTATATAATGTGCGTCTTGCGCATCTATGACCACCCTGCTGTTTGCAGGTAAATGATCTAAGGTTAGTTTAATGCTGGCTTTATTCAAAAATGAAACTTCTTCAGGTAGGTGAATTAAAATTACATCGCCTTCGTGGTGGTTTTCTTTATGGAAATAATAAGAATTCCTGTAATTGCCATATAATAGCGCTAATACACTTGCCACCAAACCTATACCTACACCGGTTAATAAATCGGTAAAAACAACGAAGATTACCGTTACCAAAAAAGGCACCCATTGATATTTACCCAGACTAAACATTTGTTTAAACAGTGCCGGGTTACATAATTTATAGCCTGTAACCAATAAAATACTAGCTAATGCTGCCAATGGAATTTTATTGAGTAATGTCGGAATTAAGCTTACGCAGATTAGTAACAACATACCATGAATTATGGCAGATAGCTTAGATTGTGCATTGGCATTTAAATTAGCGGAACTGCGTACAATTACACTCGTAATGGGCAAACCACCAACTAAACCAGAAGCCATGTTGCCAATACCCTGTGCTACTAACTCTCTATTGGTTGAGGTTACCCGCTTTTTCGGATCTAATTTATCTATCGCTTCTATACATAAAAGTGTTTCTATGGATGCAACGGCTGCTATGGTTAAAGCCACCAAATAAACTTGAGGGTTGCTTAATTGTGAAAAATCGGGGAAGGTGAAGAAGCCCCAAAAATCAGACAAAGAAGCAGCAACAGGTACATTTACTAATTGGTCGCCACTAATAGCAAGACTGCTGCCGGTGCTTATAAACACTTGGTTTAGGCCTAAAGCTAGTGATACAGCTACCAAACCGCCCGGTAATAATTTTAAACGTTTTTTAACGAAGGGCTGTTCAAATAGTATCAGTATGCTCAAACACAGGAACGCTATTAAGCTTGCACCTAAATGAATTTTACTGATGGCCATTAAAATTTCTGAAAAACTATTTTGTCCATCTACTTGCAAAAAAGTTAAATCGCCTATGGCATCTTTATTGTAGCCAAAGGCATAGGGTATTTGCTTTAAGATGATGATGATGCCAATTGCAGTTAATAGGCCTTTTATGACACTAGAGGGGTAATAATTGGCAATAGCCCCTGCTTTTAAAAAACCTAAAAGCAATTGAAATAAGCCAGCAAAAACTACGGCCAATAAAAAGGTTTCGAAGGCACCCAATTGGGTAATAGATGCCAATACCACAGCCGCTAAACCAGCAGCAGGGCCACTTACACTTAATTGAGAGTTACTGAGGGCTCCTACTAAAATTCCGCCTACAATTCCAGAAATCATTCCAGAAAAAAACGGGGCACCAGAAGCTAAAGCAATACCTAAACATAAAGGTAGAGCTACTAAAAATACGACGATACCCGCAGGCAAATCGCTCTTTAGTTGAGCAAAAGAAAATTTGTTCATAATAAAATTTAAATTTTGGGTTTAATCAATACATACGCCTTTTTGGCATATAAAAACAAGGTCGATTAAACCGATTTCGGGGGTAATTCGGGGAGCGTAGAATAACCAGGGTGGCTATCGGTATTGCATGATGGATGGCTGTGTGCATAGCGTATTTCAGCCATGAAAAAAGATTCCGTTTGTACGTAAAATAAGTTTGAACTAAGCTCTTTTTCTTTGGCAGAATTCTCCTTTTCTGTAGCTTCTTTTTCGGAGTTAGCCTGGCTATCGGCAACATATTCAAAAGCACCAGTTACTTTTAATGAAGCAAACAAGGGTTCTATCA
Organism: Sphingobacterium thalpophilum; assembly: GCA_945875895.1. Lineage (GTDB taxonomy): Bacteria > Bacteroidota > Bacteroidia > Sphingobacteriales > Sphingobacteriaceae > JAIPAN01. The sequence continues at coordinate 3,827 of CAMCMG010000003.1, read as the reverse complement.
CACCTAAAGCAAAGATGAATAAAAGAATATGAGCTGTTATATAAACCAAACGTTGTTTCACGCTACAAACATAGACTTGGGTAGCTGAGTAGGCAAATCCCAATTGTAAAAAAAATGTCAATAAAAAAGGCCCTGAAATCAGGGCCTTTGTGGAGAATATCGTCCCGATGCCTATCGGGAGAACCGATAACCTTCTAGAAAGTTCTAGGATAACTTGTTCAGCAACAGTTCAATGTATTTGCGACTTTTCTTGCGTTTAATTGCTAACTCTCTATGCACCGCAGCAGACCTTGTTTCATAACATTCTTGGTAAACTATTTCCCAATCGTTAGTCTTTTTTGTTGATTTGGAGACTTGGCTATTATGTTGACTTAGACGAATACTCAAATTTTGGGTATGGCCAATGTAATAGCAATCTAGGTTCTTGGAATAAAGGATATACACTACGAAAGTCATGCTCACCTTTACGAAAAATAGGGCACTAAAGTGCCAAACTAAAAAAGGCCCTGAAATCAGGGCCTTTGTGGAGAATATCGGATTCGAACCGATCACCTCTTCACTGCCAGCGAAGCGCTCTAGCCAAATGAGCTAATCCCCCAGTTTTATTTTTTTTCGAACTACCACCTTCCCGATTTTCATCGGGACGACCTAGCCACCCCGATAGCTATCGGGAGAGCTAATCCCCCGTAGAAGGGAGTGCAATTTTCGGTAATTAATTTGATTTAAGCAAATAGTTCTGCACCAGTTTTGCGGTACGCTCCGATGCGCCAGCAGGTCCTACTCGTTTTGCTAAGGCTTTATAATCAGACAGCATTTGGGCTCTTTGCGGCGTATCGCTTAGTAAAGGGCCTAATTGGGTAGCTATTTCTGCGGGATTACAGTCCTCCTGAATCAGCTCTTTCACCACTTGTTTATCGAGTATCAAATTAACCAAGGATATAAACTTGATGTTTACCAACAGCCGAGCAATAGCTACAGATAGCCTATTCCCTTTATACAATACCACTTCAGGGCATTTCAATAAAGCCGTTTCCAAGGTAGCTGTACCCGACGTAACCAAGGCTGCTTGCGCATTAAGCAACAAATCGTAGGTGGCATTGGTAATGATTTTAATTTTCCGATTGCCCAAATAAGGAGCATAGTCGGTTTGGCTAAGCATGGGTGCACCGGCCAAAACGCATTCATAGTCGGGGAATACATCGCTGGCAGCCAGCATATCGGGCAATACGTGTTTCAGCTCCATTTTACGGCTGCCGGGCAATAAGGCAATAATTGGTTTTTCGGAAAGCTGATGCGTTTTTCGGAAATTTTTATCGGCTTTATGCGCACCAATGGCGTCCATAAGTGGGTTTCCTACATAATCTACCTCCATGCCCCAGGTTTTGTAAAACTCAACCTCAAAAGGCAAAATGCAGAACAAATGGTCGACCACTTTTTTAATTTTGAGCACTCTTTTCTGATTCCATGCCCACACTTTTGGGGAGATATAAAAGAACACTGGAATGCCTTTTTCTTTAGCAAATTGTGCAATTTTTAAATTGAACCCCGGAAAATCAATGAGAATAAGGGCATCAGGCTTGTAGGTTAATACAGCTTCTTTGGCCAGCTTCATATTTTTAAAAATAGTACCCAAATTGGCCACTACTTCAACAAAACCCATAAAAGCCAATTCCGAACAATGTTTATCTAAAACGGCACCTTCTTTTTGCATTAAATCGCCACCAAAGCCACGAAAATCGGCTTTGGCATCTTCTTGTTTTAAGGCTTTTATTAGGTTGGCCCCGTGTAAATCGCCCGAAGCTTCGCCTGCTATAACATAATACTTCATAGCGCTTGTTTACTGAGATAAAAAACGAGCAAACAGATTACAAAACTGCTGGCTATAATGCCTCTGGCTAAACGCTCCAACTGATAGGTATACGCAAATCGGACAGCAATTAAATTGAGGGCAATGGCTACAAAATAGTATGCGTCATTGCTTTTTTGTATGGCCCACTGCTTATGGACCAAAAAGTTAACCAGTAACACTAGCCCTGGCAAACAAATGCCAGCCAAAATACCGAGTAAAATACTATCCTTCTTGAACATCAAAATTCCACGTGTTAAGGGTTTGGATAGCATGGTGGGCGGTCATATCAAATTGTACCGGCACTACCGAAGCAAAACCTTGCTCCAAGGCATACACATCGGTATCTTCACCCTGATCGTTGTTTTGAAACACGCCGGTTAGCCAATAATAATTGCGTTTATAAGGGTCTTGGCGTTCGTCAAACTCTTCGGCCCATTTGGCATTTGCCTGACGGCAAATTTTAATTCCTTTTATTTTTTCGGCTTTCGGGAAATTGACATTTAAGAGCGTACCCACAGGCAAACCATTGGCCAATACTTGCTTGGCCACCGCCTGCACAATTGGTTTTAGCGGACTAAAATCGGCATCGTAACCAAAATCATCTAAAGAAAACCCTATGGATGGGATACTTTCAATAGCCCCTTCTACGGCCGCCGACATGGTACCCGAATAAATTACATTGATGGAATTATTGAGTCCATGATTGATACCCGAAACGCATAAATCGGGCTTTTTGCCTTTAAATATCTTGTTTACGGCTAATTTCACACAATCTACGGGCGTGCCCGAACATTTGTACATTTCTACACCCGGATATAAATGCACTTTATCTAAACGCAAGGGTTTACCAATGGTAATGGCATGCCCCATACCCGATTGCGGGCTATCGGGTGCTACCACCGTTACGTCACCCAAGGGCAACATCATATCTATTAGGGCTTTAATGCCTGGGGCATCAATACCATCGTCGTTTACAACAAGAATTACTGTTTTTTTCACAGAGCTAAAATACAAATAAATGCGGCTGTGCTACAAACCCATTGCACCGGCTTTAATTTCATCTACTACAGCTGGGTCTAGTAAAGTACTGATATCTCCCAAATTTTCGGTTTCGCCCTCGGCTATTTTGCGCAAAATGCGTCGCATAATTTTACCTGAGCGGGTTTTGGGCAAGCCTTTTACAAATTGAATCTTGTCGGGTTTGGCAATAGCACCGATAATACGGGTAACGGTTTGCAAAATATCTTTTCGGGTTAAATCGTGGTCGTGGATAGAGCTGCCTAAAATGACATAGGCGTAAATTCCTTGTCCTTTAATATCGTGCGGATAGCCTACTACCGCACTTTCAATCACATCAGCATGCATATTGATGGCATTTTCTACCTCTGCAGTACCAATACGGTGGCCCGAAACATTCATTACATCATCCACTCGACCGGTAATGCGGTAATAGCCGTTTTCGTCACGCAGGCAACCATCGCCTGTAAAGTATTTATTTGCGTAAGTACTAAAATACGTGCTGCGGCAACGTTCGTGATCGCCATAGGTGGTACGAATAATGCCTGGCCAAGGAAATTTGATACACAAGTTTCCGCTTACGCCATTTCCTTCAATTTCGTTTCCATTTTCATCTACTAAACAAGGCTGCACACCCGGCAAAGGAAGGCTAGCGTAACTTGGCTTAGTTGGCTTTATACCGGCTATTGGACTAATCATGATCCCTCCGGTTTCGGTTTGCCACCACGTGTCTACAATGGGGCATTTGCCTTTGCCTATTTTTTCGTTGTACCAATGCCAAGCCTCTTCGTTTATGGGCTCTCCTACCGAACCTAGTTTAGTCAATGAGCTTAGGTCTTTGCCTTTTAAAGGTTCATCGCCAAAACTCATAAGCGAACGAATGGCTGTTGGAGCGGTATATAAAATATTTACGTGGTGTTTAGCTACAATATCCCAAAAACGGCCGGCATCTGGCCAATGC
>CAMCMG010000002.1:0-115003 GCA_945875895.1 Sphingobacterium thalpophilum | reverse complement strand
AGCATTGGCGGATATGCTGCACAAACCCGTGGTGGTTTATACGCACAATACTTTTCTGAAACACAGTATACCGATGTTTCTGTGTACAGTACACCACAATTAGCCTTTACCGGAGAGTATTCTGGTGTTTTAACCGATTTACAAATTATTAAAAATGTAAATTCGAGCAACAACATGACCCAAGTGGCCAATATCTTACAACAGTATGTATTTTGGACCATTACGAATCGTTGGGGCGATGTGCCTTATTCTGAAGCCCTACAAGGTGCCAGCAAAACCAATCCTAAATACGATACACAAGAATTTATCTATAAAGGAATGATTGCTAGCTTAAAAGCCTCTGTAGCTGCTTTTGATGGTACATCATTGGTTAAAGGCGACGTTATTTTTAACGGTAACGTAGCTGCATGGAAACGTGCTGCCAACTCTTTGCGCATGTTAATGGCCATTCAATTGTCTAAAAAGTATCCTTCTGCAGGTGCCTATGCCGCAACTGCATTTGGCGAAGCTTTAAGCGATGGTGGTGGTTACATTAGCACCAATGCCCAAAACATGATAGTAGATTACCCAGGTGGTAACTTTAAATCTAATTGGTGGAATTTGTACAATGGTCGTAAAGATTATGCCGAAAGTGCAACCATGACCACGTTAATGTCGTCTTTATCAGATGATCGTCAATTGGCTTTTGGTGGTCTAACGCAAGATCAAACTTCTGCAAATGCAAGTGTTACGTCTAATATAGGCGTTCCGTATGGTGTGACTCGTCCAACTGCCGAGGCCTTTACTGCAGCCAATACCGGTTGGGCACGTATTTTACGTGGCGATTTCCGTACCGAAAGCAGCGATATCGTTGTAATTAGTGCCGCTCAAGTTGCTTTGGCTCGTGCCGAAGCTGCAGAACGTGGTTGGACTAGCGAAAGCTTAAGCACGTTGTACAGTGAAGGTATTACCTTATCGTACGGACAGTGGGGTATTGCTGTACCGGCTGGTTATTTAGCTGCCAATGCTGTAGGTGCCGTAGGTACTGCCGGAAATATTCAGAAAATTTCTACCCAGCGTTACATTGCTTCGTATCCAGATGGATTACAAGGCTGGAACATTTGGCGTAAATCTGGTTTCCCTGCTTTAACTGCAGCTCCTGCAGCTACCAACACTAGCGGTCTTATTCCACGCAGATATACCTATTCTAGTGGAGAGTATACCTCTAACTTGGTTAGTGTAACTGCTGCTGTAGCTTTGCTACCAGGTGCCGCAGATAGTCAAGATGCCAAAATTTGGTGGGATCAATAAACTGCTATAATATTCACTTTAAAAAATGAACAATATGAAACAGAAAATAACAATCTTGCTAGTGGGTTTCCTACTTACTTTAGGCATCAGCTCTTGTATAAAAGACAGTTCGCCTGAATTGGGTTCAAGTGGAAACACCATTATCAAATTTAACGACGGCCCTACAAAGGCCTTGTTTTACAGCCCATTTACGAATGTTAAAGTGGTAACACTATTTACCTTTCGTAGAGATGCAAACTCTGCTGCCGACTTACAAAAACCGGTAGAAATTACCTTGGCAGAAGATGCTACTTTAATTCCGGCAGGTTATACTGATTTACCAGCTGCTATGTACACTTTAGTAGCCGATCCTAGTATTACCGTAGCCGCTGGTAAAGTAACCTTGCGTTTTGCCGCAGGCGAATTTTCAAAAAGCTTGAAAATAAACCTAAACGGGGCAGCTTGGACCAACTTAAGTACCAAATATGGTAAATACTACAAGGTGTTTGATGCTGGTACAAAACAAGTTGCTGCAGGCCAAGCTACCATGGCGGTTACCATGAGCATTAAAAATGCCTGGGATGGGGTATATGAGGTAACAGGTGAAATGACAGATGTTCTCAGTCCAACTCTTGGCAATATTAATATTTTTCTTGGTGCAGATGGCCCAATGCAATATGAATTGAGAACCGTTTCTGGTGATGTTAACTCAGCCTATGATAATTTCTTTTTTGGAGGAGTTTACAAAGTAATCACAGCTGGTACCTCGTACTCTTCATACGGGTCTTTTTCACCCGTTTTTCAATTTAATGCTGTAACGAATAAGGTGATTGCTGTAACAAATTATTACGGACAACCAGCTTCTAATACACGTTATGCGCAATTAGATCCAGCTGGTTTTAACGATTACAATCCATCAACTAAAACGATGCGTGTTTCTTATTTCATGTTTCAGCCTTCATCTGCAGCTGGGACAAGCCCACGTGTAAGTTTCACGGAAGTTTGGAAGTTTATCGGAGAAAGAGAATAGGTTTCTCCTTTTTAATTCAAAACCCCCACCAGTTAGGTGGGGGTTTTTTTATGCCCAAAATTTTGCGAAAACAAAGTTTAACCCTTTATTATCGCATAAAACAAGCTTCCCTTGCTCGGGCCACTGTTCTGGCCCGCCGTTCTGTCAACCCCTATTTTTTGTTTAGTAGGTTAAATTTACTTTTTTTTCAGCTACACTTAATCGCACTTCCCCCCCTAATATTAGCGCTCGGTTATCTGCCAAATGCCCAGCTGGAAAATCAAAAGCGATGGGGTAGTTATATTCGGCGGTTACATTCAATACCATTTCGGCTACGCTTTCACCAAAAGGAGGTTCGTTGTCTTCCAATCCGGTAAAACCGCCAATGATTAAGCCAGCAAGCTCTGCTAATTTTCCCGAACGTTTTAACGCCCACAGTAAACGATCAACCGCATAATAGTATTCACCCACATCTTCTAAAAATAAAATTTTACCCCGGTAATCTGGTTCAGATACCGAGCCCGATAAAGCCCGCATAATGGCTAGATTCCCGCCAATTAATTCGCCACTGCCTACGCCATTTCTTCCTTGCGTTTGGCTTTCATAACTGTAGGAGAGTGTTTCTCCAAACAAAGCAGCGTGTAAAGATTGTAGCGATGCACTAGAACCATCGGGAATGGTGAGTGGCATTTGCGCATGCAACGAACACAAGTTTAGTTGTGCTTGCAAGTGGGCGTGCAGCACGGTAATATCGCTAAAGCCTACAATCCACTTGGGTTGCTTAGCCAAACTGTTAAAATCTATTTCATCTATAATGCGGATGGTACCGTATCCACCACGGGCGGCAAAAATGGCTTTAATAGATTCATCGTCTAAAAACTGCTGTAAATCGGCTGCCCGCTCTGCATCTGTACCCGAAAATTGGTGATGCGCACCGTGTACGGTTTTGCCCAACACCACTTCCAATCCCCACGATTCCAATAAATGAATGGCATCTATTGGTAATTCGCTTAATTTTTTAGCCGGACAGGTAATGGCTACCTTATCGCCTTTTTTTAGATATGGGGGAAGCTTCATTTTTTTAAATTATCTTTGTGCAAATTACAAAATAGCACAAATAAACAGTGTCGAACGCAGATAAATTTAAACGGTATACGGTAACAGCCGCCTTGCCTTATGCAAATGGTCCAAAACATATTGGACATTTGGCAGGCGCCTACATCCCTGCCGATTTGTATGCCCGTTATTTACGCCTTTCGGGTAAAGATGTGGTATTTGTGTGTGGTTCTGATGAACACGGTACGGCCATTCCCAACCAAGCTATTAAAGAAGGCAGTACACCGCAAGTTATTATTGATAAATACCATGTTTTAAATAAAGAGAGCTTTGAGAAATTAGGCATCTCTTTTGATATTTATCACCGCACCAGCGCCCTCATACACCACGAAACAGCCCAAGATTTTTTTAGGGTATTGGATAAAAAAGAGGTATTTACCATTGAAACCTCTGAGCAATATTTCGACGATAAAGCGCAAACTTTTTTAGCCGATAGATACATTATTGGTACCTGCCCAAAATGCGGCTTTGATAGTGCTTATGGTGATCAGTGCGAAAAATGTGGTTCTGCACTAAGTCCCGAAGAACTAATTCATCCAACATCAACCTTAACAGGAAATAAGCCGGTTCTTAAATCAACCAAGCATTGGTATTTGCCTATGGATAGGTATGAAAATTGGTTAAAAGACTGGATTTTAAAAGGCCATAAACACGATTGGCGTGCCAGTGTGTACGGCCAATGCAAAAGTTGGATTGACGGTGGCCTAGCCGCCCGGGCCATTACCCGCGATTTAGATTGGGGAATTGATGTGCCCGCAGCAGATGCCGAAGGCAAAAAATTATACGTGTGGTTTGATGCGCCCATTGGCTACATATCGGCCACCAAACAATGGGCCCTAGATCATGGAAAAGATTGGGAGCCTTATTGGAAAGCCCAAGACACCAAATTGGTCCACTTTATAGGTAAAGACAATATTGTATTCCATTGCATCATTTTCCCGATCATGTTGCACGCCCATGGCGAATTTATTTTACCTGAGAGTGTACCCGCCAACGAGTTTATGAATTTAGAGGGTGATAAAATGAGTACCTCTAGAGGTTGGAGCATTGAAATGCATGAGTATTTGCACGATTTTCCTACTCGGGTAGATGAGTTGCGTTATTACCTTACTGCCATTGCGCCCGAAACTGCCGATAGTGAATTTACCTGGAAAGATTATCAGGCTCGTATTAACAACGAGTTGGTGGCCATTTTAGGCAATTTTGTAAATCGGGTATTTGTGTTGATGCACAAGTATTTCGATGGTAAAATGAATACGCCACTAACTACCTTAACAGATAAGCACCTAAATACTCAATTGGGTATTTTATACGATGAAATTGGGGCTTCTTTTGAAGCCTATAAATTCCGCCAAGCGCAACAGCTGGTACTAGATGTGGCACGTTTGGGTAATAAATATTTAACAGACAAAGAGCCCTGGAAAACTTTTGGGGAGCAACCAGAAGCTGCCCGTGAGGCCCTGCATGAATGTGTGATTTTGATTGGGCATTTGGCCACGCTGATGCAGCCTTTTATGCCCGAAACTGCTCAGAAATTATTCCGCATGCTTCAGTTAAAAGAGAATTATCAGTTTAATGAAGCTATTGCATTTGAAGCCGGACATCAGCTTAATCAACCTGAATTACTTTTTCAAAAAGTAGAAGACGAGGTTATTGAACGCCAGATAGAAAAATTAAACGCTAAAAAAGCCAGTATGGAAACACCCAAGCAATCAGCCGCAGTAGCCCCGGCCAAAGCTGCCGTTAGTTACGATCAGTTTTCGGAAATGGATATTAGAGTAGGCACCATTGTGGCCGCCGAAAAAGTAGAGAAAACCCAAAAGCTACTTAAATTAACCATTGATACGGGTATTAATACCCGCACCGTGGTTTCGGGCATAGCCGAACATTATGCACCCGAAGCCATTATTGGCCAACAGGTAAGCATTTTGGTAAATTTAGCGCCAAGAGAATTAAAGGGTATAGTATCGGAAGGAATGATTTTAATGGCCGAAAATGCGGAAGGTGCTTTATGTTTTGTAACACCTAGCACCGCTATGCCTACTGGAAGTACCATAAGATAGTTGGGCAATAGTATTTGTTTTGCTTCGTTTTTATAGTAAATTTAAGTGTTCCACTAAAAATAAAATTATGAGAAAAGTATCCAAATTAATGCCATTGAGTTTGTTGGCTATCTTATTGGCCGGTGTGTTATTCACATCGTGTAAAGCTAAAAAAGTAGCACCGCCACCTCCGCCACCTGTAGAGGTTGTTGCCCCGGTAACGCCGCCACCTCCGCCACCTGCCCCGGTTGATACGGATATGGATGGTGTGCCAGATTCGGTAGATCAATGTCCTACAGTAGCTGGCTTGGCCTCTAATAATGGTTGCCCAGCTAAACCAGAACCAAGTTTTAATTTTGAAAACACCTTATTTGAGTTCAACTCATCGGTTATTAAAACCTCATCTTACGCTTTGTTAGATGAAATGTCGGCCTTAATGAAACAATACCCAGATAAAATGTTCCAAATAAACGGCCATGCTTCTTCGGAAGGAACCGAGGCCCGTAACATGACGCTCTCTGTAGATAGAGCCAATGCGGTTAAAGCTTATTTGGTTAATTCTGGTGTAAATGCTGCTAATTTAGCCACACAAGGCTTTGGCGCCAATCAACCTTTAAACGCCAATACAAGTGAGGACGAAAGGATGCTAAACCGAAGGGTAGAGATTAAGAAACAGTAAGCCGAATATAAAAAGCAATTAAGCAGGATATTCAGGTTGGGTATCCTGCTTTTTTATGGCCCCGTAGTTCAACGGATAGAATAGGCGTTTCCTAAACTTTAGATAGCAGTTCGATTCTGCTCGGGGCCACTATCCCAGCAATTTTTATTTTAATTCGCACAGCCCCTACTTTTTTATAACTTTCCGTAAATTTTAAATAAGCATTCACCCTAAATACAGGCACTGTGGTATTAAGTAGATTTTGGCTCGTCCTATTTTTGTCGTCTATACTCTTCATCTTTTTTAGTTTTTTATCTAACAAAAAGTATGCACTAGATGATTTTTTAAACGGAAAAAAAGATGATCCTATTTTAGTATCGCAAGTGTACCTCAACCAACTGCCAAGCAACTTAAAGGATACGCTCTTAAAAGCCCCCGAAAAAAAACTTACCCAAGTAAGCCCCAGCGGTGAAGAAAAAACCTACGAACTAAAAAACAATGTGGTAAAAATATATACCGGTACGCTAAAAACAGATGGCCTGCTTGCTACCTGTAAAAATAGCCTTACCGATATTATTATTCCTTTGATAGCCTATTTGGCATTTTTCTGTGGGCTTATGCAATTGCTTATTGATAGTAGCGCCGCCGAAAAATTAGCTCAATTCTCGAGCCCGTTTTTTGTAAAAATTTTCCCAAGCGTACCTAAAAACCACGAGTCTATTTCGTACATGACCTTAAATTTTGCTGCTAACTTTCTGGGTCTAGATTCGGCCGCCACACCTTTTGGTTTAAAGGCCATGGAAAGTTTGCAAAAAATTAATTCCGATAAGGATAAAGCCAGCGATGCACAGATTATGTTTATGTGTTTGCATGCGGCAGGCTTAACGCTATTACCTACCTCAATTATTGGGTATAGAGCTGCTGCAAATGCAGAGAACCCAGCCGACGTAATGATACCTTGTATTATAACCTCTTTTGTAGGCACCCTAGCTGCCTTGCTGCTTGTGGGATTTAAACAACGCATCAATTTTTTTAGTAAAGTGCTTATACTTTCTATTATGGTGGCTGTTTCTGCTATAGTGGGCTTACTTTTTTATATCAACCAGCTCGATTTTATTAGCAAAACCCTGTTTACCACCAACCTATCGAGCATTATTTTATTCGGTATTATTTTGTTTATTATGGTGTACTCGGTTATCAACGAGAAAAAATTTACCCAAAGTAGCACCACCATTTTCGATTCTTTTGTAACAGGTGCTAAAGAGGGCCTAAACACTGGAGTTAGAATATTCCCGTATGTATTGGGCATGTTGGTAGCCATTTCATTATTTAGAAATAGTGGCTTGTTCGAATTAATAAGCTCGGGTATCAGTAGCCTTTTTTCTAAAGTAGGGGTGAGCCAAGATATTACCAACTCACTACCTGTAGCACTTTTACGACCGTTTAGTTCTGGCGGTTCGAGAGGCTTTTTACTCGATTCTATGAATACCTACGGACCCGATTCTTTTACCGGGCGTCTTTCATGTATTTTTCAGTGTAGTGCCGAAACCACATTTTATGTAGTGGCAGTTTATTTCGGTTCTATAAACGTAAAAAATACCCGCTATACCTTGGGGGCTATGTTATTGGTAGATCTGATTTGCGTATTTACAGCCGTGTTTGTTGCCAGCTGGTTTTTTGCTGCCTAGTTTTAGAAACTAAACGCTGCCGAACTTTGCGGATTATCTAGTTTCGTACTTTTACGTTCGCCGTTTACGGTTACGTGCATCATGTTAATTTGTTCGGCATGCTCGGCGTACAGCAAATTGTTGGTTACCGAAATGCGTTTTACAGAGCGCACGTTTTTAGCTTCAAAATAACACCAAATGGCTTCACTTTCTAATTCGTAACCTATATACTGCAATACAAGGGGCTTGCCATTTACCGATATTTTTACATGCTGAGGGACGTACTTACTAATCAATAGATCTATTTGTGCCTTACTTTTAGGATTCAAAATATCCACCCGGTCAGCACTTATCTTTTTTAGTGCAGTCTCCACATCGTCGCTAAACATGCGGCAGCTTACTTCTATGCTCTGTGCCTTGGCATTGTGTTTAATTTCGGTTACACTCACATAATAAGGGTGTAGTATTGCAAGTAGTAGGCTGAAAATATGTAACATCATGCGTACGAGTTTGGTATAAAAGGGCAAAAACCCTACATTAATAGCCAAATTACTAAAAAGAATTTAATGCAAGATTTTGCTTTATACTTCGAACTGGGTTGGCAACATATTTTAGACTGGCGTGGTTACGATCACATATTGTTCGTGGCCGCCATGTGTGCTACCTACCTGCTGGCAGATTGGCGCAAGGTATTGGGCATGGTTACCGCCTTTACTATTGGGCACAGCCTCACCTTGGCCTTAAGTGTATTGAACTACGTTTTTATTTCTTCGCAATGGATTGAATTTTTAATTCCCATTACCATTTTAAGTACCTGCTTAGTTAATTTATATAAACCCACCAACCAAACCGGCCCAGCTACGTATTTTATTACCCTATTGTTCGGATTGATACACGGCCTAGGCTTTTCTGCCTATTTAAAAAGCCTATTAGGCACAGATGATTCTATTCTTAGTCAACTCTTCGCTTTTAATATAGGTTTAGAGGCCGGACAACTCCTTGTAGTAACTTTATTTTTACTATTAGCCCAAGTGGCGCTCAAATCGCTACATATTTCACGTAGAAATTGGGTACTGTTCTTATCTTCTGCTATATTTGGTATAGCACTACTATTAACTTTAGAACGATTACCCACAATCCTATCATAAACATGAAAAAATCGCTGAACCTGTTTTGCCTTTTTATGCTTACTGCAAGCATAGCACTGGCACAAAATTTAAACAACCCTGGCTCTAACCACGGGAATAAGTTTGAACAATTGGGCACCATGCTGCAAACGCCCAATATGTACCGATCGGCTTCGGGTGCACCTGGCCCCAAGTATTGGCAGCAAAAAGCCGATTACGAAATTAACGTAGAAATTGATGATGTAAAACAACGCATTATTGGTGCAGAAACCGTTACGTATTTCAACCAATCGCCAGATCCGCTTACGTATTTGTGGATGCAGTTAGATGAAAACGAACATCAAGCTAAAAGCGATAAACAACTATTTAATGGTAGTAAAATGCGTGAGCAAATGAGCGCAAGCGAATTGCAAGCCATTGCTGGTTTTACCGAAGATGCTGGGGTGAAAATTGCAAAAATTACTACCGAAAACGGTACTCCATTACGCTATACCATTAACCAAACCATGATGCGTATAGAATTGCCTAAAACCTTACAACCTGGCGAACGTTTTCGCTATAAAGTAGAGTGGTCGTATAACATTACCGATCGCATGGTACGTGGAGGCCGTGGAGGCTATGAATATTTTGCTGAAGATGGAAATTACCTGTATACCAATGCACAATGGTATCCACGTATGGCAGTTTATTCTGATTTTCAGGGATGGCAAAACAAGCAATTTGTGGGTTCGGGAGAGTTTGCTTTAACGTTTGGCGACTATAAGGTAAATATTACCGTTCCGGCCGATCATGTTGTAGGCGCTACTGGCGAATGTCAAAACTATAGCCAAGTGCTTACAGCAACACAATACCGCAGATGGCAACAAGCGCAAAATACGAACGCACCCCTAGAAGTAATTACACTTGCGGAAGCTAAACAAGCCATGAAAGGCAAAGCTAAAGCCAAAAAAACCTGGACGTATGTAGCCGAGAATGTGCGTGATTTCGCTTTTGTATCGTCTCGTAGATTGGTGTGGGATGCTATGCCTGCTCAAGTAGAAGGGGGTAGAAAAGTAATGGCCATGTCGTACTATGGTCCGGAGGCCTACCCTTTGTATAGCAAATACTCTACCAAGGTGGTAGCGCATACCATTAAAACCTATTCAAAATACACCATTCCGTATACTTATCCTGTGGCCATTTCGGTAGAAGCAGCTAGTGGCATGGAATATCCCATGATTTGTTTCAACTATGGTCGTGCCGAAAAAGATGGTACCTATTCAGAATCTATTAAATATGGAATGATTGGGGTAATTATACACGAGGTGGGGCACAATTTCTTTCCAATGATTGTGAATTCGGATGAGCGCCAATGGTCGTGGATGGATGAGGGATTAAACACCTTTGTTCAGTATTTAACCGAACAAGAATTTGATAACAATTACCCATCTAGTCGTGGCCCGGCACATAAAATTGTTGATTATATGAAGCTCCCTAAAAACGAGTTAGAGCCAATTATGACCAATTCTGAAAACATCATCCGCTTTGGCCCCAATGCCTATGCTAAACCAGCCACAGCGTTAAATATTTTACGTGAAACCGTAATGGGCCGTGAATTATTCGATTATGCATTTAAAGAATATGCCCAACGCTGGGCCTTCCGTCACCCCACTCCAGCCGATTTTTTCCGTACCATGGAAGATGCTTCAGCAGTTGATTTAGATTGGTTTTGGAGAGGCTGGTTTTATGAAACTACCCCGGTTGATATTGCCATTAACGATGTACGTTATTTCCGCATGAATACTAAAAATCCGGAAGTGGAGCTTACTTATGATAAGCAAAAGGCAGACCATGAAGGGTATGTAATTAGTCGTAAACGTAACAAAGATGCTGGGCTTACTTTTGCTGTTGAAGCAGACACTACACTATTAGACTTTTACAATAAATGGGATCGCTATGCCATTACCCCTTCATCAAAAGCCGCTTACGATAAATTTTACAACACCTTAAGTACTGCTGAAAAAGCCGTGTATGACAAGAAACGTAATTTTTATGAAATTGATTTCGAAAACAAAGGTGGCTTGGTAATGCCGCTTATTGTGGAGTGGACGTTTACCGATGGCACCAAAGAAGTTGATAAAATACCGGCCTATATTTGGCGCAAAGACGAACAAAAAGTAACCAAAGTTTTCGCAAAAGATAAAGAGGTGGCGTCTATTCGTTTAGATCCTAACCGTGAAACTGCCGATATTGATGAGGTGAATAATTCTTGGCCACGTAGGTTTGCACCATCACGTTTCGATTTATACAGACAACAACAAAGTATTCGAGGAGCCTCATCTGGTACTAATCCGATGCAAGAAGCTCAGAAAAAATAATAAACCGTTTACAAAAGCGCCCTCAAGGGGCGCTTTTGTTTTAAACCATATTCCTTATTTATACCCATTTAATTCTTAACAACTACCCTTGTTGGCTTATACTATAAATTGCATTATTTAGCCATTACATTTTTAGTTAAATTACTAGTTTTCCCACCGTTTGTCTACTTGGTGTAAAAATAACACAAAGTAAAAACGCTGTTCTTGAACTCAAAAAAGAGTTTTATTCATGTTTTAACAAATAGTTAATAACTATTTGTTTTTTATTAAAACACTATTATATATATTTAACCCACCTATTATACTAACCAAATTTTATTAACTAAACCAATTTCAATATGAAATTTAGATTCACATTGTTCTGTTTTGGGTTACTTATGGCTTGTTTTATTCAGCAAGCTGCTGCACAAACACTTCAGGTGTCTGGTACAGTAAAGAGTAAGTCAACAGCCGAGCCTTTAGCTGGTGCTACCGTAACTGCGGTTGGAACTGCTCAAGCAACCCAAACCGATGCTAAAGGAAATTTCACCCTTAGCATTTCTAAGGGAAGCACCTTAAGTATTTCCTACACTGGTTTTAAACCTTACAAGTATGTAGTAAACCAAGCGGGAACTATACAAGTAAGTTTAGAAGACCTAAACACCTTAATGAACGAGGTGGTAGTAGTAGGTTATGGTACACAAAAAATTACCAAAATTTCTGGTGCAATATCTACCGTTAAAGGTGCAGATATTGAAAGACTAAAACCAGTAAGAGCTGAGGATGCTTTACAGGGTAGAGCCTCCGGGGTAACTGTAGTATCAACCGGTTCGCCGGGTGCTAAACCTACGGTGCTTATTCGTGGTATTCCTTCATACACCGGTACCGATCCGGTAGTGGTAGTTGATGGATCTATCCAAAGCCTCGACGATTTGAATTCAATTAATGCCGCCGATATAGAGTCGATAAACGTGTTAAAAGACGCAGCCACTACCGCTATTTATGGTGTGAAAGGTGGTAATGGTGTAATTGTAGTGACTACTAAATCTGGTAAGAAAAATCAAAAAACTGAAGTAAATTATAGTAGCAACTTGGGTAGTCAACAAGTATTGAATACTATTGGCGTGCTAAATGCTTCTGAATACGGTGCTATGTTAAACGAGGGTAGCGTAGCATCGGGCGGTGCTATTTTATTCCCTAACCTATCCACTTTAGGAGTGGGCACCAATTGGCAAGATCAAATTTTCAAAAATGCTGCCCTTGCCTCTCACAGCTTAACTGCTAGAGGTGGAAGCGATAATATGTCCTATTTTGTATCAGGTGCTTTTACTGGTCAGGGCGGTATTGTGGGTGGTGCCGATAAATCATATTTTAATCGCTACAACGCTACAGCAAACTTAAATTTTGATGTAAGCAAACGATTAAAAGCTACTGTAAATACCAGCTTTGTAAATATTCGTAGTGCTGGTGTTCCAGAAAACGCTATCAATAGTGTTATATCTAATGCTTTAAACTTCGACCCAACAGTACCCGTTTATAACAATGTGGCTAGTACTTATGGTAAGTATAGTGTAAGTAACACTATTTTATCAGAAATTTACAACCCACTTACGCAGTTAGACGATACACACAACCAATACAATACCAATAAAACGTACGGTAAATTTGAGTTACAGTACCAATTACTTAAAAACTTAAAAGTAACCTCACGTTATGGCTACACCAATACCGATGTAACAGGAAAAGCCTTTACACCGCTATCATTTTATGGTACCGGCCATATTAACTCTACTTTAAATGCCGATGGTACTACCAAAGTTGGTTCGCACAATAACGTGTATGAAGTAAAAACCTCGTACTACAATTACAATTTAGAAAACTTTGCAAACTATGACTTCAATATCAATACCGATCATCATTTCGAAACGGTTTTTGGTATGGCCATGGCTAAAGTAACCGGAAATTCAGTGAGCGGTTCTCGTCAAGATGTTCCGTTTAACTCTTGGGATTTTGCCGATATTTCTTCAGCAACAGGTACTGCACCAAACTCTGGTTTAGATGTAGGTTCCTACCAATATGAGCGTAGAAACTTATCGTACTTTACCCGTATCGATTACGATTACAAAGATAAATACCTAGCCTCTTTCTCTGCCCGTAGAGATGGTTCATATGCATTTGGTGCCAATAATAAATTTGGTAATTTCTTTGCAGGATCATTAGGATGGATCGTATCAGACGAAGATTTTTTCAAAGTAAACTTCATCAATTATTTAAAACTAAGAGGAAGTTTTGGTATTACAGGTAACGAGAACGTAAGCCCACAATTCCAACGAATTTCTACCTTAACCTATGCATATGGTTCGGGCCAAAATGCCGGATATACCTTTGGTAACGATCCAACCTCTATTGGTGCAACCATTGCTTCGTTTAAAAACGAAGATTTAGGATGGGAAAAACAAAAGCAATTAAATGCCGGTTTCGATTTAAATTTTGCGAATAGTAAATTCTCTTTAACAGCAGATTATTTCGAGAAACAAATTAGTGGCTTATTGTTTACCCCAAGCTTATCGCTATACTTAGGTACAGCTTCTGCGCCAACTGCAAATATTGGTAGCACCAAAACAAGCGGTTTCGATTTAAACCTTGGTTATAACAATGCTGTAGGTAAAAACTGGAAAGTAAGCTCTAACCTTACCTTTACTACCGCTAAAAACGAAGTAACCGAAACTAACAATGGTTTAATTACCGGCGGTGGGTACGGTATTCCTTACCAAAGCGTAACCCGTTTTGAAAAAGGACAAACCCCTGGATATTTCTACGGATTTAAAACCGTAGGTATTTTCCAAAATGCCGCCGAAATTGCTGGTGCACCTACGCAAACCAATGCGGTACCGGGTGATATTCGTTTTGCCGATATCAATGGAGATGGATTAATATCTGATTTAGATAGAACTAAAATTGGTGATCCGTTCCCAACCTTTACCTTGGGTTGGAGCTTAAACCTTACCTATAAGGCTTTTGATTTTAACACCTTTATTTACGCATCTGTAGGTAACGATATTTACAGAGCCTATGAGCGTAACCTAGCCATGACCAATAAATACAGAGGGGTATTGGCTAGATGGACCGGTGAAGGTTCTACCAACGATCCAAGAAATCCACGCTATAGTTTTACAGATGCCAATCAGAATACCCGTGTATCTGATAGATATGTAGAAGATGGAAGCTTTCTAAAAATTAAAGACGTACAATTAGGCTATACCTTACCTACCACTACGCTTAAGCGTTTAGGCGTAAGCAAAGTAAGACTATATGCTCAGGTTAAAAACGCCTTTGTATTTACCAAGTACTCTGGCTACGATCCAGAAATTTCGGGTGGTATTTTCGATACCGGAATTGATCGTGGAGCCTATCCACAAGCCAGAACTTGGTCGTTCGGACTTGATGTTAAATTTTAACAGTTAAAAATATGCACATGAAAAAGTATACATACATCATCGGATTATTTTTAGTAAGCACCTTTGGCAGTTGTACCAAATTTGTTGATTACAATCCGCAAGAAGATTATCAAATTACGGCCGATAATTATTTTAAAACAGCCGAAGATTATCAAAAAATGGCCATTGGGGTTTATTCACCCATGCAATGGTTATGGGCTGTTCCAGTTATTGGTGAAATCGCTTCAGATAATTCTGTAACAGGCGGCGAAAATGCCACCGATCAAGTGGCCTTACAACAAATAGACGACTATCAGATAATTGCTAATAATGGCAACTTAACTGAAATCTGGAAATCTTGTTACGAGGGCATTAATCGTGCTAACTATTTAGAAGAAAACAAAGCTAAATTAGATTTTACCGGTAAAACTGCACTTTACGGAGAGGTTTATTTCCTAAGAGCATATTACTATTTTGAGTTGGTAAAAATGTTTGGCGGTGTGCCTTTATTTACCAATAAGCGCTTATCGGTTGGCGATTCTAACAAATTCCAACGTGCTACCAAAGCACAGGTATATGCTCAAATTGAGATCGATTTAACAGCAGCTATTGCTGCTTTGCCTGTAAGCAATTCACAACAAGGTAGAGCAACCAAGTATGCTGCTCAAGCTTTATTAGGTAAAGTATATTTATATCAAGATAAATTTACCGAAGCAGCGGCCATGTTAGAAAATGTGGTAACAGGACCATTTAGTTTGGTAACTAATTACGGCAACATATTCTTGCAAGCCGGCGAAAATGGTTCCGAATCGGTATTTGAAGTGCAGTACTCCAATGGAAGTCCTTTTTACGATTGGTCTAACCCGGGTAGAGGACAAGGAAACTTAGCCGTACAAATTTGCGGTATTCGTAACCTAACCGGCACTAGCTCGTATGCTTCGGGCTGGAGTACCAACTTGCCTACTGCTAATTTAGCAGCTGCATTTGCTTCCGGCGATACCCGTAAAGCAGTTACTGTATTAGATATTGAAGCCTATAAAACAGCCAATGCGGGTATGAATATTACCTATACCGTGGCTCCATACAAAAACACAGGTTTATACAATCAAAAGTATTTACCAAGAGTAGGCCAAACTTCAGGTCAGGTAGAATTAAACTACTTAAACAATTACCGTGTTATTCGTTATGCCGATGTATTGTTAATGGCAGCCGAAGCAAACAACCGTATGGCCTCACCAAATGATGTGAAAGCCTTACTATACTTAAACCGTGTACGCGATCGTGCTTTTGGCGATATTTTACACAGAAGTACCGCAACGGGCACCGCTTTAAAAACAGCCATTTGGGACGAACGCCGTTTAGAATTAGGCATGGAAGGTCAGCGTTTCTTCGATTTAGTAAGAACCGGCCAAGCAGCTAGTAAAATTACGGGTTGGGTAGCCAATAAAAACGAGCTTTTCCCCATTCCACAAGCCGAAGTTGATATTTCTGGTTTAACACAAAACCCGAATTATAATTAATCATTAAATAGATATATAGAGATGAAATCAATCAAAAATATACTAAGCATAGCCCTAGTGCTGCTTGTATTTGCAGGTTGCGAAAAAGATACGTTTAACGACCTATCCTTTCTGGAAACAGCTAGTGCACCTGCAAACCTGAACCCATTTTTTAACATTACCCAAGACAATACAGGCTTGGTTACTATTACTCCAAATGGTGAGGGAGCTACGGCCTACGACATTTATTATGGTCATGGCCCAGCAACCGCTGTTCGCGTATTGCCTGGTGCAAGTATAACCCACGTGTACCCAGAAGGCGTATACTCGGTGCGTTCAGTAGCTTACGGTATTAGCGGTAAAATTTCAGAAAGCATGAAACAACTAACTGTATCATTCCGTGCACCAGAAGATGTACAAGTTACTGCTGCTATTGATGCTGGTAACAAATTCAAAGTAAACGTATCTGCAACGGCTTTATACGAAACCTTGTTTAAGGTAAAATACGGTGACGGTGGAGTCAACGAAGTTCCAGTTTCGTTGTTAGAAGGCGAAACCATAAGCCATATTTACGCAGCTCCAGGTACCTATACGGTAACTGTAACAGCATTAAGTGGTGGTGTGGCTACCACAACGGTTACCAAAAGCGTAGTTATTGAAGATCCGGTGACTCTTCCTATTAACTTACAATCTAGCACCTTAAATTATGCTTCTTTTATTGGTAATTTCGATGGTGGTGCCTTAACCGTGGCAAGTAATCCTGCTGTTGGAGGTATTAATACCAGTACCAAAGTACTTAAAATGGTAAAAAATGGTGGTCAACCATGGGGTGGTAGTACCATGGCACTTTCTGGTCCAATCGATTTTTCTGCCGGTAAAATTTTCCGAATGAAAGTTTGGTCGCCACGAGTGGGTGCTACTGTGTTGTTAAAAGTTGAAGGCGGCGGTTTAAACTATGAAAAAACTGTTGCTACTACCGTAGCTAATGAGTGGGAAGACCTAGTATTTGATTATACCAACATTCCGGCAGGTAATTATACTACGCTCGTGTTTATTTTCGATAACGGAACCATGGGCGATGGTAGTGCAAACTACACCTTCTATATGGATGATATCCGTTTACAAAATCAAGCGGGCCAAAGCATTCCAATGGATTTTGAATCTACTATTACCAATTATAGTCTACTAGGTTTTGGTGGTACCACATCCTCTATAGTTGCCAATCCAGATCCTACAGGTAATACTAGTGCCAAGGTAGCCAAATCTGTAAGAGGTTGGGAAACTTGGGCTGGTACTGCATTGCCACTAGAATATCCATATGTATATGCAACCGGTAAGAAAATTGTGAAAATGAAAGTATGGTCTCCAGCCATTGGAACTGAGGTTGAATTTAAATTTGACTATGGTTACGGTAATGGTGCTGGAATGGCTTTAAAGGTACTAACTACGGGTGCTAATGCCTGGGAGGAATTAACTTTTGATTTCAGCGGTTTAAGTCCTGGGGCACCTACCATGCCGCTAGTTGTGGTTTCTTTTGATCCAGGAAGCACAGCAGCTGGTACAGTTTATTACTTCGATGATATTACTCTTAATTAACAGATAAACGAATTAGATTATGAAAACAATCGTAAAATCTTTCAGTCTTTTTGCTATCGTATGCCTCACCTTATTGAGCGCCTGCCAAAAAGAAGAATACAGTTTTGGGGAATTAAAAAACCCATCAGAATTAGCTCTTACAACCACATTGCAAGGTGCTGCTCCAGCAAAACCTACTGGTGATGGATCGGGTAATGTGTCTATTAACTTGGCAGCTAGCAATGTTATCAATTTTAAAGTTGATTTTGGCGATGGGCAGGTAAAAATGCTTCCTCCAGGTACCCACGTACATAAATACGCATTACCCGGCACTTTTGATTATGTGATTACGGTTACCGCCAACGGAACTGGGGGAAACGTATCAACCTTAACTAAAAAGATAACTGTCTTAACATTATTTGACATTCCTGCTAATATCATGACTTGCTTAACCGGAGGAACATCTAAAATCTGGGTAGCTGATAAAGATGCCCCTGCACACTTTGGCATTGGTCCCGCAGGTTCTTTTTATCCAGAATGGTATGCTGCAGGACCAAATGCTAGAACGGCTCCTGAGTATAATGATGAACTTAGTTTTACCAAAACAGGAGCTAATTCTATCGCTTTTGTGTTAGATAATAAAGGAGATACCTTTATTGTACCTGATTACGCAGGTTATTATGGTTTAGGTGGTGGTATCAATAGCTTCAATAGTTCTGGTACTAAAACCTTGGCTTTTTCTGATGCAACTTCTACTTCTACTTCTGCAAATTCAACCCGGGTACAATTTATGGTACCAGGCCATGGATTGTTAAGTTGGGGAGTAGGAGCCAATACCTACGAAATTTTAACAATAACTAGTTCCAATATTTTTGTGCGTAGCATTGGTGCCGATGGCAATGCCTGGTACCAAAAATTTAAAGTAAAATAATATGCACTATACCAAAAAACTGAGTGTATATATTTTCTTCTACCTGTTATTGATTGGGTGCAAAAAAGCAGGGGCCGATAGCGTAAAGCCGTCAGCCCCCGCCAATTTGCAAGTGAGCACGCAGGTAAGTACCGATGGTAGTGGCAACGTAACCTTTACCGCTACAGCTACCAATGCGGCCTCTTATGGCTTTGTTTTTGGCGATGGTATTACAAAAACCGAACCAACTGGTATACTAACGCACAAATACACACTTGCCGGTACCAATACCTTTAGTGTAGTGGTAAGCGCAACAGCAAGCAATGGGCAATCGGTTTCTAAAACCATTTCGGTTTCGGTTACGGTAGTTCCCGGCGCACCAACTTTATATTGGGCCGAAGAATTTGATGTAAACGGCGCACCTAATACAGCTAGCTGGGGCTACGATTTGGGTAACGGCCAAGGCGGTTGGGGCAATCAAGAATTGCAGTATTATACCCAAAACAGTAGCAACGTGCTGGTAAGTGGCGGTACGCTTAAAATTACCGCTAAACGAGAAAATTCAAACGGATTTGCCTTTACTTCTACCCGTTTATTATCAAAGGGAAAATTCTCGGTAAAATATGGCCGTATAGAAATTCGGGCAAAACTGCCTGCTGGTGGCGGTACCTGGCCAGCAT
This sequence comes from Sphingobacterium thalpophilum, assembly GCA_945875895.1. GTDB lineage: Bacteria > Bacteroidota > Bacteroidia > Sphingobacteriales > Sphingobacteriaceae > JAIPAN01. Next base: position 95,678 of record CAMCMG010000002.1, on the reverse strand, counting down.
TGTGGATGTTGGGGAATAACATTGATGCGGTGAGTTGGCCAAATTGCGGCGAAATTGATATTATGGAGCATAAAGGAAACGATCAAAATCGGATTCATGGCACACTCCACTACCCAGGTCGTTTTGGTGGCAATCCCGATGGTTCTACACGGGTTATTAGCAATGCCTCCACCGAATTTCACGTATATAGTGTAGATTGGTCGGCCACTAGTATTAAAATTTATGTAGATGACCAACTGATACATACCGTTGCCAATTCCAATGCATTGCCCTTTAATCAAGAGTTTTTCTTGATTTTAAATGTGGCTATGGGCGGTGGTTTTGGTGGTTTAGTAGATCCGGCCTTTACTAGCTCCACTATGGAGGTTGATTACATTCGGATTTATAAATAACAATTGCTTTCTTTGCATGCATTTGACCCGTTTACGGGTCAAATGCATGTTTTTATACTCTTATTCATGAAAAACCTATTCTTCATTTGCTTCAGTGTTGTCTTTTTTTCAGCCAACAATGGCGTATTTGCACAGCAGCAAAAAGCAGCCGATCCTATTGAACTCAAAGTAAAAGCCCTATTGGCCAAAATGACTTTGGATGAAAAAATAGGGCAAATGAATCAGTACAATGGTTTTTATGAGGCTACCGGCCCAGCACCCAAAGAAGGCAGTGCCAAACTAAAATACGATCATTTAAAAAGCGGTTTGGTTGGGGCAGTGCTCAATGTTCGCGGTGTAGCCGAAGTGCGTAAACTGCAAGAAATAGCCGTAAAACAAACCCGTTTGGGTATTCCCTTACTTTTTGGTTCCGACGTGGTACACGGCTATAAAACACTTTCACCTATTCCTTTAGCCGAATCGGCCAGTTGGGATTTGCAAGCCATGGAACAATCGGCCCGTATGGCTGCAGAAGAAGCCAGTGCCGTTGGTGTAAACTGGACTTTTGCGCCCATGGTAGATATTAGCCGCGATGCTCGTTGGGGTAGGGTAATGGAAGGTGCCGGAGAAGACCCGTATTTAGGGGCGCTTATTGCACAAGCACGTGTAAAAGGTTTTCAAGGAAAATCTTTAGCTGATAAAACGTCTATTGCGGCCTGTGCCAAGCATTTTGCTGGCTATGGTTTTGCCGAATCGGGTAAAGATTACAATACGGTTGATGTGGGTACCTATACGCTGTACAATACCATTTTTCCTCCTTTTAAAGCTGCCTCCGATGCTGGTGTAGCTACGTTTATGAACTCCTTTAATATAATTAATGGCGTTCCTGCCACCGCCAATAAATTTTTACAAAGAGATATTCTTAAAAATGCCTGGGGGTTTAAAGGCTTTGTGGTTTCCGATTGGGGCTCAGGCCTAGAAATGGTAGACCATGGTTTTGCCAAAGATTTAAAACAAGTGACGGAACTTTCTGCCAATGCCGGCAGCGACATGGATATGGAATCGTATGCCTACGTTGCCCACCTTAAAACATTGGTAGAAGAAGGCAAGGTAGCCATCAGTGTAATTGATGATGCTGTAAGCAGAATCTTGCGAATAAAATTCGAATTGGGTTTATTCGATAATCCCTATAAATATTGCGATGCAAAACGGGAGAAAACAGAGTTGTATAGCCCTGCTCATTTAGCCACAGCGCTAGACATGGCTAAAAAATCAATCGTATTATTAAAAAATAACCAAAACCTACTTCCTCTAGCTAAGTCACAAAAAAATATAGCAGTTATAGGCGCCTTAGCAGCCGATAAAAATAGCCCATTGGGTAATTGGCGTATGGGTTCTGATGATAACTCGGCTACTTCTGTAACCGAAGGCTTAACCGCAGCTGGCATTTCATATAGCCATGCAAAAGGTGCTGATGTAATTACCAACGAAGCTTCTTTCCCGGTAGAATTACAAATCAATACTACCGATACTACGGGCTTTGCCGAGGCAGTGGCCTTGGCAAAAAACAGCGAAGTAGTTATTATGGTTTTAGGCGAACACGGCATGCAATCTGGCGAAGGTCGTAGCCGCAGCAATTTAGATTTACCTGGGGTACAACAGCAACTTTTAGAAGCAGTATATCGAGTAAATAAAAACATCGTATTGGTAGTTATGAGTGGCCGTCCTTTGGTATTAACTTGGGCCAATACCCATATTCCGGCTATTGTAGAAGCTTGGCAATTGGGCACCACCACCGGTACCGCACTTACACAGGTATTATTTGGCGACTACAATCCGAGTGGAAAATTAACGATGAGTTTTCCTCGAAGTGTGGGTCAAATGCCTTTGTACTACAATCACTTTTCTACGGGCCGTCCAGGGCCTAAATCCGAAGTATTTTGGTCGCATTATACCGATGAATCTAACGATGCCTTGTATCCCTTTGGTTATGGCTTAAGCTATACCCAATTTGCGTATAGCAATTTGCAAACTACCGTTGCTGCAGATGGAACTATCCTAGCAAGTGTACAAGTGACCAATTCGGGCAAATACGCTGGAGAAGAAGTTGTTCAGCTTTATATTAGAGATAAAGTAGCTAGTTTGGTGCGCCCCGTTCAGGAACTAAAAGGATTTAAGAAAATTAACCTAAAACCAGGAGAAAGCACTGAGGTAGCCTTTACCTTAACTGCAGCTGAATTGGGGTTTTATACCGATAAAGGTACGTTTGTGGTGGAACCAGGTGAATACGATATCATGGTGGGTACCAATTCTAAAGAGGTATTAAGAGCTACTGTTTCTACACAACGCTAGCCTTTTATAGGAACTTTTTAGTGCTTATTTTATTCATTCCAACCGAGAATTAATACTTGCAGTATACGTTGTAAAGCGCCCGTAAATCTTCTTCACTTAAATCGCTTCCATCGTTTTTCCCTAAAAAATGCCGTTTGAAAGCAGCTACAGCTGCTGCACCATCTCTTGTATCGTATCCAATAACTCGGAGGGCCAGTAGTGGGTCGAAATTAGTTGGAATGGGCTCGGTAAGTAAATCCTCTGGCATGTAACCAAAACCTTTTTCAGCCAATTTTGTCCATGGAAAATAGACACTAGGGTCTACCTTTCGGGTAGGGGCAATATCCGAATGCCCAATAAAATTAGCTTGTGGAATAGTATAGTTTGTTTTTAGTTTTTGCAATACGGCTATCAGCGCATTGATTTGCGCATCGCTAAAAGGGCTTAAGCCATCATTATCTAATTCAATACCAATAGCTACTGAATTGATATCGCTAATGCTTCCCCATTTGGCCACACCGCCATGCCATGCTCGTAAATAATCGTTTAGTAGTTGCGTTATGGTGCCATCGGTACCAATAATGTAGTGGGCACTTACTTGCGTTTTGGCTTGTGTAAACGTTTTAAGGGTTTCCTGTGTACTTTTTTGTGCCGTATGGTGAATGATTACGTAATTGGGCTTACGCAGGTTAAAGTTTACGGTAGATACCCACTGACTTGCCAGTGCATTTCCTGCAGAATCTAAAAAGGCGTTTGTTTCCTTCTTTTTTAAGTCTTTTGTAAAGCTTCGAATTTGCGTGTTGTATATTTTCTCACTCCCTCTGTAAGGGTTGCTGGCACAAGAGGCTAAGAGAAGTAATAAACCGATTCCTGCAATTTTGCGCATAGGCTTTAGTTAGCAAATAGCGGTAAAGCGTGTTGTATTCTTTGTAAGGTTTTTTCCTTACCAATAGTTGCGGCAATATCGAATACAGCAGGCCCAAATTTACCGCCTACCAACATGATGCGGAAAGGTAGCATGAGTTCGCCAACTTTTAAACCGGCTTGTTCGGCTTGTGTTTTAAACAGCTCTTCTAGTGCGACACTATCCCAAGAGTTTGATTGGCTAAATTGATGAATCAAGTTAGTAAAAAAGGCTCCTTTTTCGGCACTCCACTTTGGTTTCACCGAATCTACATCTATGCTTGTTGGCTCTGTAAAGAAGAAAGAGGCTTGTGGCCAGAAATCGCTGAGCAGCACGAGGCGTTCTTTTACCAATTCAAGTATGTGCTTAAAATAGGCATCGTTCGCAATTTCAGGTTTCGCCAAAAAGCGAAGTACCTCTTCTGCCAATCGAATTTCGTCTAAGCGTTTTATCCACTCGGCATTGTACCATTTCGCTTTCTCAAAATCGAATTTAGCGCCTGCATGGCTTACCCTGCTTAAGTCAAATTTTTCAATCAATTCGGTTAAGCTAAACAATTCTTGGTCGGTACCGTCGTTCCAGCCCAATAGTGCCAATAAGTTTAAAAATGCTTCGGGTAAAAAGCCCAACTCTCTAAATCCGGGGGTTAGTTCTTCTGAGTTGGGGTCTTTCCAATTCATGGCAAATACCGGAAATCCGAGTCGATCCCCATCTCGTTTGCTTAATTTTCCGTTGCCGTCTGGTTTTAATATGAGGGGTAAATGTGCCCATTTTGGCATGTCTGCCTTCCATCCCAAATACTCCCATACTAATAAGTGTACTGGTGCCGAGGGCAACCACTCTTCGCCTCTAAAGGCATGGCTAATTTTCATTAAATAATCGTCTACTACCACGGCTAAATGATAGGTGGGCATGCCATCGGCTTTTAGCAATACTTTATCGTCTACTAAATTGGTATCAAAGCTTACTTCACCGCGAATCATATCGGTAAAATGTACAGTTTCGTTGGTTGGCATTTTAATGCGTATGACATGTGGTACGCCGCTGGCTAAAAGTTGTGCTACTTCTTCTGCCGCCAGGCTAGTAGAATTGCGTAATTGCGCTCTATAAGCCTGCCCGTATTGAAAATTAGGGACGTCTTTTCTCCATTTATCTAATTCTTCGGGGGTATCAAAAGCATAATAAGCATGCCCTTGGGCTACCAATTGTTCGGCATAGCTGCGGTAGTTTGCTTTACGTTCGCTTTGGCGATAAGGCGCATAGGGCCCACTCACGTGCGGACCTTCATCGGGCAGTAAACCGCACCAGTTTAAACAATCTAAAATGTATTGTTCGGCCCCCTCTACAAAGCGGGTTTGGTCGGTATCTTCGATGCGTAACACAAAGGTGCCCTTGTGTTTTTTTGCAAATAAATAATTAAATAACACGGTTCTTACGCCGCCTAGGTGCAATCCACCGGTAGGGCTGGGCGCAAATCGTACTCTTATGTTGGTAGCCTGCATAGCTAGCAAAGATACGGTTTTGCTCGTGATGTACTCATAGCTAGGGCCCGAAGATAGGTGTAGGCAATATGCTTTTTACTTATTACCTTGCTTATTCAATTTTAAAATTTGATGAAAAGACTTGGTATAACCCTTTTGTTTTTAGCTTCTGTAAAGCTATTTGCACAAAATTTAGCTCCCTTAAGTGTCGAAAAAATTATGCGCAATCCGCAATGGATGGGCGTAGCGCCTAGCAATGTGGCGTGGAGCTTAAGTAGTAACAAGGTTTATTTTAATTGGAATCCGGATAAAAAAACAACCGATCCTATATTTAGCATTGGCTTAACTGCCACTAAACCGCAAGTAGTTAGCGATGCCGAAGAGCAAAGCTTGAATAGACGCAATGTGGTTTTCAACAAGAAAAACACCCAAGCTCTTTTTGAGCGCAATGGCGATTTATTTCTTTTAACTATTACCACCGGCAAAGAAAAAGCGCTAAGCAATACTGTTGAAAGAGAAAGTAATGCTTCTTTCTCGGGGGATGAGCGCACAGTTATTTTCCAAAAAGGAGAAAACCTATTTAGCATTTCTTTAGTAGATGGAAGTTTAACGCAACTAAGTAATTTTTCTAGAGCTAAAAAGCGTGGAGAGCCCAGTTTAAGCAAACAAGATCAGTGGTTAAAAAACGACCAATTGCAAACCTTCGATTTTTTAAGCCAAGAGGCTGCTCAGCAAAAAACTGCCGATGCAGAACGCAAGGCCAATGAACCTATCCGCCCAAAAGAGTTTAGTTTAGATGATAAAAGTTCATTGAGTAGTATTAAGGCCAGTCCCGATGCTCGTTACTTGGTGTTTAAAATCAGCAAAAATCCGGAAGGAAATCAAAATACGATTGTGCCCAATTATATAACCGCTTCCGGCTATGTAGAAGACATTCCGGGGCGTACTAAAGTGGGTAATCAATTGGCCACGTACCAAAGTTATGTGTACGATCGTATCCGCGATACTATATATACTATTGCTACCAAAGACATACCGGGCATTAAAGATTTACCCGATTATGTAAAAGATTATCCTAAACAATTAGAAGAACGCACTAAAAAGAATGAAGACCGCAAGGTGAGTATTGTGGGTCCGTATTGGAACGATGCTGGTACCCAAGCTGTGGTATTGGTTTATGCTTTAGATAATAAAGATCGCTGGGTGATGAAGTTAGATCCGAGTACGGGTCAGTTAAGCTTGTTGGATCGTCAGCGTGATGAGGCTTGGATTGGTGGTCCGGGTATTGGCGGCAGCTTTGGTGGTGCCAACATAGGGTGGATTAACCACGAAACTATTTATTACCAAAGTGAAGCTAGCGGTTATTCTCACATTTATACGCAAAATATAAGCGGTGGGGCTAAAAAACAACTTACTTCTGGTAAGTGGGAGGTGCAAAGCCTACGCTTATCTACCGATAAAAAAACCTTTTACTTTAGTGCAAACAAGCAACATCCGGGTATTACACATTTCTACCGCATGCCAACAAATGGAGGAGAAATTACCCAACTTACTAGCATGAAGGGTGGTAATGAAGTAAGCCTTTCGCCCGATGAAAAATGGTTGGCCATTCGTTATTCGTACAGCAATAAACCTTGGGAATTGTATTTGCAAGAAAATAAGCCAGGTGCCAAAGCCAAACAAATTACGCAATCAACCTCGGCTGAGTTTAAGAGCTATGCGTGGAGAGAACCGGACCTGATTAGCTTTAAAAATAGGTATGGTGCCGATGTATATGCTAGGCTGTATGTGCCTACAAAACCGCACCCAGATAAACCAGCGGTGGTGTTTGTGCACGGTGCCGGTTATTTGCAAAATGTGCATTATTGGTGGAGCCAGTATTTTAGAGAATTCATGTTTAATAATTTATTGACAGATGCTGGTTATACCGTTTTAGATATTGATTATACAGCTAGTTCGGGTTATGGCCGCGATCACCGTACGGGTATTTACCGCCACATGGGTGGTAAAGATTTAAGCGACCAAGTTGATGGCGTAAAACTGTTGGTAGAGAAATACGCTGTAAACCCCAAACACGTGGGTTTGTATGGTGGTTCTTATGGCGGTTTTATTACCCTCATGGGTTTACTAACCGAACCGGAAGTGTTTAGCTCGGGAGCAGCCCTGCGTTCGGTAACCGATTGGGCGCATTACAACCATGGTTACACATCCAACATTTTAAACGAACCTGCTTTAGATGAAAAAGCCTACAAACAAAGTTCGCCCATTTATTTTGCCGATGGGTTAAAAGGAAATTTATTAATGTGCCACGGCATGGTTGATGAAAATGTACAGTTTCAGGATATTGTTCGTTTCAGCCAACGCTTAATAGAGTTGGGTAAAAATAACTGGGAGTTGGCGGTATTTCCGGTAGAAGATCACGGCTTTACCGAGCCAGCCAGCTGGACCGATGAGTACAAACGTATTTTTAACTTATTTGAACGCACCTTAAAACCATCTACTAAAATTGCGGGAGACTAAAATTGTATTTTAAAGCTCAATTTTTCCATTTAAAGGTTTTGATGAATACATCAATATCTTTTTTTATAAAGTTAAGCACAGGTTTTATAGAATCTATTCGGGGTTGTTCGTTAAAATACAAAGCAGCCCTTAAGTAGTTTTTGCTGCTATCGGTAAGGTAAAACTGTACGGCCGATGCGGTATTACCTGCTATGGTATAATAAATGCCGTATACCTTTTTTTCGGGGTAGTAAATAATACCCTCATCAATGGCGGTGGCTTTTACGGTATGTTTAAAAGCAAATGTGCGGGCATCTTCGCTCAGTTGGTTGAGCATTTTCGGAGAGTTTATGGGCAAGTAACTCAAGTGTAGTCGACCGTTAAATTGCGGAAATGCGACATCAATCCAATAGGGTTTGGCATCTGCTCGGGTATCAGCCTGCACCTGGGCATATACCGGATAGTCAAAGCCATAAGGAGCATTGGCCCGATAGCTTTGGTATTTTTTTTCTGGAAAATCTATTCTAAAGTAACCTCGTGGCTTAGGTGTGTAATTACTCCCGCAAGCACTAAAAATCAAACCCATACCCAATACAGCTAGGAGTACTTTCAGAAAACTCATGGATTAGCTGTTCCAAATTTGCCAAGCTTTTTCTGCTTGAATATGTAGCATTTCTAAGCCGTTTTTAATGGCGGCACCTTTTTGTTTGGCTCTTTTTAAAAATTCGGTTTCTGCGGGATTGTATACTAAATCGTACACCAAATGTTTATCTGTAAGGTGTTCGTACGGAATATCTGGGCATTCGTTGATGTTTGGGGACGTGCCCAAAGGTGTAGTATTGATAATGAGCAGGTGTTCTTTTAGTAAATCGGCGGTTACATCGGTATAGCCTAGTTGTTTGCTACGGGCTCTTCTGCACACTATTTGGTACTCTATATGGAGTTTTTTAAGTACGTAGGCCACCGCTCTGGATGCTCCACCACTTCCTAAAATTAAGGCTTTTTGGTGCCGCTTATGTAGTAGGGGTTTTAGGGAGTGCTCAAAACCATAGGCATCGGTGTTGTAGCCTTCTAAACGAATTTGTGTGGAGGATAGTTCTCCACTAAAAAAATCTTCAACTGGGTGGCTATTGGCAACTTTAATGCAGTTTACGGCATCAATTTCTTTAGCGGCTTCATCTAAACTATCCATATAATAAATAATCCCAATTTTATGCGGATGGGTAACATTCAATCCACATAAATCGGGATTACTCTTTATAATTTCCGGGAAATCGCTAATGGATTCGATGGGGAAAGCCACGTATTCATGATCTGATAAACTTTCTTTTTTAAACTTGTCTGTAAAATAGCCAACTGAAAAGGAGTGTGCCAATGGGTACCCGATAATGCCGTATTTTTTCATGTTATGAATGCAGAAATTACTTCCCTTGATCTAAAAAGTGGCTAAAGGTATCTCCTCTTAAACCAAGTCGGATAGTTTCCAATGGAATAACTTCTGCCGGGGCGATGTTACCTAGGTTTACATTGGTACCAATTAGTTTTATAAACCATACTTGTTGGGCTTTAATGGGGGCTTCCCAAATAATGGTTTCAGCGGGTATTTGGGTTAAAATTTCATCTACCAAACCTTCTCTTACTTCTCCAGAATCGCGATATATACCTACGTTTCCACCTTCACGAGCTTCGGCAATTACCTTCCAAGAACCGGCTTCAATTTCGGCTTTCATGAGGGCAATCCATTTGTATGGGGCAAATATTTTAGCAGCATCTTTAGATCCTACTTCAGAAATTACGGTTACTTGTTCACTTAGTTTACGAATGTATTCACATTTTTCGTCGTGTTCGATATCCATAGAACCGTCCGATACTTCGGCATATTTCATATCGTATTTGTCTAGTACCCGGCGGTAATCGTCAAATTGATTGCGAATGGCAAAGGCCTCGAACAATGTACCTCCAAAATAGGTAGGAATACCTGCATCTTTGTATACCTGCAGTTTTTTGTCTAAGTTGGGTGTTACATAAGAGGTAGCCCAGCCCAGTTTTACAATATCGGTATGTGTTCCGGAAACTTCTAAAAAGTCTTCAATTTCACGGATACTTAAGCCCTTATCCATAACCATGGTTATGCCACTATTTCTTGGTTTTTGGGTGCGTTCGGGGATATTATTTAAGGTATAATTCATGCTGCAAATGTCCAAAAAAAATCTAACTATTAAAGTGTTGTGAGTGTTTATCTGGTATACCGATTAATGACATCGATAATTACCTTGTTTTCTTGTAATTGGGGGAGGTATTCGAATAGGATATGATGTTTTTCCGGATCGGTATTGAGTGCAATTTCTAGGAAAGCCAACGCTTCTGCATATTGTCCATCTGCAAAGAGGTAGGCCACCATACGGTAGTACAGTTCGGCTGCATCTGGGTTGGTTTTAATACCTTCCGAAATGGTTTCAATAGCTTCGGTAAGTTTCTTTTGCTCAAATAATATAGAGGAGTAATCTAACCAAGCTTCAATGTCTATGGGGTTTAGCTCTAGTACTTTTTCGTAGGCTTTTTCAGATTCGTCTAATTGTTTTAGTTTGTATTGCGCATCGGCAATGGCAAACCAAAAATCCGGATTTTGATCGTCTAACTCCAACGCTTTTCTATAAAAATGGAGCGACTCAAAAAAGCGTTCTTCAAAGTCGAGCGTTACGCCTATGCCAAACCAAGCATCGGCTTGTTCGGGATCCATTTTTACCGCCTTTTTGTAATATTTACGAGCCTCGTCCATTTGCTCTAATTTTTCGTAGCATTCGCCAATGGCACAATAGGTGTCTCCATTGGGTGGTTCGTACTCAAAGGTTTGTTTATACACCTCAATAGCTTCGCTGTAGCGATCTAAATTAACCAATGAATTGCCTTTGTTGAAATAAGCCGATGAAAAATTTTCTTTGATTAAAATGGCATAATCGTAAGCATCAATGGCTTTTTCGAATAAATTTAATTTATTGTATGCATTGCCTAGGTTGTACCAAGCGGCGTATGAGTAGGGCTCGGTATCTATGTATTGTTTATAAAATTCAATGCATTCTTCTTGTTTATCGAGCACATCGTAACAAAAAGCCAACTCATAAAGGGCTTCTTGGTTTTCCATATTGCTTTCTAAGCACTCTTTTAAGTAGGTTATTGCCGATTCATAATCGGCCATATTTTGGTAAACGTAGGCAATGTGTAAGAGAATTTCATCTCTACTTTCAGTCATTTCTAAGGCCTTTTTATAGTTTTCTAGTGCCTCGGTATGTTGTTCTAGGCCTTCAAAAATGGTGCCTCTTAGCGTGAAAATATCTGGGTCAGATGCTTCTAAGGTTTCGGCTTTATCTAAGGCAGCAAAAGCGTTGTTTAGTTGGTTGGTTACTAAAAATAATTGTGCTTGTTTTACTAAAAATACCGAGACAAAGGGGTGTTGGCTTAGGGCATATTCTACTACCTGAAGTGCCTTTATAGGGTCGTTTTTCTCGATATAATAATCTATGATGTTTTCAAATGCTTGCGCATCGAAGAAATACTGATCCTGATTGCGGATCATTTCTTCGTAGCGTTCTACTGAAAATTTAGGATCCTCACTAAATCCAAATTCAAATTCTTCTTCCATCATCGTAAACTAATGTGCGCTTATAAAGCTATATCATCAATAATCTTGCCAAGACTAATTAATGATTAAAATACCTCAAAAATGTCTTTCTTATAGATTTAGTTTTCCACATCTCTACACTAACCGAGTGCCTGCTTTGTAACTGTAAGGCTTTTTATAATTATGAATATTACTTAGTAAGGTAACAAGGTATTTAGTAACTGAATTGCTTGTTCGTCCTAATGGATGAATAACTTATAGCCTCTGCCGTGTACGTTCATAATTTCTACTTTCGGATCGGCTTTTAAGTATTTGCGTAATTTGCTGAGAAATACGTCCATGCTGCGGCCATTAAAGTAATTATCGTCGTGCCATATGGCTAAAAGTGCTTCTTCTCGGGTTAACACTTGGTTTTGTTTCTGGCACAATAACTTCAATAATTCGGCTTCTTTGGTGCTTAATCGCTGGGTATTTTCTTTATAAGTTATTTGCTGTGCGGCTACATCAAATACAAAATCGCCAATTTGAAAGCTTCTTTGCTGCACACTTGTTTCATCGTTATTATTTTCAGAAACCCGCTTTAAGAGCGCATTGATACGCAAAAGCAATTCTTCAATTCTAAATGGTTTGGTAATATAATCGTCGCCACCGAGGGTGAAGGCCTCTGTTTTGTCCTCAATCATGGTTTTTGCGGTGGCAAAAATGAGCGGAATGTGCTCATTTATTTTCCGAATTTCTTTGCCAAGGGTAAAGCCGTCTTTTTTGGGCATCATTACATCTAAAATGCAGATATCAAATGCTTCTTTGGTGAAGGCTTGTAATCCCTCGTCGCCATCGCTGCAGCGTACTACCTCGAACTTTCCTTTGAGTTGCAAATATTCTTGTAAGAGTAGCCCCAGGTTAGGGTCGTCTTCTACTAATAGTATTTTTTTCATGCTAGTGGGATACTAATTTCAAAGGTAGAACCTTTGTGTTTTTCACTCTTTACTTTTATTTGCCCCTTTAATAAGCGTATAATGGTGTTTACGTAACTTAAGCCCAAGCCAAATCCTTTTACATTGTGTACGTTGCCAGTAGGTATTCTGTAAAATTGATCAAAAATTTTATCGATTTGGTCTTTGCTCATTCCTAGGCCATTATCCTTTACTATACATACTACGTGCTTTCCAAGGGTTTGTGTACTAATTTTAATTTTTGCTTCTCCTTCACAATATTTAAGAGCGTTGTCTATTAAATTAAATAGTACGTTCGATAGATGTAATTCATCGGCAAATACCAGATCATTTTTTGCTTGTAAATCTAACTGAATTTTGGCTTTTTGTTTTTCGAGTTGTAAGCTCATGCTATCGGCTACGGCAGCAATAAGGGTGTTTAATTCTATGGCTCTATTTTCTAGTTTAAAATCTTCTTTATCTACTTTGGCTAGGTGTAAAACACGTTCAATGTGATTACCTAGCCGTATATTTTCATCATAAATAATAGTAGCTAAGCGCTCTATTTGAGCCCGGCCTCCACTCAATTCTTCATCTTTTAATGCTTCACTGGCAATCATAATGGTAGCTACAGGTGTTTTAAACTCGTGGGTCATGTTGTTTATAAAATCGGTTTTCATTTCCGATACTTTTTTCTGCTTTAAAATAAGTTGCAAGGTATATCCAAAACTACCCAATAAGATTAGTAATAAACCTCCAGAAAGCGCCATAATCCAAGCCATGTTTGCCAAAATGTAATTGCTTTTGTTCGGAAAACTAAGCAAAAGCCAACCGCTTTCTTTAATCATTTCTTTTGGGAAGAGCTGTGTTTTATACACTTCACCAGTATGCGAATGTTCGTTAGTTTCAGTTGGTGTGTCTATCTTATTTTTGACGTTTGCTTGCTGTATTTTGTAGGTAAAACTTCCGGTAATGCCTTTGTTCTGTAATTCTTTAAGCAGAAGTTGATTTACCATATTTGATTGTATGCGCTTATTTAACGGCATTTTAGCCGAACCAAATTCTTGTGCCAAATCTTGTAATACATTTTTTTTACTTCCTTGTACAGAATCTAAGAAGTGTTGTACGAGTTGTTCATCAGGCGCACCAGTCGCATCGCTTCTACTTATATTTGTGAGCCTTGGTTTAGCTAGGGTAAAAAGTTTAGGTCCATTTTGCGGGTCGAATACAATGTACTGCCGAATGGAATCTACCGGGTTTTGTTTAGTAAAGCTGAGTTTCGGAACCCGATGCTGTAGTACTTGTTGATGTATGCCACCAAATGGATCAACAAATTGTACCAATTCTTGTTGCAATTCTCCCTCTTCTTCTACTTGTTGTTTAGTAGCGTCGTAAGAAAATACTACCGGGTAACGGGCCCGGAGCATACTATCTCGTATGGTAAATAAACTATCTGCTTTTTGCTGTTCTTTGCTTAAAAATTGCGCATAAGATTCTTTTCGGGCTGCCGAATTTTGCTTCAACTGGCTGGTAGCTAGTGCTAGATTTTTTCTTTTTTGCGATTCATTTCTGGTGTTTACTGCCTTTTTTAATAAAAAATTATAGGCTTCTTGCCGTTCGAGTTTCTTAGCCACATTACTAAGCGCCTCGTTTACATTTTGATCAAACAGTTGCGATTTTAATTGGTAAGATTGGTTAAGAAAATACCATTGCATAGCCAATACACCTAACAAGGCAACAGTCATTAGGCCGGTTATGAGCACAATATTTTTCCGTTTCATGGTTCAAAAATACCTAAGCTGGTGGTAGTGCAGCCTATTTTAACACTTTTTAACACCCTATTAACAAAATTGAATGATACTAAGCCTTAACTTTGTTTCATCAATTTTTAAATTGTTAATAGGTTTATAGTGTTTTTTTGATTCGTGTAATTATACAAAAAAGCCGTTCCGAAGATATTCGGAACGGCTTTTTTACTAAAAGAGTTTTTGCTTAGAATGGAAGATCATCCTCAGCACCCGGTTCTGCAGATAAATCTGCTGGTGCAGCAAATTCTGGTGTTGGTGCGGCACTTGCAGCGCCTCCCAATACGTTTAGTCTCCACACCGAAAGGGTGTTAAAATATTGTGTTTTGCCGTTTTTATCTGTCCATGGGCGGCCACGTAGGTTAAAAAATACCTCTACTTGGTCGCCTACTTTTGCTGCATCAAGTAAGTTTACTTTATCTTGTACTGCTTCTAATTTTACGTATTCCGGGTAGCTCGGATTTTCTGCATATTCAATTACCACTTCACGTTTTTTGAACTTTTCGCTCACGGTAATTACTTCGCTAACCTCGTGTACTTTTCCTTTAATATCCATTAATTCTTATTTTTAAAATACTAGTAACAAATCTCCATATTTTAATTGATTAACTTTGCAAAATATCATGCAAGTTTTCCACACCAAAAATAAAATTATCATCACCTGTAATAAGCGCCTAGCGCCTTATTTGCAAGCGGAAGTAGAAGCCTTGGGCTTTACTCCCGATAGGGTGTTTAGCACTGGTTTAGAATTAACAGGTACCGTAACTGATTGTATCAAACTCAATCTTAATTTGCGTTGCGCCAGCCAGGTACTTTATTCATTAAAAAGCTTTATAGCCGATAACCCCGCTCGTTTATATAAAGAGTTGGTTGAAATGGAGTGGGAGAATTTAATTGATTTCACCGGTTATTTCTCCGTGACCTCTAATGTAGATAACGAAACCATTACCACCCCTTTGTTTGCCAATTTAAAGGTAAAGGATGCCATTGTAGATCGAATTAAAGAGAAAAAAGAAATTCGCCCCAATACCGGACCAGAGTTAGATAAAGTGGTTATCCACTTGTATTGGAAAGATGATAAAGCTGACATATTTTTAGATACATCGGGCGAAACTTTGGCCAAACACGGCTATCGTAAATTGCCTGGCAAAGCACCTATGTTGGAGGCTTTAGCAGCTAGTACCATTATGGCAACAGATTGGGATCAAAAAAGCCCTTTTGTAAATCCCATGTGTGGTTCGGGTACCTTGGCCATTGAAGCGGCTTTGCTAGCAACCAACAAACGCCCAGGTTTATTCCGCATGAACTATAGTTTTATGCACGTATTGGGCTATGAGGAAGAGGTATTTTTTACGGAACGCAGGTTATTAAAAGATCAATCGGTTAAAACCATCGATTTTGAAATTATCGCCACCGATATTTCGGCTGATGCAGTAGATATAGCTCAAAAAAATGCACAAACAGCTGGCGTAGATCAATTAATTACGTTTAAAGTATGCGATTTTGCCGAAACACCCGTTCCGAGTACACCGGGCGTGATTATGTTTAATCCCGAGTATGGTGAGCGTATGGGGCTGCATACCAAGCTAGAGGCCACCTACAAACGCATAGGCGATTTTATGAAGCAAGAGGCCAAAGGTTACCGAGGTTATATTTTTACCGGTAACCCTGATTTGGCCAAACGTATAGGCTTACGAGCTTCGCGAAGAATAGAATTTTATAATGGTAAATTAGATTGCCGTTTATTAGAATATGAATTATACGAAGGCAGCAGAAGAGAAAGTCCGGATGCGGCCCCATTAGCTTAACTAATTTATGAAACTTTCTGTTTTAGTGTTGATTAATGCCTTAGCAGTTGCCCTATCTTTAGCACTGTTAAACTTCTATTTTCAGCACAATTGGCTATATATGTTGGCTACCTTGGTGGTTGCCCTCAGTACTAGTTTTGTTGTGTTCTACTACCTTACCGAACGTTTTGTGTACAGTAAAATTAAGCTTATCTACAAGCTTATACATAATCTCAAATTGGGTAAAGATTTAAAAGATGCCATTGGCGAATATGTGAGCGATAATCCCATTTACGATGTAGAGCAAGAAGTAAAAGAGTGGGCTATCAATAAAAAATCGGAAATAGATAGTTTAAAGAAACAAGAAGAGTTTCGTCGAGAATTTTTGGCCAACATTTCTCATGAATTTAAAACGCCACTTTTTGCTATTCAAGGCTACATTGAAGCGCTCCAAGACGATTTATTATCTAACCCAGAACAAACCGAAAGGTTTCTTAAAAAAGCAGCCAAAAATGTAGACCGCTTGAGTTTTTTGGTAAAAGATTTAGATGCCATTTCTAAACTTGAAAGCGGCGAATTACCCATCAATTACGAAATTTTTGATATTAGTGCCTTGCTGCAAGAGGTAGTAGAATCGCTTGAATTACAAGCAAAAAAACACCATATAAACCTTGAATTTAAAGATAAATACCAAACCGTAACCAAGGTAGAAGCCGATCGAGAAAAAATAAGACAAGTTTTGGTTAACCTGATTGATAATTCTATAAAATACGGCAAACCCAATGGCACTACTGCCTTTAAATTATTCGAACTACACGATCAAATATTAGTTGAAGTAACCGATGATGGTGTGGGTATAGAAGAAAAATATCAGTCCCGTGTTTTCGAACGGTTTTACCGAACCGATCAAAGTCGTTCTAGAGAAATTGGTGGTTCTGGCTTAGGCTTGGCCATTGTAAAACACATGCTCGAGGCCCAAAATCAAACCATTACGGTTCGCAGTACCGAGGGCATAGGCTCTACCTTTGGTTTTACCCTCCAGAAAGCATAGACTTAACATTAACTTAACACAGCAATCCTAACTTTGATTAATTAAAATCAACTCAAATGTCATTAAACACCATCTTTCAGTACTTTATACCTAAGGACAAGAATTTTTTCCCACTTTTTGAGCAGGCAAGCAACAATTTGATTAATATGGCCGAAGTATTAAACAAAGCCGTTAACACTAAAAATGTTGATGATCGCTTGGAGCTTTTTAAAGAGATTGAAACGATGGAACATATCGGCGACGATATAACCCACCAAATTTATTTAGAGCTAAGTAGAAATTTCATCACCCCATTTGATAGAGAAGATATTCATCAATTAGCTAGTGCAATTGACGATGTGGCCGATTATATCCATGGTTCAGCAAATAGAATGCATTTATATAATGTGGACCACATTACCGAACCTATTCAAAAACTGGCCGAATTAATTTTACAAGCTGTGATAGACTTGGATAAGGCTATTAGGGAGTTGAAAAATTTAAAAAATAAAAGAGCTATTGCCGATTCTTGTATACGCATTAATAGCATTGAAAACCAAGCCGATTATGTGTTCGACAAAGCTGTTGGCGAACTATTTGATTTCGAAAAGGATGCGGTTCAACTTATAAAATACAAAGAAGTATTAGCGGCACTAGAAACCGCAACCGATATGTGCGAAGATGCAGCCAACGTATTGGAATCTATTTTAGTTAAACACGCTTAAGCAAGAGCTATGGGCTTAACGCTACTTTTCACCATTATTGGGCTTGCCTTGGTATTCGATTATATCAATGGTTTTCACGATGCAGCCAATTCTATTGCCACAGTAGTTTCCACCAAAGTACTTAGTCCATTTCAGGCAGTAGTATGGGCTGCCTTTTTTAATTTTTTAGCTTATTGGGTATTTGGTTTCGGCGTTGCCGATACCGTTGCCAAAACGGCAAACACCATGGATATTAACCTTACTGTTATTTTATCGGGTATTGTTGCTGCCATTGCTTGGAACTTATTAACCTGGTGGTTGGGTATTCCATCTAGTTCATCACACACATTAATTGGTGGATTTGCCGGTGCAGCCATTGCGCACGCCGGTGTAGGCTCGGTAGTATGGTATACAGCCGGTAAAGAGGGCGGCTTGCCTTCTGGTGTATTGGTTATTGCATCTTTCATCGTATTAGCTCCACTTATTGGTATGCTGGTTTCCTACTTCTTATCTGTATGGTTGCTGCATTCTTCTAAAAAAGCAATTTCACCTAAAATCTGGACCTTAGTAATCATGGCCACTACGGCGTTATTTGTGCGTAGCCGAATGATATTTGAAATAAAAAAACCCCGTTTCGATTCTCATTTCTGGAGTGTTGTTGCAGAATCACACAATTTAAAATGGCTATTATTCGCAGGAATTATTTTTTCGGTTGGCTTTTTCTGCTTAATTTTTAGCAGCTTAAGCGAAATTAAAGCAAGTGCATGGTTGCGTAAAATGCAATTGGTATCTTCCGCAGCTTTTAGTTTGGGCCATGGTGGTAACGATTCGCAAAAAGTAATGGGTATTATTGCCGCTGCCGTAGCTGTTTACATTCACACCTCGGGCGTAGCACAAGAAAGCTTACCGGCTTGGTTAGATGTGGCCTTGCCCAATGGCGATAACCCAGGCCATATTCCAGGGTGGATTCCTTTAGCTTGTTACACGGTAATTGCCTTAGGCACCCTAAGTGGTGGTTGGAAAATTGTAAAAACCATGGGCTCTAAAATTACTAAAGTAACCCCATTTGAAGGAGTTGCCGCCGAGTCTGCCGGAGCCTTAACCTTATTTTTTACTGAACACTTTAAAATACCGGTTTCTACCACGCACACCATTACCGGATCAATTATTGGCGTTGGATTGAGTAAACGAATTTCTGCAGTACGTTGGGGAGTAACCGTAAACCTTATTTGGGCATGGGTGTTAACCATTCCAGTATCTGCTTTATTGGCGGCTATACTGTATTATGTTTTCTCGTTCTTTTTAGACTAAAAGAGTGGTTTAGGTATCATAAAAAAACCATCCCGATTTTAGGGATGGTTTTTTTGTTACGAACGAATAGGTGTTTTAGGCTAATAACCGTATCGGCTCTTCCAATAAACCTTTAAGGGTTTGTAAGAAAGCGGCACCTGTTGCGCCATCAACCACACGGTGATCGCAACCTAAGGTTAATTTCATCACATTGCCTGGTACCACGGCTCCGTTTTTCACTACCGGAATTTCTTGTATAGCACCTACCGATAAAATAGCTCCATCGGGTGAGTTGATAATAGAAGTAAACTCATCTATACCAAACATGCCTAAATTAGATACGGTAAATGTAGAACCCTCCCAATCGGTAGGTTGAAGTTTTTTAGTCTTGGCTTTTGCGCCAAATTCTTTTACTTCCGCAGAAATATGAGAAAGGGATTTACCATCCGCAAAACGAACCACCGGAACCAACAAACCATCCTCTACCGCCATGGCTACGCCAATATTGGTATGTTCGTTGAAGCGAATGGTATCGCCACCCCACGATGAATTTACAGCCGGATGTTTCTTCAATGCATTGGCCACGGCTTTAATTACGATATCGTTAAAAGATACTTTTATCGGGGCTACGGTATTTATTTGTGTACGAGCGGCCATGGCATTTTCCATGTTTACGCTAATGGTTAAGTAGAAGTGAGGAGCGGTAAACAAGCTTTCCCCTAAACGTTTGGCAATTACTTTACGCATTTGCGAAACGGGTACTTCGGTATATTTTTCTTCGCCAACAAAGGTTGGAATTACCGCTGAAGGAGCGGTAATTGCCGTCGCCGCACTGCTAGAGCTAGCGGCTACTGGAGCTGCACTTGGTACAAAACCGTCGATATCTTTCTTCACAATACGTCCACCTTCGGCACTGCCATGTACTTGGCGTAAATCAATTCCTTTTTCTTGCGCAATTTTACGAGCCAAAGGAGATGCTTTTAGTCTAGAATCGTCGCTACTAGTAACAACTGCCGCAGGAGTGTTTGCTGTTGCTACCGGAGTAGCAATGGGAGCTGCTGCTGCCACTGGGGCAGGTTCAGCAATAGGCGCCGGAGTACTTGGGACTGCTGTTAATAAAGGGCTTACATCGGTACCCTCTTTGCCTACAATGGCAATAATATCATTTACTTTGGCTGCTTTACCTTTTTCTACACCTATATAAAGTAAGGTTCCTTCGGCATAAGCAGTTACTTCCATGGTTGCCTTATCGGTATCCACGTCTGCCAAGGCATCGTCGCTTTTTATTTTATCACCCACTTTTTTGTGCCATTCTGCAATTATCCCTTCGGTCATGGTATCGCTTAATAAAGGCATGCGGATAACCGTAGCACCTAATGATTCTGGTGTTACGCTTGCGCTAGCTGCAGGAGCCGCTGCAACCGGGGCAGCTTCTGCCACAATAAGTGTTGGTTTTTCGGCAGCAGGGGCAGGGCTAGCAGTTAATAATGCTTGGTAATCTTCGCCTGGGGCACCAATAATAGCAATAATCGAGTCAACTGGAGCGGCCTGACCTTCAGCTATACCTACATAAAGTAGGGTACCTTCTTGGAAAGATTCGAAATCCATGGTTGCTTTATCGGTTTCTACTTCGGCAACTAAATCGCCAGAGTTTATTTTATCACCCACTTTTTTATGCCACTTCGCAATCACCCCTTCAGTCATGGTGTCGCTCATTTTGGGCATGCGCACTACTTCAGCCATATTTTTATTGATTTAAGGTAAACTTAATCACGAATAAAAGGATAATCTCCCTGTGCATATACATCGGTATATAACTCCTGAGCTTCTGGCAATGGAGATTCTTCTGCAAAACGCACCGATTCGTCTACAATCGCTTTTACTTTTTCGTTTATTTCTTCAATCCAAGCTTCGGTGGCATATTTTTTACGAAGAATGGTTTCTTTTACACTTTCTACAGGATCTTTAGCTTTGAATTCCTCTACTTCTTCTTTGCTACGATATTTTGCCGGGTCAGACATAGAGTGTCCTTTATAGCGATAGGTACGCATTTCTAAGAAGGTAGGGCCTTCGCCTCTACGAGCACGGCTAACCGCTTCGTCCATGGCGTTGTGTACCGCTACCGGATCCATGCCGTCAACAGGAGCGCAAGGCATATCAAAACCCAATCCAATTTTATAAATATCTAACATGTTGGTGGTACGGGCTACCGAAGTACCCATGGCGTAACCGTTGTTTTCGCATACAAATACTACAGGTAATTTCCACAACATGGCCATATTAAAGGCCTCGTTTAAGGCACCTTGGCGTACAGCACCATCGCCCATATAACATACGTTTACGTTGCTGGTACCTTTATATTTTTCGGCGAAAGCAATACCCGCACCCAAAGGAATTTGTCCACCCACAATACCGTGGCCACCGTAAAAGCCCAATTCTTTACTAAACATGTGCATAGAACCACCCTTGCCTTTAGAGCAACCGGTTGCTTTACCGTATAATTCGGCCATAATCTCGTTGGCAGACATGCCTCTAGCAATGGCGTGCGCATGTTCGCGATACGCAGTAATCATGGAATCTTGGGGGCCTAATACCGACATCGCACCAGCCATTACGGCTTCTTGTCCGATATACAAATGGCAAAAGCCTCTAATTTTTTGTTGTCCGTACAATTGTCCAGCTTTCTCCTCAAACTTTCTCATCAAAAGCATCGATTCGTACCACTGGAGATAGGTATCTTTCGTAATTTCTACTGAACTCATTCTCTTGTATATATCGTTTTTAGGGATCACAAATCTAATCATATCTTACAGAAAAAAGAAGAGTTATTGTGTTGTTTACACGAAGTTTTTAGCCTACGTTTAAATGTGAAAAAATGTTAAAAAGACAAACTTCTTTGCTTAACTTGTTTAATTACGCTACCTTTGTGTTGTTTGAATGTGTTAATTAACAAGCAATTACCACAATTTATACAAACAATAAGCCCTAGCTTATGCTTAAAAAGATATTAACAATTTTCATTTTCACTGCTTTATTTGCTTCTGCGCAAGCCCAAACTACTGTGGCCAAAAAGGAGCCTGTAAAAACAGAAGATCCGGATAACTTACTTTCGGACTACTTTTCGCAGGTAATGGGCGTTGCGCTATCTGCTACTTCTAATTTAAAATTATACCAATTTGTATACGATTGGATTGGTACCCCATATCGCTTTGGCGGATCTAGCCGTAAAGGAATAGATTGCTCTGCTTTTACTAAAGAAATTTATTCGAAGGTATTTAATACCGTTATTCAGCGTAACTCCAGAGAAATTTTTAGCATGTCTACTCCGGTAAGCCGCGAAGAGTTGAAAGAAGGTGATTTGGTGTTTTTTAAAATTAAAAGCCGCAGCATTACGCATGTGGGTATCTATTTAGGCAATAACCGATTTGCACATGCTTCATCTAGCCGTGGAGTGGTATTGAGCAATTTAGATGAGCCCTATTATAAACGCTATTTTTACAAAGGCGGCCGCTTAAATGCACCTATAGAGTAAAGTATTTTTACCTCATCAGTACATATGAAATCTTGCCTTCGGCAGGATTTTTTTATTTTTATCCCTATGAAACGGCTTTTCCTCTTCATTTATCTTTTTGTTGGCACAATGCAGGCCTTGCTAGCGCACCCTGATACCTTGCGTATTGTGGCAGTTGGAGATATCATGATGGGCTCTGCTTTTCCAGCTCCTGTGTTGCCCAAAGACGATGGAAAAGGAAGTTTTAAAGCAGTTTTGCCTTTGCTGCGTAATGCCGATTTGACGTTTGGTAATTTGGAGGGTGTATTTTTAGATGATGGCATAAGCGATAAATGTAAAAATAGTAAGGCTTGCTATGCCTTTCGTATGCCCCAGCGCTATGTGGCGCACCTAAAAGATGCCGGTTTTGATGTAGTAAGTGTTGCCAATAATCATTCGGGTGATTTTAATGAAAATGGACGTACACAAACGGCTAAAACATTGAGCGATGCAGGTATTCAGTTTGC
Source organism: Sphingobacterium thalpophilum (assembly GCA_945875895.1). Classification (GTDB taxonomy): domain Bacteria; phylum Bacteroidota; class Bacteroidia; order Sphingobacteriales; family Sphingobacteriaceae; genus JAIPAN01. The sequence goes on along the minus strand of CAMCMG010000002.1, from coordinate 72,908 downwards.
CGGTTTTCAATCGCATCCCTACACTTTATATGTGAAAAACGGAGTGAAGTATGGCGTTTGTGCTTTTGCACCCAATGAGGGTACGGCTTCTTTACACGATTGGGCTGCTGCAAAAAAGCGCATTGCCGAATTAAAAAAACTAAGTGATATTGTGGTAGTGTATTTTCATGGTGGTGGCGAAGGGTCAAAATTTCAGCACATTACCCGAGCAACCGAATATTTTTATGGTGAAAACCGAGGTAATGCTTACGCTTTTGCTCGTATGGCTATTGATGCCGGTGCCGATGTGGTATTGGGCAGTGGCCCGCATGTTACCCGAGCGGTTGATTTGTATAAAAACCGCTTTATAGCCTATAGTTTGGGCAATTTTTGCACCTATGGTATGTTTAATTTAGATGGTCCCAACGGCGTGGCTCCACTTTTGGCCTTAAACATTACCGAAAAAGGAGAGTTTATTTCGGCAAAGGTGACTTCTATTTTTCAGCAAGATAATGAGCATTTGATTATAGACCCTACCGGCAAGGCTTTTCAATTGCTAAAACAGCTTACCCAAAGTGATATTCCCGAAGCAGCATTACAATTTTCGGAAGTTGGTGTTATCAGCAAAAAACTACCTAAGAATTAATGCGGATTAATTTGTTTGAGACTAAGCGGAACCAATCGTTTGGTTTTAAGGTAGGTAAAGCCCACCACACACAAGGTCATGGTGCCGCCAAATAATACCGATGGTATGGCACCCATTAAACGGGCGGTAAGACCCGATTCGAAGGCTCCAATTTCATTGGATGAGCCTATAAACATGGAGTTTACAGCAGCCACCCGTCCACGCATTTCGTCGGGGGTGAGAATTTGTAAGATAGTGGAACGAATAATAACGCTCACACTGTCAAAAGCACCTTCGAAAAATAAAATCACCAAAGAGAGGTAAAAATTTGTGGAAAGCCCGAAGCATATGATAGTAATGCCGAAGCCCGTAACCGCTAATAGCAGGTTTCTCCAGGGTTTATTCATGGGCGAAAAGCGGGTCATGAGCAGCATAGCAAGTACAGCGCCTACGGCAGGTGCAGCTCGTAGAAAACCTAATCCTTCGGGTCCTACTTTTAAAATATCATTGGCAAAAATGGGCATGAGTGCTACGGCACCACCAAAAAACACCGAAAATAAATCTAAGCTAAGTGCGCCTAGCAGCATTCGGCTTTTAAACACAAACTGAATTCCTTCTTTTAACGAGTCGAAAATAGGTTGTTGGGAGATGAATTGCGCCGGTTTATTGCTGATGAATAGGGTGCAAACCAAGGCCACCAACATAAATAGAAAAACTGCAATAAAACAGGTGGTTACGCCACTAAATCCATATAATAAACCACCTATGGCCGGCCCTACAATAGTACCTATTTGCCAGCTTGAGCTATTCCAGGTTGAGGAATTGGTTAGGTGTTCTTTGGGTACAATTTGGGCCATTAATGAGAATGCTGTGGGGGAAAAAAATCCTCGGGCAATTCCAATGCCTAAAATCATAAGATAAATAGTGACAATAATGGCGTGTTTGCTTAAGTAACTAGCTACTAATGGGGAGGTTACTAAAAGCAATACTGCCGAGCAAATAGTCATGGCAACAATTACCCAAGCCAATAGTTTTTTTTTATCCGATTTATCGGCTAAATAACCTCCGTATAAAGAAATGGTAATGGCCGGTATGGCTTCTGTTAAACCAATTAAACCCAAAGAAAGCGGATCTTTGGTGAGCTGATACATATGCCAACCAATAATTACGGCTTGTATTTGGTAGGCAAATGTTAGAAAGAAGCGCATGCCCACATAGGCCCGAAATTCGGGAAAACGTAAGGCGCTATATGGGTCGGTTTTTGCCAAAATTAGTTCTTCAATCCGTTGTGGTCAATTAAGTAAATAAGACTGGTCATAGCAGCGGCACCTAACTCTAATTCTCTTCGGTTTACATTTTCGAACACATCGTTCGGCGTGTGGTGAATATCAAAGTAGCGTTGCGAATCGGGTTTAAAACCAATAAGTACAATGCCTGGGCTGGCGGTTTTTAGTGGGCCTATATCGGCACCACCACCACCTAAGGTAAGTCGATCGGTTTGATAGGGTTCGAACAATTTTTCCCAATCGCCTTTTATTTTTTTGAAAAGATCTGCAGGGGCATCAATACCAAAACCACGAGGGGTAAATCCTCCAGCATCTGATTCCATGGCAACAATATGTTTTTCGTTCGTAATTTTGGCAATTTCGGCATATTTCTGTCCGCCACGCAAGCCATTTTCTTCGTTCATAAACAACACAGCTCTGATGGTGTGTTTAGGCTGATAACCCAAACTTTTTAGGATGCGCAATACCTCAACAGATTGCATGACTCCAGTGCCGTCATCGTGGGCACCTTCGGCCAAATCCCATGAATCTAAATGCCCTCCAATAGTAATAATTTCATCGGGGGTGGTAATACCTTTTAATTCACCAATTACATTGTAGGAAAGTACATCGGGTAAGGTTTCGCAGTTTTGTTTAAAGAAAAAATTTACCGGCTCAGCCGACTTTAATTTTAGTAATCTGCTCAGCTCGTTTGCACCTTTAGTAGAGATAGCAGCAGCCGGAATTTTTGTTCCATTGGCCTCGTAATTCATGGCTCCGGTGTGCGGATAATCGTCTATAGCATGTGTGAGAGAACGGACAATAACACCTACTGCTCCATATTTGGCTGCTTCGGATGCGCCTGCTCGGCGTTGGTCGCCAGCCATACCGTATGAAGTGCCTGTTTCAATAGGTTTAGGGTCAAAAGCACGATTAAAGAAGACAATTTTTCCTTTAATTTTATCTTCGCCCAATGTTTTAAGCTCTGCTATACTTTGCAGCTCAATTATTTCGGCTGTGAGTCCTTGTTTTGGTGTTGCTACCGAACCGCCAAGGGCGGCAATAGGCACCTCTATATCTTTTTTACCAAGCACAATTTTACCCACTTCTTTCTCTCCACGTACCCAGTGAGGCACTAAAACCTCTTGCAAATACACCCGATCAAAGCCATAGCTTTCCATGAGTTTTTTGGTCCAATCTACCGCTTTTTGTGCTTGTGCTGAGCCACTCAAACGGGGGCCAATTTGCTTGCATAAATAGTTGAGATTTTGATATGCTTTTCCGTTTACCAAGGCTTCATCGTATATTTTACGAAGAAAAATAGAATCAGCCGATTGGGCAAAAAGGCTAGTACTTAACATGACTAGTGCTAGGAGGAGTTTTACTACTTTCATATGTTTAGTGTTTTAACAAATGTAATTTTTTTAAGCATTAATTTTAGGATATTTTATCCAAGCTAATGCCCGGATTGCGTTGTTCGAAATACGTTCTCAAGATGGTATTTTCTGGTTTTTGTAAATCAGGGTCGTTTTCGTAAAGAAGAATAACCGCCTGCCGAGCTTCTTGTAATAGGGCTTGGTCTTGGGTGATGTTAGCCAATTTTAAATCGAGCACCCCACTTTGTTGCGTTCCTTCAATATCGCCGGGCCCCCGTAATTGCAGGTCAATTTCCGAAATTTCAAAGCCATCGGTGGTGCGCACCATCGTGTTGAGACGCAGCTTGGCGTCGTTGCTTAGTTTATTTCCCGACATTAAAATGCAATACGACTGCTCAGCTCCTCTACCCACCCTGCCCCTGAGTTGGTGTAATTGCGATAGGCCAAAACGTTCGGCATTTTCGATAATCATAACACTTGCATTGGGCACATTTACGCCTACTTCAATTACTGTAGTGGCAACCATAATTTGGGTTTGCCCTTTTACAAAACGCTGCATTTCAAATTCTTTATCGGCGGCGGCTAGTTTTCCGTGCACCATGCTTATACGGTAATCGGGCAGGGGAAACTCTTGGCTAACGGCCTCTATACCGGCTTCTAAATATAATAAATCGAGTTTTTCACTTTCTTTAATAAGCGGGTACACGATGTAAACCTGTCGGCCTTTGGCAATTTCTTCCCGCATAAAACCAAACATGCGTAAGCGTTGGCTTTCGTAAAAATGTCGAGTTTCGATTGGTTTTCTGCCCACCGGTAATTCATTAATTACCGAAATATCTAGATCGCCATAAAGGGTCATGGCCAAAGTTCTAGGTATGGGCGTGGCCGTCATAACTAAAACATGGGGTGGCACCAGGCTTTTCTTCCATAATTTAGCTCGTTGTTCTACCCCAAAGCGGTGTTGTTCATCAATAACTACGAGGCCTAAGTTTTTAAATTGAACCACGTCTTCAATAAGTGCATGGGTACCAATTAAAATATTTATTTTCCCATTTTCTAAGCCCTCGTGAATAATTTTGCGTTGCTTGGCTTTTACTGATCCGGTGAGGAGTTCAATGTTTACTAAGCCATCGCCCATCAATTCTTTTAGAGAGTTGAAATGTTGTCTTGCCAAGATTTCGGTAGGGGCCATCAGGCATGTTTGGTAGCCATTATCTATGGCTAAAAGCATGGTCATGAGGGCTACTATAGTTTTTCCACTTCCTACATCACCTTGTAGCAAACGATTCATTTGAACCCCTTTTTGGGTATCGAGGCGAATTTCTTTGAGTACTCGTTTCTGTGCCTCGGTGAGTTGAAAGGGTAACCTAGTGTTGTAAAAGGCGTTAAATTTTTCGCCCACTTCTCCAAAAATTACGCCCTTAAATTTTCTACTTCTAAGCAGTTTATTTTTTAATATTTTGAGTTGGATAAAGAATAATTCATCAAATTTTATGCGTTTTTGTGCCGTGGCCAATAGCTGGGCATCTTCTGGAAAATGAATATTAATGAGCGCTTGTTTAAGGCCAATGAGCTGGTGTTGTTCTTTTAAGTATTCGGGTAAATTTTCTTCTACTTCGGAGATGCAGCTTTCTAAAACAGCCGCCTGCAAGCGCTGTAGTCCTTTGCTATCTAAGGTGGCTAGTTTTAATTTTTCAGTAGATGAATAAACGGGTTGTAAGTGTAGGTTTCCTTGTTTTTTGGCCTTTGGGTTATATACCTCTATTTCGGGGTGCGACATGGAGATGCGTCCATTAAATACAGTAGGCTTGCCAAAAAACACATATACTGAGCCTATTTGTATGTTGCGCTCAAACCATTTAATAGACTGAAACCACACGCTTTCGAAGGTTCCTGTATCGTCTTTTAACTCAACTACCAAACGCTTGGTTCTTTTTTCACCTACCACCGCTTTGCTCAGTACTCGGGCCAACACCTGCACATGAGGCAACTCGGCGTTTAGTTGTTTTACTTTATAAAATTGGGTACGATCAATGTATCGGAAGGGGTAGTTTTGCAATAAATCGGCATAGGTATATATGCCCAACTCTTTTTTGAAGAGTTCGCCTCGTTGTGGCCCTACACCTTTTAGGTACTCAATAGGAGTACTTAGTTTATGCATGTTTTCCGTTTAGTATACTTGCTTTTTATACTTAGCTAATAAACTAGCTACAAGTGCCCAGTTAAATACTATTACTGCTAGCAGTAACAATATATAAGCAAATACTTGTTGTTGGTTTATTGATTCATGAAAATAAAAAATAGCTACGGCAAAAGCAACTAATGGATTGGCGTAGATGAGAATTCCCATGGTAGAAGAGGGTAAGCCAATAAGTGAATATAAACTTAAAAATAAAGGGATAATGGTAAACACCACCGATATGACTAAAATTACCATCCAAAAATGAGCATCCCAGGGGAAACTGCCGTGGTGGTAAAAAAAGAAAGGAAGCATAATTAGGGTGGATAATACGAGCTGCACTCCCAACATATTAAACTTATCTATTTCTACTACAACCCGTTGTATGAGTAGGTAGCCTGCATATAAACTGGCAATTAATACCGACCACCACACATCTCTTAAGGAACCCTGTGCTAAAATTAAAATACTAATTAAGGCAATGCCAATGGCTACAAGTTTAATAGGTGTTAGGTGTTCTTTTAAGAGGATAAAACCACCCATAGCTGTTAATAGTGGGCAAACCATGTAGGCAAAGGCTGCAGATGTTAAACTGACATGGTTTACAGCGTAAATAAAGGCGAACCAATTGGCGGTAACCAACACTCCGGCCAATAGTGTGAGCAAAAGTATGCGCTTGCGCCGATGGGCATCTAAGCTTTTTAACCGAGCGATATCTTCTTTTAATTTTTGTCGTCTAAATAGGGCAATTACTACCCAAGTGATAGATAAAGAGGTGAGAATGCGGTAGTGTAAAATTTCATCTGATGGGTATGCTTTGAGCATACGCAATGGGATAGAAAAAAAGCCCCAAAGTGCCGTGGCTGTTAGGGCTGCTACAAAATACTTGACTCTACTCTCCTTCACTATTTTGCGGCTATTACCGATATCTCTACGTTTACATTTTTGGGTAGGCCAAGTACGGCTACCGTTTCTCTGGCGGGGAAAGTACCGCTAAAATAACTTCCGTATACTTCGTTTACTTGAGCAAAGTAGCCCATATCGCTTAAAAAAATACTGGTTTTTACTACATTATCAAATGTACAATTGGCTTCTTGCAGGAGTTTTTTAATATTCTCCATCACCTGGGTGCTTTCTACCACAATATCGCCTTCTACCAATTCATTGGTGGCAGGGTTAATTGCAATTTGGCCCGATAAAAACAGGAATGGCCCGCTCTGAATACCTTGGCTATATGGACCAATAGGTTCTGGCGCTTGCTTGGTGTAAAGTATTTGTTTACTCATCTTTGTGTAATCCACTGGATTAGTTTATAAATAATGCCCCCTAAAAACAATATCATTGCGATGCTGTTAATCGCATGCATGACTTTTAGATTGAAACTATCGGGTCTGTTCGGATCTTTTTTTCTGAAGAAATACATGGTATCAAAGGTATAAACAAAAAAAGAGTCCCGATGTGTACCGAGACTCTTTTTTTGTGAAGGTTTTAAGAAAGCGAATTATCTCACAACTTCTACACGTCTGTTTAACTGACGACCTTCTTCGGTAGTATTTGAAGCTACTGGACGAGTTTCGCCGTAACCATTAGCCACGATTTTGCTAGCAGTAACACCTGAGTTTACTAAGTAAGTTTTAACAGCATTTGCACGATCTTTTGATAATTGTAAGTTATAGTCTGTGGTACCTTCTTCAGAAGCGTGACCACCTAGTTCTACTTTTAAAACAACTTTACTTCTTAAGTCATTAGACAATTGATCTAATACTGGGTAAGACGAGGTCTTAAGTACAGATGAGTTAAACTCAAATTGAATAGCATCAGCTGAAGAGCTTGGAGAACCTGGGCAACCATTGAATTCTGCTGTACCTTTTTCTGTAGGGCAGCTATCTTTAGAATCTGGCACACCATCGTTATCGGTATCTAATGGAGTACCAGCACCATCTACTCTCAAACCTGCTTCGGTGTTAGGGCTTTTATCTAATTTGTCAGCCACTCCGTCGCCATCGCTATCTTTCAATAAATCGGCAGCTTCTAATGTACTTACACGTTGTTTTAACTCTTCTAATTCTTTGCGTAATGTAGGATCTTTTAACTCGTCATACATTAAGGCGATTGGGTTTATCCAATCTAAATTTGGTTTGGGTTTAGAACCTATGGAGAATTCTAATCCTGTATAAAGGTAACCAAATTTATCGTTTTGGGTTACTCCAATAATGGTTCCGTCCAAATCGTCACCATCGTAAAAATAAACATTATAACCCAAGTCAAAGTTAACTGCATTAGAAACCTTAAACTTGGTAGATACACCCACTGGCACAAAACTTTGATGAGGGATCTTCGATGAAATAGAGGCATTGGCATTAGTTGTTACTACAGATTTTGTACCAGCCCAACCATATCCAGCCTTAAGCAATAAGTTTATATTATTTTCTCTTTTTAAGAAATCAACATTTAGCAATTTTACTACACCCATAAAACTGGTGCTCCAATTCAAATTTGTCTCAAATGATTTATTGGTGTTGCTTGCATTATTCCCAGAGCTATTATCAGCAGATAACTTACCGCCTAAAAACCCAAATTCAAGTCCAAAATTAGTAGAAAGTTGCTTGCGAAGCGAAATACCATAACCTAAATTAAGGTCATTATTGGAATAATCGTTATACAAAACTGTTAAAACCCGTGGGCTGAGTGAACCGGCATTAAAACCCACTGACCAAGTTCTGTACTGAGCCCTTCCGCCAAAAGTTTTAGGCGTTGAGTTTGTAGTTGTAGCCGATTCTTGTGCATTGGAGATCGCGACAAAGTTTAATAAAATAAACATTGAAAGGGCAATTATTTTCTTACGTGTAGAATTAATCATATACTTTTTTTAAGGTTAAACTATTTTTTTGTACATTTTTTTTGCAGAAATAATGATATGTTTGGCTCAAATAAAAGAGCCTATTTTTATAAGAGTTTTTTTATATCGTATTATATAAGTTGTAAAGATAAAAATTATTACACTAAAAATCATTATAGTTAATATTAAATTATTATGAAATATATTGCACCTGACGCTAGTTTATTTATGCTGAATCGGAAGAATCTTGCTCACCGTTTAAAACCGAAATCCATAGCTATCTTTAACGCGAATGATGAACAGTTGCGTAGTGGCGATCAAAATTTTGCCTTTAAGCAAAATCCCGATTTATTTTATTTAAGTGGCATTGATCAAGAGCAAACTATTTTAATACTATTTCCAGATTGTCCTAATCCACTATACAGGGAGGTGCTTTTTTTACGTCAAACCAACGATCATATTAAAGTTTGGGAAGGCCACAAATACACCAAAGAAGAAGCCAAAAAGGCTTCAGGGCTACACCAGGTTTTTTGGCTTGATGAGTTTTGGAGTGTGTTGCAGTCAATTATTCACTATGCCGAAAATATCTATTTAAATACCAATGAGAACGACCGTTCGGTATATGAAGTGCCTTATCGTGATTTACGCTTTATACAGCAATTAAAGGAGCGCTACCCTTTGCATTACTATGAGCGTAGTGCTTTAATATTGCGTGATTTACGCCCCTTAAAATCAGAAATAGAGATTCAATTGACCAAAAAAGCGTGTGAAATTACCCGTAATGCCTTTGTACGAGTATTAAAATTTACCAAGCCGGGTGTAAGCGAATATGAAATTGAGGCTGAAATTATTCATGAATTTATTCGCCAGAGAGCCACCGGGCATGCCTATAATCCCATTATTGCTTCGGGCCTTAATGCCAATATTTTGCACTACAACGATAATAATCAAGTGTGCAACGCCGGCGATGTTATCTTGTTTGATTTTGGTGCCGAATATGCCAATTACAATGCGGATATGAGTCGGGCTATTCCGGTAAGCGGTAGGTTTAGTCCACGTCAAAAAGAGGTGTATAATGCGGTATTAAGAGTAATGAGGGCTGCCACCAAATTATTAGTTGCCGGTACTATTTGGAACGAATACCACGATGAAGTAGGCTGCATTATGGAGGCCGAATTAATTGGGTTAGGTTTGTTAGATAAGCAAGCTGTAGCCAAACAAAACCCAGCGGCACCACTTTATAAAAAATACTTTATGCACGGCACTTCGCACCATTTGGGCATTGATGTACACGATTTTGCAAGTCGCTATAAAGCCTTTGAAGTAGGCAATATTTTAACCTGCGAACCAGGTATTTACATTCCGGAAGAAGGTTTGGGTATTCGTATCGAGAATAATATTCTAATCACTAAAAATGGTAATATTGATTTGATGGCCGATATACCGGTAGAGGTAGAAGAGTTGGAAGATATTATGAACGGCTAGTCCAGTTATCTATAAACTGGTAGAGATTAAAATCACTTTTTTGAACAGCTTCAGCAAGATCTTGTTGGAGCTGTTCTTTGTTTAGGCCTGCCGTAAGTTTTTGTTGCAGCAATTGCCAGGCTTTTTGTGCCAATAGCTGTTGTTTTTTGGTTGAGGTATTTTTCTCAAACTGATCTATAAAGGCAATGAGTTCTTCAATACCTTTTGCTTTGCTAGCCACGGTGCTTAACACCGGTACGGGCTCTGCTTTTTGCTGACTTAGTTTTTTCAAGGTATTGGCAAAAGTATCGGCTCCTTCACGGTCGGCTTTGTTCACTATAAACGCATCTGCAATTTCCATTAAACCCGATTTTATTCCTTGAATCTCATCGCCGGCTTCGGGAACCAATACCACTAAAGTAATATCGGCTAAACCGACAATTTCTACTTCCGATTGGCCTACGCCTACGGTTTCCACCAAAATATAATCGAAACCTGCGGAACCTAATATATCGGTCAACTCGATGGTTTTGGCAGACAAGCCACCCAATGAACCACGAGTAGCTAAGGAACGAATGAACACGTTAGGTTTAGTAAACTGTTCGGCCATGCGAATTCTGTCGCCGAGCAAAGAACCTAAATTAAATGGAGAGGTAGGATCTATGGCCAATACCGCTACGTATTTTCCTTGGGCGCTCCAGTGGTTTAGCAGCGCATTTACCAAGGTACTTTTGCCCGCCCCTGGTGGGCCAGTAATACCAATAATGGGCGTAGCATTGGGCTGTAGTCCGAGCAAGATATCGCGATAGCCCTCTACGCTATTTTCTACCAAGCTGAGGGCTCTCGATAACTCCTTAAAATCTGTTTTATTTAGCATGCGTTACACCCAAAAGTCAGTACAAAAAACACGTTTTTTATTTGTATTCCAAAATCATTCCCCGAATAATGCGTTAGCAGGTATATTTGTACCTTTACGTTCCTATGAAGGCAGCTAGTATTTCTGTAATTATTCCGAATTACAACGGTAATAACCTATTGCAAAACAATTTGCCTTCGGTGTTTGCTGCCTTGGAGCACGCCGCCATTCCTTATGAAGTTTTGGTGGTAGACGATTGCTCTACGGATGATTCGGTTGCCTTTCTTCAGAAAAAATACCCCGAAGTAAAATTACAGGTAAAAGAAAAAAATAGTGGATTTTCTGCTACCTGTAATGTGGGCATACACCAAGCCAAAAATGCTTATATTCTACTTTTAAATACCGATATTAAATTGCCCGAAAATTATTTAGATGGCCAATTTGACTATTTTAAACATGCTGATACTTTTGGCGTAATGGCTCAAATTAGAGGAGCCAAAAACGGAGAAATACAAGACAGTGCCCGCAGTTTTAGGCTACAATGGGGAAAGATAAAACCCAACACTTTTTTTCATGTTGTAAATCCTTCGGCGCCTATTCCTACGGCTTACCTATCTGGGGCAAATGCGTTACTAGATGCCGAAAAGTTGAAAGAAATAGGTGGTTTTAATGAGCTTTTCTCACCATTTTATTATGAGGATTTTGATTTAGGCTTACGAGCATGGCGCCTAGGTTGGAAGTGTTATTACTACCCCGATCGCTTTTGTTTACACGATCATGCAGCCACCACCAAAAACTATCAAACTAAAAACTGGGTAAAAGGTATTTATTTTAGAAATAAGCTAATGGTTCATGCTTTACACCTATCGGGTGTACAAAAGCTAGGCTGGTACTTGCGAACCCTCTTAGAAACTTGCGTAATGTGGCTAGTGGGTAATTTTTATTTTTATAGCTCGTTAAAGCAGTTTTTCGATCTTTCTGAAGATATTAATGATGCAAAGAAACGTTTTTTGGCCTTGCAGAAAAAACACCAAAGCAACCGTACTTTTGCCGATGCTCAACAAGAAATGAAAGCGCTTCTAGCGGGGCAAGATGTACAATCTGGCAAGGAAAAAGTCTAGGCCAAATTCATTTAAGGCACATTCGACCAAAAGTGTAACTTTACGCCGTAAACAAAATACATGAAAACCTATTTCCGCCTACTTTCCTTCGCTAAACCCATTGAGAAGTTTGCAGTGCCGTATATTTTTACAACGATACTGTCTATCATTTTCAATACCCTTAATTTAGCTTTATTGTCGCCCTTGTTGGAAACGTTGTTTTTCCAGAATGGAAAATCGAAGGTAGTAGGACCGCCCACTTCTGGTTGGGATATTATGGGCCAATTTAAATACTATATTCAAATAGCCATTGATTTATACGGTACTTGGGGTGCATTACAAATAGTATGCGCCTGTATTATTGGCTCGGTGGTGTTGGCAAATATTTTCCGTTACCTATCTCAGCGTATTATGGAAAATTTACGGGCACATACGCTTCTAAATCTCCGAAAATCAGTATTTGATTGTGTGATGAACTTGCATTTAGGCTATTTTAATAACGAACGTAAGGGAGATATTATGTCTAAAGTATCTTCGGATGTACAAGTGGTGCAGTATTCGGTAACTAGCACCTTATTGGTGGTGTTTAAAGAACCCGTTCAGCTTATTGCCTATATCATTATGTTGTTTTTGATTTCGTCAAAACTTACATTTTTTGCTCTGCTTATTATTCCAGTTTCCGGTTTGGTAATTGCCCGCTTGGTGAAACGCTTGCGCCATCAAGCGGTAGCTGCTCAAGAATCATTAAGCAGTATGATTACTTTTTTAGACGAGGCTTTATCGGGTATAAAAATTGTAAAAGCATTTAATGCCACCGAGGTGATAAAAGAAAAGTTTAACACCGAAAATAAACGCTATACGGGCTTATTGCGCTCTATGGCCCGTAGGCAACAGTTGGCATCGCCGGTATCAGAAACTTTGGGTGTACTAGTAGTTTGTGGTATTGTATTGTATGGTGGTTACCTCATTTTATCAGGAGACAAAGGCTTAGAAGCACCGGCATTTATCGCTTATATCGCCTTATTCTCACAGGTCATGCGCCCGGCCAAAGCTATTACAGATTCCTTTAGCCAAATACACTCTGGTATTGCCGCTGGCGAACGGGTACTTGCACTTATCGATACCCCCTCAGAAGTAAACGATGCACTTAATGCGCAAACGGCCCCTGTCTTTACAAGTAGCATCGAATGTAAAAACATATCCTTCTCGTATGGTAATCGGGCTATTTTAAAAGACATTAATTTAAGTATTCCGGCTGGCAAAATGGTGGCTTTGGTAGGGCCATCGGGTGGTGGTAAATCAACTTTAATGGATTTAATTCCTCGATTTATTGATCCGCAGCAAGGACAGATTTTGTTTGATGGCGTGGATCTAAAAACGCTTAAAATGGATAGCATTCGTTCACAAATGGGCGTAGTGAATCAAGATTCGGTACTTTTTAACGATACCATTTTTAATAACATTGCCTTTGGTAGACCCCATGCTACGGAAGCAGAAGTGCTAGCCGCTGCTAAAATTGCCAATGCACACGAATTTATACAAGAAACTGAAGAAGGCTATGCAACCAATATTGGCGACCGTGGTTTAAAACTTTCGGGTGGCCAGCGCCAGCGTTTGTGTATTGCCCGAGCGGTATTGGCTAACCCGCCTATTATGCTTTTAGATGAAGCCACTTCAGCCCTAGATACCGAATCGGAAAAATTGGTACAAGATGCCCTTAATAAATTAATGGAAAACCGCACCTCTTTAGTCATAGCCCACCGTTTAAGTACCATTCAGCGGGCCGATAAAATTATAGTACTCGATGCCGGTAAAATTATTGAAAGTGGTACTCACCAAGAACTAATGAAGCATAAAGGCATGTATTGCAAATTGGTGGAAATGCAGGTATTTAACGACTAAGTAAATTCTTAAGAATAATACTAGTGTTACGTTTTTTATATTTTAACTAGTATATTTAGTTATGAATCCTTCTGCTGTACAATTCATTTCCTTACCTAAAATTTTAGATAACAGAGGAAATTTATCTTTTGTGGAGGAGAATAGCCATGTTCCGTTTAAAATAAAAAGAACCTACTGGATTTACGATGTTCCGGGAGGAGAAACAAGAGGGGGACATAGTTACAAAACTAATCAAGAACTTATTATTGCCCTATCGGGTAGCTTTACAGTAGTTACCAATGATGGAACAAAAGAGGAGCAATTTTTGCTAAACAGGTCTTATATGGGTTTGTATGTCCCTAAGGGAATTTGGCGCCATATGGAAAATTTTTCAACCAATTCTTGTGCTTTGGTATTGGCTTCTGAAATGTATAATGAGGGTGATTATGAACGAGAATTTTCCACCTTTATTAAATGCAAATAACGTGAAGGCATCTGTACATATGTGTGAGGTGTTAGACTTGCCAAAAATTCATAATAGATCAGGGAATATTACACCAATACAAGGCGGCATAGACATTCCATTCGACATAAAAAGAGTATACTATTTATATGATATGCCCAGTGGTGAAACACGTGGTGGGCATGCGCATAAAAACCTATATCAATTAATTGTAGCTGTTAGCGGCAGCTTTGATGTGGTTTTAGATGATGGTAAGGAGCAAAAAACTATTACCCTTAACCGGCCCAATTTTGGCCTATATGTAACACCTTATATTTGGAGAGAATTGGAAAATTTTTCCTCAGGGGCTGTACTTTTGGTATTAGCCTCTATGAAATATGATGAAATGGATTATATTCGGGACTATCAAGAATTTCTAACTACAACCAATGAGTTATAAGATTCATCCAACATCCGACGTTCAAACTACTCATATTGGTGAAAATACTACCATTTGGCAATTTTGTGTGATTTTTAAGGAAGCAGTGATAGGAGCAAATTGCAATGTTTGTTCTCATTGTTTAATAGAAAACAGGGTTGTTATAGGCGACAATGTGACCGTGAAATCGGGCGTACAACTTTGGAATGGAGTACAGTTAGAGAATGAGGTTTTTGTGGGTCCCAATGTGAGCTTTATGAACGATACGTTTCCGAGATCAAAAAATATTCAGTGGTATGAACTAACCACTATTGTAGGCAAAGGAGCTTCTATTGGTGCCAATTCAACTATTTTATGTGGCATTAAATTGGGGCCCTATTGTATGATTGGTGCCGGCAGTGTGGTAACCAAATCTATTCCTCCATTTACATTATGGTACGGAAACCCTGCAGTACATAGGGGCTATGTTACCGAGCAAGGCCTAGTACTTGGCCTAGATCTAAAAGACAAAGTAACTGAGAAACAATATATTCTTGTGCACGGAAAACCCGAATGCCATGATTAAATTTTTAGACTTACAGGCAATCAACCATCAGTATAAAGCCGAATTAGAAGAAGCTTGTGCTCGAGTAATCAATTCGGGTTGGTACATTTCCGGAACAGAAGTAAGTGCGTTTGAGCAAAAATTCTCAACCTATTGCGGAGTAAACCATTGCGTGGGTGTTGCTAATGGATTAGATGCACTTATTCTCATTCTAAGAGCCTACAAGGAACTAGGGAAATTAAAAGATGGCGATGAAGTATTGGTTCCTGCAAATACCTATATCGCCAGTATTTTAGCCATTTCTGCCAATAATTTGGTTCCAGTATTAATAGAGCCCAACGAACACAGCTATAATTTAGATGCTGGTTTGCTAGAGCAACATCTTAACCCAAAAACAAAAGCAATTTTGGCGGTACATTTATATGGTCAGTTGGCCGATATGCCGGGTATTCTCACCTTTGCCGAAAAACACCACTTACTAGTGGTGGAAGATGCTGCACAAGCGCATGGAGCAAGTATAGGGGGCAAAAAAGCGGGTAATTGGGGCCATGCCGCTGGATTTAGTTTTTATCCCGGAAAAAATTTAGGCGCCCTTGGCGATGCCGGTGCCGTTACCACCAACGATGCAGCTTTGGCCACCATGGTACGTAGCCTAGGAAATTACGGCTCCGAAGTAAAATACCACAATGCGTATAAGGGTATTAACAGCCGCTTAGATGAATTGCAAGCAGCCTTGTTGAGTGTGAAATTGAGGCATTTAGATGTAGAAATAGTACGAAGACGGGCGATTGCAAACGCTTTTTTGAATGGTATAAAAAACCCTAAAGTTAAATTACCGATAATAAAGTACCAAGAGCAACATGTATGGCATTTATTTGTAGTTCAGGTAGAAGATAGAGCCAACTTTCATTCCTATTTAACGGAACAGGGTATACAAACGGTTATTCATTACCCCATTGCACCGCACAAACAAAGGGCCTATGCCGAACTTAATCACGTAAGTTTTCCACTTACCGAAAAAATTCACGAACAAGTACTCAGCTTGCCAATAAGTCCGATATTAATAGATGCTGAAGTGCAGAAAATAATTAACATAGTTAATGGCTTCTAGTGTAACACCAAATGATCAACCGCTCGTAAGTGTACTTATACCCTGCTATAACCACGAGGCATTTGTGGCCGAGTGCATTCTTAGTGTGCTCAATCAAAGCTATCCAAATTTACAGCTTATTGTTATAGATGATGGCTCTAAAGATAAAAGTGTAGCCATTATTCGTAACCTACAAA
Organism: Sphingobacterium thalpophilum; assembly: GCA_945875895.1. Lineage (GTDB taxonomy): Bacteria > Bacteroidota > Bacteroidia > Sphingobacteriales > Sphingobacteriaceae > JAIPAN01. The sequence goes on along the minus strand of CAMCMG010000002.1, from coordinate 56,632 downwards.
AAACTAATCCCTTTATTTTTGAGCATCAACAAAATATGGGCCTTTCGGCTACGCTCAATACAGCCATTAGCCAATATGCTAGTGGAAAATATATAGCCATTATTGCTTCTGATGATGTATGGCATATAGATAAAATTAAGCTGCAAGTAGAATTTATGGAGCAGCACCCCGATTTTGGAATGTGTTGTACCAAAGCAGTATTTATAGATGAACATTCGGCCATAACCGGAGAATTAAATCCAAAATTGTTTACCAGAAAATACGGATTTAAAGAAATAGCCCTCGGTAAATCTTTTGTGCCTGCACTTACTGCAATGGTTAAAAGAGAAGTGTATGATTCGGTGGGTCTTTTTGACACCGCACTGCTTATTGAAGATTTAGACATGTGGCTCCGCATTGCAGATAAATACCCCATCGGCTTTATTAATCAAGTAACGGCCTATTACCGCCAGCATGGTGCCAATACCTCCTCCCGGTTAGTGGCCATGGCCGAAGCTAGGTTTCAGATTTTGGATAAATGGAAACATAAAGGAACCATATACCGTAAAATGAAACGTAATTTTGAGTTACAGGCTTTAAGCGATTTGGGAAAAGCATATCCAGAGCAAGCAAGGCAATATTTAAGGTATACCCTTCGTAATTTTTTGTATCCCAGGTATCGTAAAATTATACTCAAATACTTATTTAGCGGCCATTTTTAGTCAATAATTAGCGCAATTTTTAACCTACACCAACTTTGAAAAAACTACGCATACATGTACTATTACCGGGCTTAACTTCCAAAGCTGGCGGTGGCACTAAGATTATGTATGAGTACGCCAATCGCTTGGCCCAACGTGGTCATGAGGTACATGTGTACCATAGCGTAGCCAAGCAATTCCGCCCTATGAAATCGCCCTTATGGGTTAAGTGGGCTTTGAGCTTTTTGCGAAATCAATTCTCTAAAAAATGGTTCAGTTTTCACTCCTCCGTACAACTACACGTAGTTCCCGATATTACCGATAGGTATTTACCTGATGCAGATGTGGTGTTTTCTACCTGGTGGGAATTGGCGTATAGGGTGGCTACTTTATCGCCGGAGAAAGGAAAGAAATTTAACCTAATTCAGAGCTTAGAAGTATGGACAGGCTTTGAACAAGAGGTATACGATTCTTTTAAGCTGCCTATTACTCACTTGGTAATTGCCAATTATTTAAAAGAAGCGGTTTACGCTCATTCGGGAATTATGCCTATTTTATTGAATAATGCCATAGACACCCAAATTTTTCATATTACTAGGCCTATAGATACTAGAGTAGCTCCTAAAATTATCATGTTGTATTCTGAGCTTAGTTTAAAGGGTTCTGCTACGGCTCTCTCGGTATTTAGAAAATTAAAAAAGCGGCTCAAAAATTTAGAAATCATTCTTTTTAGCACATTTGCTAAGCCCGAGAATTTAGAAGATTGGATACATTTCCATCGAAACCCTACCAATTTGACCGAATTATATAATGAATCAAGCGTATTTTTTTCGTCCAGTTTAATAGAGGGTTGGGCATTACCGCCTGCCGAAGCCATGGCTTGCGGTTGTGCGGTAGTTTGTACCAATATTGGCGGCCATGCCGATTATGCCACTGATGGGCAAACAGCCTTATTAGTTCCTACGGCTGATGAAAAAGTAATGGGAGAGCGTTTGTTTGAACTGCTTACTAACATGGAGCTAAAAAACACCTTAGCTAAAAACGGGAACGAATTTATCCACACCCAATTTAATTGGGATGCTTCAGTTACACAGCTAGAAAAACTTTTCTTGGAAAATTAAAGTTTCCGTTTCACTTCCACTTGTTCGTAGGCTTCAACAATATCGCCTACCTCAATGTTGTTAAAGTTTTGGATGTTTAATCCACACTCATAATTGGTAGCTACCTCTTTCACATCTTCTTTAAAGCGTTTCAAGGAAGCTAACTCACCAGCATAAATTACTACACCATCGCGAATAATACGCACTTTCGAGTTACGGGTAATTTTACCATCCAATACCATACAGCCGGCAATAGTTCCCACTTTGCTGATTTTGAATACCTCACGAATTTCAACATTCGCGGTAATTTTCTCTTCAAACTCAGGCGCAAGCATGCCTTCCATGGCGGCTTTTACCTCGTTAATGGCATCATAAATAATAGAATATAAACGAATGTCAATTTGCTCTTGTTCGGCTAATTTACGTGCACCTTGTGACGGGCGTACCTGGAAACCAATAATAATGGCATCGGAAGCCGAAGCTAACAATACATCCGATTCGGAGATTTGACCCACCGATTTATGGATGATGTTTACCTGAATTTCTTCGGTAGATAATTTTAATAAGGAATCGGATAAGGCTTCGATAGAACCATCCACATCACCTTTTACAATGATGTTTAGTTCTTTAAAGTTACCAATGGCTAAACGACGGCCAATCTCATCAAGGGTGATGTGTTTCTGGCTGCGTAAGCCTTGCTCACGTTGCAATTGCATACGCTTGGTAGCAATTTCGCGGGCTTCTACTTCACTTTCCATCGAGTTAAACTTATCGCCCGCAGTTGGTGCACCTTGCATACCCAATACTTGTACCGGGGTACTTGGTCCGGCTTGTTCTATTTTTTGGCCACGTTCATTAGTTAAGGCTTTTACACGGCCGCTGTAGCAACCTGCTAAAATAGGGTCACCCACTTTTAGTGTTCCGGCTTGTATTAAAACTGTTGTTACAATACCACGACCTTTATCCAAAGCAGCCTCAATTACTGTTCCAGTTGCCCGCTTGTTTGCGTTGGCTTTTAGTTCTAATAAATCGGCTTCTAATAATACTTTTTCTAATAAAGCATCAATACCTAGGCCGGTTTTACCCGAAATTTCTTGACTTTGATATTTACCACCCCAATCTTCTACCAAAATATTCATGGTTGATAGTTGTTCGCGAATTTTATCGGCATTGGCACCCGGTTTATCTACTTTACTAAACGCAAATACAATAGGTACGCTAGCTGCTTGAGCGTGGTTAATAGCTTCTTTGGTTTGAGGCATCACACTATCATCAGCCGCAATTACAATAATGGCAATATCGGTTACTTTGGCACCACGAGCACGCATGGCCGTAAAGGCTTCGTGACCCGGTGTATCTAAGAAAGTAATTTTACGTTCGTTTTCTAAGGTTACTTCGTAGGCTCCAATGTGTTGGGTAATACCCCCGGCTTCGCCGGCAATAACGTTGGTTTTGCGTACAAAATCGAGGAGGGAAGTTTTACCATGATCTACGTGACCCATTACCGTAACAATAGGCGCTCGATCTTTTAATTCTTCCGGAGTATCTATTTCCTCTAGTGTAGAGTTTTCTTCATCTTCTGGTTTTACAAATTCTACTTCAAAACCAAATTCATCGGCTACAATGCTTAATGTTTCGGCATCTAAACGTTGGTTAATAGATACGAATAAGCCCAAGGTCATACAGGTAGAAATGATTTGGGTTACGGGCACATCCATCATATTGGCCAACTCGTTTGCGGTAACAAACTCGGTAACCTTTAAAACTTTAGATTGCAATTCTTTTTCCATAGCTGCCTCTTCGGCAGATTGGGCTACATCATCGCGTTTTTGGCGACGTAATTTAGCCCGTTGAGCAAATTTTCCGGATTTACCTGCTCCGCTTAAACGGGCAAGTGTTGCCTTAATTTGATCTTGTATTTCTTTTTCTGTAGGCTCTCCTTTTGGAGCAGAGGGTGTATTATTGGGCCTATTATTTCTAAAATCTGGGCGGCCACCTGGTGCCGGACGGTTACCTGGTGCCGGGCGATTGGTATTAGCGCCTACTGCTCCCCCCGGTTGCCCTGGGGTAAATGCTGTGCGCTTACGCTTACGTTTTTGGTCGGCAGCGGCATTAGATGAAGCCACTGGATTGGCTTTACGTGCTTGTGGTAAATCAATTTTGCCTACCACGTTTGGTCCGCTTAATCTACCCGCACGGGCTCTTACTACCTCATTAATTGAAGTTTCAGGAGGAGTTGCAGGTGTTTCTAAAACGGGCTCTACCACTTTTTCCTGTATTTTAGGAGTTTCTATTGGTGCTTTTTCTTCGGCTTTAGCTTTTGGTTTTAAATCATCTAAATCAATTTTACCAACTATTTTAACTCCCTTATTTTCGTCTGCTTTTACAATTACTTCTTTTGGTTTTTCTGGTTGCGTAAATGAACCGGTGTTTTTAATCAGAATTTCTTCTTGTTCAAACATATCCGGACGTTTCGGTGCAGGTTTTTGTATAGGCTCGGCTACTTCATCTTTGCGAATTTTGTCTATAGCAAGTTGCTTGGCCTCTTCTTTCACAATTTTATCGCCCTGAAACTCCTTCATTAAGGCATCATACATAGCCCCTTCGAGTTTAAACATAGGTTTTGCTTCTACAGCAAAGCCTTTTTTGCTTAAAAAATCGGCAGCAGTAGATAAACCAATGTTTAGTTCCTTGGCGGCTTTTAGTAAGTTGATATTTTTACCTTCTGACATGTAATAGGGTTAAGCGTTCGCTTTAAATTATAATAACAAAAATAAGGTTTTTTTAGTGGCAAGTATGAAAATGCGGTTTAGCTTATTCAAATTCGGCACGTAAAACTCCCAATACTTCTTCTACAGTAGTTTCTTCTAAATCGGTACGTTTTACCAATTCTTCTGCGTTTAGCGCCAATACCGATTTTGCAGTATCTAAACCAACACGCTTTAATTCGTCAATAATCCAACCGTCAATTTCATCTGCAAATTCTTCTAAATCTACATCTTCTTCATCTTCATCGGCATTTTCGCGGTATACATCAATTTCGTAACCCGTTAATTTTCCGGCTAGTTTAATATTGTGTCCACCACGGCCAATAGCCAATGATACCTGATCTGGCTTTAAGTACACGGCTGCTTTTTTATCAACATCGTCTAATTTAATACTGGTAATTTTCGCTGGGCTTAGAGCACGTGTAATAAATAACGACAAGTTGGTGGTGTAATTGATCACGTCGATATTTTCGTTTTTCAATTCACGTACAATACCGTGGATACGAGAGCCTTTCATGCCTACACATGCACCAACCGGATCGATACGATCGTCGTACGATTCTACGGCTACTTTGGCACGTTCGCCTGGTTCGCGTACAATATTTTTTATGGTAATTAATCCATCGAAAATTTCAGGTACTTCCATCTCGAACAAACGTTGTAAAAATTCTGGGGCAGTACGAGAAATAATAATTTTCGGGCTGGCGTTTACCATTTCTACTTCCTTAATTACTGCACGCACCGAGTCGCCTTTTTTGTAAAAGTCAGCTGGAATTTGTTCGGTTTTAGGCAACAACAATTCGTTTCCTTCATCGTCTAATACCAAGGTTTCTTTTTTCCATACTTGGTAAACTTCGCCGCTTACAATTTCGCCTACGCGATCTTTGTATTTTTTAAATATTTCGTCTTTTTCTAATTCTAATACTTTAGATACTAATGTTTGGCGGGCAGCTAAAATAGCTCTACGACCAAAACTTTCTAAGGTAATTTGTTCGATAAACTCATCGCCAACTTCCATATCAGGGTCGATTTTTTTGACCTCAGCCAATTCAATTTCTAAATCGTCATCTTCAGAAAAGCCATCTTCCATAACCATACGGGTGCGCCAAATTTCCAAATCTCCGTTATCGGGGTTTACAATTACGTCGCAATTTTCGTCGGTTCCGAAACGTTTGCGCAACATGCTACGAAACACTTCTTCTAATACACTAATCACCGTTGGACGGTCGATGTTTTTGAAATCTTTAAATTCCTGGAAGGAATCAATTAAATTAATGTTGCTCATTTTATTTAAATGAAATTAAAACTTTACTTTCTGTTATTTCATTGAGAGGGATTAGCCTATCAACGGTTTGGGCTTTTTTGCCCTTTTCTTTTTTCAGTTCTTGCAAAAGAATGTGACCTTCTTGTACTTCGGCCAATTTTCCTTCTGTTTTGTTACCATCTTTAAACTTAACACTTAGGTTACGACCTACGTTTTTAGCGTATTGTCTTAGCAAGGTTAAGGGAAAGTCTACTCCCGGCGACGATACTTCTAGCGTATAAGCGGTATCCACCAAATTTTCTTCTTCCAAATGAAAACCTACATGGCGGCTAATAGCAACGCAATCTTGTATGGCAACGCCTTTGTCGCCATCTATCAGAATCATCAATTTACCATTGGCGTGCATTTTTGCTTCTACCAAGAATAAATCGGGTCTGTCGGCTATTTTTTCGGCTACCAGAGCTAGTATGCGTTGTTCTACCTTCATGTTGCTAGGGTATAGTAAATAAAAAGAGGGGACACCGTCCCCTCTTTAATTCGATACAAATATAGTACAAATAATTGTTTTTACAAGCAACTAATAGGTAAATGTGTAGGTAATAGGGTTATTTCCTCCCAATTTTTCTTGTTTTTGTAGTAAACTGATGACTGAAAATTCTCGACTTTGTGCATAAATTTCGGCTCGATAAGTTGTGCCTTTACTGAGTTGGCTTATAGGTGTAAATACAAGTACTTCGTGTTGCTCCGAAAAATTTCCGGGAATCGGCGATTCTAAACCCTGCATTTCGGGATCATCATTAACGGAATATAGGGCAAAAAATGCCACCAATTGTAGGCTATCTTTTTTTATGCTAGAGAGTAAATCTGCTGGAATATTTTTCACCAACACACTTTTTTTATCTGCCGAAAGGCTAATAGCTAAGTCCAATTCGTTAGTTTGTCTAGTGGGTGTGCAGGCCACAACAGCAAAACAGCAAAATAGTAGGCTATGTGCTAATAATTTTCTCATCTTTTTTAATCAAATTTACACTATGAAAACGCTTTTAGAGATTTTATTGAGTGGTATTGCAGTATTACTAGCAGCTTATATTTTACCGGGTGTAAGTGTAGATTCGTTTGTAACGGCTCTTTGGGTAGCATTATTATTAGCCTTGGTTAATGCAACCATTGGTTTTGTACTTCATATACTTACTATTCCGCTTAACTTTTTAACGCTTGGCTTGGTATCGTTTATTATTACGGTGTGTATGGTATTGTTGGTAGATGCTTTTGTAAGTGGTTTTCATACCGTCGGTTTTATTTCTGCCGCTTGGTTTGCCATGGTATTGGGCCTTTTAAAAATTATATTCAATTGGTTTAAGCCCGAGAAAAAGCAGTAAAAAAGCCACTCTTTTAGAGTGGCTTCATGCTTATTTTTCTGCTAGTAAATCGGTAATTAGCTTATCAAACTCTTCGGCAAACTCGGTGTAGTATTTACCCGTTCCCGGTCCAGAAAAACCAGTATGTATTTTACGTACTTCTCCTTTTTTATCAATAATAATGGTGGTTGGGAAGGCCATAAATTTGTTCAACATTGGTAAGCTTTTTAGCACTTCGCCCGGTTGGTTAGTATAGCCGGTTAGCAATAAAGGGTAGGGTACATTGAAGCGTTTTTGTAAACGTCCTATGTTTTTGCGTCCACGGGTAACATCGGTAGAGCGCTCGTAACCCAAACCAATAACGGCCAAGCCTTTATCTTTATAGCGGTTATAAAAAGGAACCATAAAGGCGGTTTCGTCCATGCAATTTGGGCACCAAGAGCCAAAAAATTGTACTACTACCACCTTGTTTTTAAATTGTTCGTCTTTAAGCGATACGAGCTTGCCAGTTAAATCGGGGAATGCAAAATCGATGCTTTTGTAGCCAGGGTTTAAGCCCACGAGGCTATAGGCATCGGGCAGTTCGGCTTTATCGTCTTTGGTGCCTGTCCAATTATCCATACTAGAAAAACCCGAATAGAGTTTGCCATCGGTAATGGTATTGCCATTTACCGTTCCTGAGAATAAAAGGGCATGGCATCCATCAAAACAAGAAAGGTAAAATTTGTTTCCGTTTACGGTACCTTCTAAAAAGCGGTAATCGCCAGTGGTACTTAAAAAAGTACCTGTTAATCGGTTTCCTTTTTGGATAAACTGGCCTATATACACGTTGGTGTCTTTCCCATCGGCACTAATAAAGGTGCTCGACCATTTTCCGTTTAAATCTACTTTGGCTTCGCCCTCTGTTTTAAAAAAACGCCAATTGGTATTTGGGCTGGCGGTAAATTCCATGGCCACATCGGTAGTGGCTAGGTGTTTGGTCCATTTGCCCGATAGCGAACCGCCTGTAAGTACGGCCTTAATTTCCGAATCAAACAAAGGCATTTGAATTAGAATAGAATCGCCCTCTTGGCTAATTTCATTTACTCTCAAACGCTCATCTCCGTTAATAATGTCTAATTGTTTTTTCCCTGCCGAGTCGGCTAGTTCAAAATTGAAAGGAATTTCTACCCCGCTTTCTGTTTTAAGCGTAGCACGCCACGTGCCGTTTTGTAAATCGGCTAGGCCGGCTTGTTTACAGCTGCTCAAAGCAAACATAGAAAGGACAATAAACGGGAGAATAATTTTTTTCATGATTTTGAATTTATTTTAATACCTCTCGAGCAATTACAATGCGTTGTATTTCGGAGGTTCCTTCGTATATCTGGGTAATTTTTGCATCACGCATTAAACGTTCTACATGAAATTCTTTTACAAAGCCATAGCCTCCGTGTACTTGTACTGCTTCAACGGCGGTATTCATGGCTACTTCGGATGCAAATAGTTTTGCCATAGAGCTTGCTTGGGCATAAGGCAGGCCTTGGTCTTTTAACCAGGCTGCTTTTAAGCAAAGCATGCGGGCGGCTTCAATTTGGGTAGCCATGTCGGCTAATTTAAATTGAATGGCTTGGTGTTCGGCAATAGGTTTGCCAAATGCCTTGCGTTCTTTGGCGTATTGTACGGCTAACTCGTAAGCGCCAGAGGCAATACCGAGAGCTTGGGCAGCAATACCAATGCGGCCACCTTCTAGAGTTTTCATGGCAAATTTAAAGCCGAAGCCATCTTCGCCAATTCTGTTTTCTTTCGGCACTTTCACATCGGTAAACATAAGGGAGTGGGTATCTGAGCCACGAATACCTAATTTATTTTCTTTTGGTCCAATGCTAAAGCCTTCCATGCCTTTTTCTACTATAATGGCATTAATACCGCGGTGGCCTTTGGCTACATCGGTTTGGGCAATAACCAAATATACGGATGCACTTCCACCATTGGTTATCCAATTTTTGGTGCCGTTTAACAGATAATGGTCGCCCATATCTATGGCGGTGGTTTGTTGTGAGGTGGCATCGGAGCCAGCTTCGGGTTCTGATAAACAGAAAGCACCAATGATTTCACCAGCGGCTAGTGGCTTTAAATATTTTTGTTTTTGCTCTTCGGAGCCATATTTTTCTAATCCGTAGCACACCAAGGAATTATTTACCGATACCACTACCGAGGCAGAGGCATCTATTTTTGATAATTCTTCCATGGCCAATACATAGGAAATAGTGTCTAAGCCAGAGCCATTGTATTCGGGGCTTACCATCATGCCTAAAAAGCCCAGTTCGCCTAGTTTTTTAATTTGTTCTGCCGGAAATTTTTGATGTTCGTCTCGTTCTATTACACCAGGTTTTAGCTCGGTTTGTGCAAAATCTCGAGCGGCCTGCTGTATCATAAGGTGTTCTTCGGTTAATTGGAAATCCATAGGGGGTAGACTTTTGTTTTTTCGACTCAAAAATAACATTTAATCTCTTTGGAAAAGAGGCGGCTATTGCATTTTTGATATAAGAAAGACAAATGGTCCTAATGTTCGGGTTTTAGGCTTCTTTTGGTGGCAATAAGTACTAAGCTGATACCGCCTATTAGCAAAATAACCAATATTTGTGAGGAGTGAATGAGGGTGGCAAAGCCTAAACCTTCGGCTTTAGGCAAGGCATACAGGGTGAGTCCCTCGGCTACCATCCAATGGAAAGCACCAATACCTCCTTGTACCGGTACAATCATACCTAAACTGCCAAAAACCAATGCAGCCAGAGCAGCAATTGGGCCTAAATGCGTAGTGCTTGCTAAGGCCAAAAAGGCTAAATAGGTAGAAAAAAAGTAACAACCCCAAACACCTATCGAATAGCCTAAATACGCCAATTTATTGGGCATCTTTTTAAACGACAACACCCCAATTTTAAAGGAATTTAGTGTATTTTCAAGTGGCTTAAGCCATTTCTTAATTAGTGGTTTTAGGAAATATAGCATACCCAAAAAGAATACCAAACCTAGGAATAGTGTACCACTAAGCATTGGTTTTACACGTAGCCAACCGTATTGATACATAAACGTAGCAATACGCTCAAATTCTAACAGCAAGGTGAGTGCGCTTATGCTTAGTAGCATAGCCAAATCAGACAAACGTTCGGTAAATACGGTGCCAATAAGTGGTGTTACGGGAATGCCGTCACTTTTTTTGAGTACACCACAACGAGATACTTCGCCCATTCGGGGTACAGCCAGGTTGGCCAGGTAGCCAATCATAACGGCGTAAAAAGAATTTTTTACTGAGGGTGCATAGCCCAATGGTTTTATAAGCATGTTCCAGCGTAATGCCCGAAATACGTGAGCCAATAAACAAGCTAATACCGAAGCTAGTATCCAATACGGATTTGACTCTTTTACGCTTTGGGCCATTTTGGTCAAATCTTGACCCTTAAAAGCCCAATAGAGTAGCAAGCCAGCAAGGCTTAAAAAGAGCAGGTATTTTAGTATGCTAAAAGGCGATAGTTTCAAGCCACTTATTTTACTAAACGATTTTGATCATCGGGGAAAACCAATACGGGTTGGTAGTTTTTCGCTTCTGCTAGGGGTAATTGTCCATACGACATGATGATTAATACATCGCCCACTTGTGCTAACCGAGCAGTAGCGCCATTTAAGCAAATTACACCGCTTCCACGTTCACCTTTAATTATATAGGTTTCAAAACGGGCGCCGTTATTGTTATTGACAACTTGAACCTTCTCGTTGGCAATCATATGGGCTGCATCCATTAAGTCTTCATCAATAGTAATGCTGCCAACATAGTTAAGTTCGGCTTGGGTTACACGTGCTCTGTGAATCTTAGACTTCAGTATCTCGATAATCATCTTGCAAAAATAGTAATAATTAACAGTTTCTGCCCAAAGCTAGGGTTTAGGGTAATAAGATATTGTCAATTAACCGAGTTTGGCCGAGGCTAGCAGCTACCAATGCTACCGCCTCAAATTGATTAGTGGGTTGGTTATTTTGCAGGTTGTTGGCTGTGCAAATTTCTAGGTAGCCCAAGCTTATACCAGGGCTTTTTTCTAAAAATTCGATTGCTTCTTGCTTTAGTGTTTCCACTGATTTTTTACCCCAACCTTCTTTTATATGGGTTAAACTTTGATAAAGGGCTAAGGATTGTGCTCTTTCCGTAGGGCTTAAATGTACATTTCTAGAGCTCATGGCCAATCCATCGGCTTCCCGAATAATGGGGCACATTTCTAATACTACAGCTAGTTGTAGCTTTTGCACCATTTTTTCAATCACCATTACTTGCTGGTAGTCTTTTTGGCCAAAGAAAGCAACATTGGGATGGGTGCACGAAAATAGTTTGTAAACAATTTGTGTAACTCCTTGGTAATGGCCTGGGCGATACTTACCTTCTAATATTTCGTCTAATCCATCCAAGGTTACTTGCCATTCTTCATCTTTACTATACATTTCACCAACTTCTGGCATAAAAAGTATGTCGCAAGCAGCTTCCTCCAATTTGGCAATATCGTGTTCAATGGGCCGTGGATATTTTTCTAAGTCTTTTGGGTCGTTGAATTGAGTAGGGTTTACAAAAATGCTGCATACCACCAAGTCGCTATTGTTTTTTGCAAGGTTGATAAGCGAAATATGCCCTTGGTGTAAAGCTCCCATAGTGGGCACAAAGCCAATTCGCTTGCCTTGTTGTTTTTGTTGAAGCATGTACGCTGAAATTTCAGAGCGGGTACGTAGTATTTCCAAAAGAATAGAATCAAATTTTGCCTTCCAAAAATGGGTATTAATCCTTTTAACTCCAAGTGGAAAGCAGGAAACCTACCTAAATACCAATATTTTTCGTATCTTTGCAGACTCAATTGCTTAACAATCAAAAATATACTCACGGAGATGGCAAAAACGAAACTACTGTTTATTACCCACGAGATGTCGCCTTTTCTGGAATTGACTAAGATCGCAGAAATTACTCGAAAACTTCCTCAAGCTATGCAAGATAAGGGTCTTGAGATCCGAATTTTGATGCCACGTTTTGGCAATATTAATGAGCGTAGGAACCGTCTACACGAAGTTATACGCTTATCCGGGATGAACATTATCATCGACGATAACGATAATCCATTAATTATAAAAGTTGCTTCTATTCCGGCAGCTCGTATGCAGGTTTATTTTTTAGATAATGAAGATTATTTCCAACGTAAACATGTATTTGCCGATGCTAATAATAAGTTTTTTGTTGACAACGATGAGCGCACTATATTTTTCTGTAAGGGTGCACTTGAAACAGTTAAAAAACTAGGATGGTCGCCAGATGTAGTGCATTGCCACGGTTGGATGACCGCATTGGTACCTGCTTACATGAAAACCGTGTATAAAGAAGATCCTGCATATAAAAATGCCAAAGTGATTTACTCTGTTTATGATGAAGATGCTTTTGAAGGAAATTTACATACCGATTTTGCACGTAAAGCCGTTATGAATGGTATGGATGCTACCCACATGGATTTGTATAAAGCTGCAGATGTAACTTCTTTACATCAAGGAGCAATTCATTATTCTGATGCAGTGGTGTACGGAAGTGAGCAAATAAATGAAGAAGTGTTAAAGTTTGTTAAAAAAACTAATAAACCGGTTTTAGAATACATTTCAACAGCCGATTTCGAAAATTATTACAACCTTTACCAAGAAATTTCAAACGACGAACTCGTTTCATTGGCTTAATTGTTAACCAAGGTTTACTATGAAAGTATATAAATTAGACTTATTAACCCTGTTGATAGGTCTTTTTAGTTTAGGTGCATGTAACAATCCAGATCAAATTGGTTTGGATGTAGATCCCAATAATGGCATAAACACGGCTATTGATGATAATACGACTGTATTGGCTTTAACAGTACCTGAAGAAAAGATTTTTACAAATAATTTATCTAAATACCCTATCGGATATTTTATAGATCCAGATTTAGGGATTACCGAAACTGCGGTTGGTGCAAGTCTTAATTTACCAAGCGATAGTTTAAAATTTGGTATCACTCCAATGTTAGATTCCGCGGTATTGGTGCTTAAGTATGCCAATGAATTTTATGGCGATTCGCTTACCTCTACTTATCGTTTTTCGGTACACCAACTTAATGCAAAGCTAAATCCCCTTACCTCGTACTACAACGATATGCCTCTTGCGTACGGTAATACAGAGATTGGATTTAAAGTGATTAGCAAAATTAAATTGAAAGATAGTATTGCTGTGAATCTAATTCGTTTGGGTAAACCAGATACCATCACAAAACAAGCGCCACAGATTCGTATTCCATTAAATACAAGTTTTATAGAAAGCGAATTTTTTAATGCTGCGGCTGCTAATTTCTTTAAACCTCTTGCTTTCTTAACGCATATTAAAGGGCTACACATTAAAGTCGATCCTATTGGTGGTGGCAAAGCCGGAGGAATTCCGTTTTTTGATTTAACCTCTGGTGCTAGCAAGTTAGAGCTATACTACCGAAATGTAAACGCAAAGATTGATACCAACTACGTTACTTTTAGTATTAACAATTCTATGTCGACGGTAGCCGCAACTTTTGGCCACGATTATACAGGTACCGAAGTGGCCACACAATTAAGCAACCCAACCGTAGAATACAACAAAGTATTTACCCAAGCACTTGGCGGGTTAAGAACTAAAGTTACGTTCCCCAATATCAATCAGTTAAAACAGCTCGGTGCTATTTACATCAATAAAGCCGAATTAATTTTGAGTGTAGAAGGCGGTAGCGACGTTCCATTTGCTCCGGCTCCTAGAATGATTCTCTATCAAACAGATATTGCTAGTCAGCGTAAATTAGTACCCGATTTAGATCCTTATGATTCTCGATTTATAAGCGTGGGTGGTTTTGGCGGTTTGTATACTAGCACGTCTAAAACCTATACATTTAATCTAACGGCCTATATTCAAGACTTAGTAATTGGTAAATCCAAGCAATACGCCCTTTATCTAGCACCCACAGAAACAGAGATGTCTAATTTAGCCAATATTATTAAGCCATCTGCAGGAGTTGCTAGCAAAGTTGTTTTGGGAAGTGGTAAAAGTAGTGCTAACTTTAAGATGAAACTTAGAGTAAAATATTCTCTGCTAAACAATTAATTGGTTTTAACCTTTTAAGCATTACATCGCATGTGTGGAATTGTTGGATACATTGGTCATAGAGAAGCATGGCCATTAATTATAAAAGGACTTCATCGTTTAGAATACCGTGGCTACGATAGTGCCGGGGTAGCTTTATTAAATGGCAATTTACGCATTTACAAAAAAGCTGGAAAAGTTAGCGAATTAGAAAATTTTGCTGCCGATAAAGATGTTTCGGGCCATATTGGCATGGGACATACCCGTTGGGCTACCCACGGAGCACCTTCTGATAGAAACTCACACCCACATACTTCTGGAGACGATCGTTTAACTATTATTCACAACGGAATTATAGAAAATTACGCCACCCTAAAAGAAGAACTCATTTCAGAAGGGCACGTGTTTAAAAGTGATACCGATACCGAAGTGCTCATCCACTTAATCGAAGAAATTCAGAAAAAAACGCAATTAGACCTTAGAGAAGCCGTACGTGTTGCTCTTAACGAGGTAGTTGGGGCCTATGCCATAGTCATTATGAGCAAAGATGAGCCCGACCAACTTATAGCCGCCCGTAAAGGCAGCCCAATGGTTATTGGAGTTGGTAAAGATGAATATTTCATTGCCTCCGATGCCTCTCCAATTATTGAGTATACCAAAAACGTGATCTATTTAAACGATAACGAAATTGCTTATATAAAACGTGACGAACTGCTAATCAAAAATCTGGATAATGTAGTAAAAACCCCTTACGTACAAGAACTCGAACTAAAATTAGAGATGCTTGAGAAAGGTGGTTACGATCATTTCATGCTCAAAGAAATTTACGAACAGCCACGTTCTATTAAAGATTGTATGCGTGGTCGTATTTATCCCGATGAAGGTTTGGTGCAATTGGGTGGTATTAAAGAATATGCTGAAAAGCTCAAAAATATCGACCGCATTATTATTGTAGCCTGTGGCACCTCGTGGCATGCAGGCTTGGTTGGCGAATATTTAATTGAAGAATTTGCCCGTGTACCGGTAGAAGTAGAATATGCTTCGGAGTTCCGGTACCGCAACCCCATTATTACCGAAAAAGATATTGTAATAGCCATTTCACAATCGGGCGAAACGGCCGATACCATGGCCGCCATTGAATTGGCCAAAGAAAAAGGCGCTACTATTTTTGGTATTTGTAATGTGGTGGGTTCGTCTATTCCACGCTTAACACATGCGGGAGTGTATACCCACGCTGGTCCCGAAATTGGGGTAGCTTCTACCAAAGCATTTACCGCTCAGGTAACGGTTTTAACCTTAATGGCTTTTTACATTGCCCAGCAAAAAGGCACCATTTCTCAATCTAAATTAATCGGTTTATTATCAGAATTAGATCAAATACCTAACCTGGTAGAGAAATGCCTAGAGGCCAATGAAGGTATTCTAAAAATTGCCGAGAAATTTAAGGACACCACCAATTGTCTATTCTTGGGCCGCGGTAGCGGTTTCCCGGTTGCTTTAGAAGGCGCCCTAAAACTAAAAGAGATTTCCTACATCCATGCCGAGGGCTATCCGGCTGCCGAAATGAAACACGGCCCCATTGCCTTAATTGATGCAGATATGCCGGTGATTTTTATTGCTACCAAAAACTCATCGTACGAAAAAGTAATTAGCAACATACAAGAGGTAAAAGCCCGCAAAGGTGTGGTAATTGCCATTGTAACCGAGGGCGATGTAGTGTTGAAAGAAATGGCCGATTATACCATTGAAATACCCGATGCCGACGAAGCATTCTTACCTATTTTAGCTACTATACCCTTACAGTTATTGGCTTACCACATTGCTGTACTTAGAGGTTGTAATGTAGATCAACCCCGTAATTTGGCTAAATCGGTTACGGTGGAATAGCCTCACCTTGTTACAAGCTTTTCTACCTAATACATCCTATTGGATGTTAAAACTAAGGTAAAATCAATTTTTATGCCCTTTTTTTCGTATATTTAGACTAGTTAATTCCCGCATCATGAAAAAATTACTTTTCACGTGTAGCTTTCTCTTTTTCTTTTTGGCTACAAGTTTTGCCCAAACCGATTCTACCAAAACCATTAACTTATTGCAAGATTTGTCGCTAGCAGATTCGAGCCAGCTGCAATTGTTGCCCAATAAGATGATTCCCACCCAACGCTTATTATGGGGCCCAAAGGGTTTCATGAGAGGTTTTAATAGGTTTGAATTAACGCCAGAAAAACGACAAAATGAGTTAAAATTACGCCGTACCATGTTGGGTGTACACCAAATATTGGGTTTTGCCACCCTTGGCGGTATGGTAGCCCAAGGTATTATTGGGGGTAAACTATACAATGGCCGCTACGATTTAAAAGATGCCCACGAAGCGCTAGGTGCTGCAGTGAATATAGGCTATTTTACTACGGCCTCTCTATCGCTATTTGCGCCACCCAAAGCACTTGATGAGCGTAAAGGATACAGCAGTATTAAATTACATAAATGGTTGGCAGTAGTGCACATGTCGGCTATGATTGCTACCAATGTATTAGCCGGAATGGCAGAAGATAACCCGAATTTAAAAGCATACCACCGGGCAGCAGCCTATACTGCATTTGGCGCTTATGCCGCATCAATGATTGCAATAAAATTCTAACTTATGAAAAACATATTTTTCTTCCTGCTGTTCATTGGATTAGCCAGCAGTGCACTTGCACAAGATGCAGGTACCGTAAAAGTTTTTGCCGACAAAAAATTATCGAGTATAACCTATACCATGCGCCATCCCTTACATACTTGGGACGGAACAAGCAAAGAGGTGAACTCGGTTATTTTAACGAATGCCGACAAATCGCAACTCACACAAGTTGCAGTTAGTGTAAAACTGGGCTCTTTTGATAGCAAAAATGCCAACCGAGATTCGCACATGATTGAAGTGGCCGAAGGCTTAAAATACCCAACTATAAGTTTTTCTAGCACTTCCATTCAAACCCAAGGCGATGTAGTGTTGGTAAAAGGAAATGTAAGTTTCCATGGGGTTACTCAGCCCATAACGTTTGAAGCAAAACGGAAAACAACAGGATCTAATTTAGAGGTAAGTGGTGCATTTACGCTTAAAATGACCCAGTTCAAAATTGAGCCACCTAGTTTGTTGGGTGTAGCTGCAGATGATGTGTTAAAACTTAAGTTTAAGGTTGTTTACTAATCGGCTAAATATTCAGCAACTCCTTTCGATATGAAAAAAGTTTTACTGTTGGCAGCTCATTTTTTGTGTTTATCTATAACACAGGCTCAAGAGCGCAGCATAGATTGGCAAGGTCACCGAGGTTGTAGAGGGCTATACCCCGAAAATACCATTCAGGCTATGCTTAAAGCCATAGATTTAGGTGTAAGTACCCTAGAATTAGATGTGGTAATTACCAAAGATAAACAGGTCATTCTATCGCACGAACCTTTCATGAGTGCCGAAATTTCCACAAATCCTAAGGGGAAAACCATCACTGCAGCTCAAGAAAAAACATATAACATTTACCAATTAGACTATGCCGATGTACAAACATGGGATGTGGGCTTAAAGCCACATCCACGTTTTCCTCAGCAAGAAAAAACGCCCGCAAAAAAACCCCTATTGGCCGATGTGATAGATGCGGTAGAAGCCTACATTCGAATGCATAATTTAGCGCCGGTACAGTACAATATTGAAACGAAATCTGACCCCGAAGGTGATGATAGCTATCATCCTAAACCTGCTGAATTTGTAAATTTAGTTTTAGCAGTTATACAAGATAAAGGCATTGCACCTAGAACCATTATTCAAAGTTTTGATGTGCGCACCATTCAGCTTGTTCATAAACAATACCCCCAACTTAAAACTGCTTTTTTGGTGGAAAATACCAGTGCTAAAAAACTAAACACTCAATTGAAAACGCTGGGGTTTATTCCCACCATTTTTAGTCCAGCCTATCAATTTGTAGATCAAAAATTAGTGGATAACTGCCATAAAAAAGGCATGCAAGTTATTGTCTGGACCGTAAATACCTTGCCCGAAATGCAGAAAATGCTCGACTTGGGCGTAGATGGAATTATTTCCGATTACCCTAATTTATTTAGCGCTCTTAAGCAGGCTAATTAAAAACCAGCCACACTATCTTCACCACGTATATCGGCTACTGCCTGTATTGTCCCATTAGCATCAATTACAATCAGTTCGGTTCTGCCTATGCTATCAAGCAGTCTCAGCGTATAGCCCATGGCTATGAGGCGATCTTGTAATGCTTGCGGAAAATCTTTTTCTACAGCTACCGCATCGGGTAACCATTGGTGGTGAAATTTCGGGCTATTGTTTGCCTCCATTGGGCCTAATTTAAAATCTATCAAATTTATCAAGGTTTGTATAATTGAGGTGGGTATGGTTGTTCCACCAGGAGTACCCACGATTATATAGGGTTTGTTATCTTTTAAAACTAGGGTGGGGTTCATAGAACTTAACATGCGTTTATTTGGCGCTATAGCGTTTGCCTTACTGCCCACGGCACCATACATATTGGGCACTCCGGCTTTAATGCTAAAATCATCCATCTCGTTATTCAACAAAAACCCTGCACCGCCTACCACGGTTTTACTACCATAAGCACCATTTAGCGTAGTGGTTACGGCCACCATATTGCCTTCTTTATCGTATATGCTTAGGTGCGTAGTTTCGGTACTTTCGCTAAAATTTCCTGCCTTAGTTTCACTGCTTTTGCCCGCTTTACCTTCTATAAAATTGGTCATTCGGGTGGTTAAATAGCCGGTATTTAACAATTTTTCTACCGGCACTTGCCAATAATCAGGGTCGCCCAAATGTTCGGCCCTATCGGCAAAGGCTATACGTTCGGCTTCTATTAAAAGTTGCACACTTTTCTCTGATTGAAAGCCTAGGGTTTCCAGTTTTTTATCTGCTAACATTTTAAGTACTTGAGCCACAATAATACCTCCGCTACTGGGTGGTGGGAAGCCAATTACCTCGTTTCCTTTATAATTAAACTGAAGCGGTGTTCTATTTTTAGCTTCGTATTGTCTCAAATCTTTTTTGCTGATAATGCCATTCCTTCGGTGCATTTCGGCTACTAAAAGTTGGGCAGTTTTACCACGATAAAATCCTTTAGCGCCTTTATCGCGAATACGTTTTAGGGTGCTGGCCAATTCTTTTTGTATGAGGGTATCACCTGCTTGCCAATCGGTATTTTTTACAAAAGCACTTACTTGTGTACTGTATTTCTGAAACGATTCCTTGGTCCAATTAAGACCCGTAGCTTCATTTTGACTAAGTACAAAGCCAAATTCAGCCAAATCAATAGCAGGCTGAATTAATTCGTTGAAAGGCAGTTTGGCATAGGGCAGGGTAGCAAACAGCCCCGCAACGGTACCCGGAACTCCGCTAGCCAAATGTCCATTTTGAGAAAAATCAAATTGGGCATTGCCTTGTTTGTCTAAATACATATCGCGACTTGCTGCCATAGGTGCTTTTTCTCTAAAATCTAAACCGAGGAGTTCACCTTTTGCAGTACGGCCTAACAAAAATCCACCGCCACCAATATTTCCGGCAATGGGATAAACCACTGCCAAAGCCAGCTGTGTGGCAATGGCTGCATCAAATGCATTACCTCCTCGTTTCATAATTTCTACACCCACTTGGCTGGCAAGAGGGTTGGCGCTTGCAACGGCACCTTGGGTAAATACTCCCGATTTTTGGCTTATACGTTTATATGGATCTACAGCTTTGCCCGACCCAACGAGTTGTTGTGCCTGCACGGCAAAACCAAGCATCAGTAAGAGTGAAACGAAGATTGTTTTTTTCATGATATGTGTTTGTGTTGAACGAATATACCAACTATATAGACAATGCGCACCTTTCATAAACTCAAAAACCCACTAATTTAATGCGTTAAATCTAGTTGTAATTGGGTGCGTTTACTACGTTGTCCTTTATTCATCATTAGAATATCAAAAAAATAAATAAGTGGTTCCAACTTTTGTATTTTAAGTAAATTTACCGCTCAAGTTATTCCTTGTGAGTTCCCAAACTTTATGGAAGAAAAAATTATTGAAGTAAAGCACTTAGCCAAAAAATTTGGCACTTTTGATGCGGTAAAAGACGTAAGTTTTACGGTTTATAAAGGTGATGTATTTGGTTTTTTGGGCCCTAATGGGGCCGGAAAAAGTACCACTATTCGGTGTATGCTTTCGCTTATTAAACCAGATGCAGGGCACATTCAATTGTTTGGTAAAACGCTCGATACGCACAGAAGCCAAATCTTAGCTCGTACAGGCTGTATTATTGAAAAACCCGATTTTTACAAATATTTATCAGCTTTTACCAATTTATCGCTTAGTTCCCGTATTTCTGGAGGCTCAACATCAAGAAAAGAGATCATGGAAATACTCGATTTTGTTGGTTTGGCCGGGAGAGAAAAACACTTGGTTGGCGGCTTTTCACATGGCATGAAACAGCGTTTGGGTATTGCACAAGCTTTGTTACACAATCCCGATCTGATTGTGTTAGATGAACCTACCACCGGTTTAGATCCTCAAGGTATTATCGAGATTAGAAATTTAATTCTCCGTCTTAGAGATCAACAGCAAAAAACCATTCTATTATCGTCTCATTTACTTTCAGAGATTGAAATTATTGCCAATAGAATGGTGATTATAAATAAAGGAGAATCGGTTGTTGAAGGGGAGGTAAGTACCCTTTTAAATAGCGAAGAAATGGTGGTAAGTATAGAGGTAGATAAGCCGCTTGAGGCGCAAATTTTAATTTCTACTCATTTTTCGCATGTACTTCCAAGTGTCAAAATTGCACAGGATACCTTAACCATGAATATTAAAAAAGCAGAAATTGCCAGTTTAAACCAGCTGTTAACCAGCCAAAGGATTTCGGTATTTGCCATTCAATCTAAACGAAAACTAGAAGATTATTTTATTAATATGATTAACGAACATGCTCTTAGCTAGTACTTATAACGAGTTTATTAAAATTACCGCCAAACCACGCAGTTATTTAGGTTTAGCGGCCATAACCATTTTAGTGGGCGTAATTTTGTTTGCGTTAAAGGTAGACGGCCTATCCATGATATCGTTTGTAACCACGTCTTTCGAACAAACCTTGACGTTTCAGGGCAATTTATTAAACGGAAATTTGGTAGCATTTATCATTTTACAAATGCTCATCATACATATTCCATTGCTAGTTGCTTTAGTAACTGGCGATTTAGTTTCTGGCGAAGCTGCCTCTGGTGCCATTAGAATACTGCTCACCAAGCCTATTTCTAGAACTCAAATTTTGTTGTCAAAATTTATTGCCGGAGGCGTATATACGCTTTGCATGATTATTTGGTTAGGCTTAATGTCTGTACTTATTGGTAGAGTACTCTTCGGGCAAGGCGATTTAATGGTTTTAAATAGCGATGGATTGGTAATTTTAAAAGAAAACGATATTAGTTGGCGCTATTTGGGTGGATTTGCTGTGGCTTATTTAGCGCTACTAACGGTAAGCACACTCTCCATTTGCTTATCGTGTTTTACCGAAAATTCTATCGGCCCCATTGTTACCACTATGGCCGTTATTATACTTTTTACTATTATTGGAACCCTAGATGTGCGATTTTTCGATCAAATAAGACCTTATTTATTTACCACCCATATGGCTGCTTGGCGAAGTTATTTTGAAGTTCCTTTGCCCACTGCACAAATCACTAAGTCTATATTTATTTTATTAGGCCATCAGGTAGTTTTAATAAGTATTGCTATTATTAAGTTCAATACCAAAGACATCACTTCATGATCCCTTCTGCTATTCGTTTTTTATTATTATTATTTTTTCTTCCCTTTTGTACACTAGCCCAAGATGCCAGTACCTTGGTGGCAAAACTAAGTGCCAAAATGAATATGGTAAAAGATTATTCTGTACAAGTACGCATTCAATCTCAAATACCGCTAATTAACATATTTCCTGTAAATGGAACTGTATACTATAAACAGGTAGATAAATTTAGAATTATAGCCAAGGGAATTGCCATTTTACCCAAACAAGGCTTTACAGATTTGGCCCAACTGCTTTCGAAAAAAGAACGCTACTCCGCCATATTAACAAAAACAGAACAAGTAAACGATGTCCAGCTACAGGTTGTAAACCTCCTGCCAACCGATGAAACTGGTGACTTAATTCTTGTGAAGTTATGGATTGATAGTACCAAAGATCTCATCATAAAATCTCAAACTACCACCCGAAGCAGTGGTACCATTACGGCAAATTATCAATACGGAAAGCAACAAGCCATTGGCCTACCCGATGTATTAGTTTACACGCTAGACGTTAAAAAATTCAAAATACCCAAAGGTTTGGCTACCGATATTAATAGAACCAATATTCCAACCAAATCCCAACCCAAAACAGGTAAAATCACCCTAACATTTACCAATTACCAAATTAATAAGGGCATTGATGACAAGATATTCAAAAATTAATTCCTTAAGCGTTCAAGATCAAGACCGCATTATTGAGATGGCTTGGGAAGACAGAACACCCTTTGAAGCTATATTGTATCAATTCGGATTTTCAGAAGCCGATACCATTGCCTTAATGCGCAAAACATTAAAGAAAACCAGCTTTAATTTGTGGAGAAAACGGGTAAATAGCGGAGTCAGCCAGAAACACGCCCAAAAGCGTAGTTTAGCCATAAACCGGTTTAAATGTACGTTGCAAAAACAAATTACGCTCAATAAAATAAGTAAACGCT
Organism: Sphingobacterium thalpophilum; assembly: GCA_945875895.1. GTDB lineage: Bacteria > Bacteroidota > Bacteroidia > Sphingobacteriales > Sphingobacteriaceae > JAIPAN01. The sequence goes on along the minus strand of CAMCMG010000002.1, from coordinate 33,574 downwards.
AATTAAAAAAGCCCTCCCGAAATTCCGGAAGGGCTTTTTTTATACTTCATCGACTTATTTCGCTTTTGAAAAGCGTTCTGCAACAGCAGTCCAGTTCACTACATTCCAAAATGCAGCAATATAATCCGGGCGTTTGTTTTGATATTTTAAGTAGTACGCATGTTCCCACACGTCCATTCCTAAAAGTGGGGTGCCAGGGCATTCGGCAACATCCATTAAAGGGTTATCTTGATTTGGCGTAGAGCACACGCATAACGTACCATCAGCTTTTAGGCATAACCAAGCCCAACCCGAACCAAAACGGGTAGTGCCTGCTTCGGCAAACTTTTGTTTAAAGGCATCAAATGTTCCGAATGCGCTATCAATAGCTTTCGCTAAATCGCCACTAGGACTACCGCCACCATTTGGCGACATAATTGACCAGTATAAACTGTGGTTGTAGTGGCCACCACCATTATTGCGCACCGGCATTGGGAACTTAGAAATCGATTTTAAAATATCTTCGATTTTCGCATTTGCGGAATCGGTTCCAGTCAAAGCCTTATTTAGGTTATCTACATACGCTTGGTGGTGTTTTCCATGGTGAATTTCCATGGTCATTTTGTCAATATGCGGTTCTAGCGCATCGGTTGCATATGCTAATGCAGGTAGTTCAAATGCCATATGTTGTTTATTTTAATTAATTTTTAAATGAATAGGGTATACAAATATACGTTGCTTAGGGGTATAACGTGCGTGGTTTTTAACTTTTACTCCGTTTTGATTTGAAGAATGCTTTCACCAGTTCTCCGCATTCCTCGGCTTTTATGCCTCCAATGAGTTCGGTTTTAGGATGAGTTAGCCTTTGATTAATCCGAGTAAAACCCCGTTGCATATCGTAGGCGCCAAATACTATGCGACTAATTTGGGTCCAATATGAAGCACCCGCACACATTACGCAGGGTTCTAGGGTTACATATAAGGTGCAATCGGTTAAATATTTTCCACCCAAATAATCGGCAGCAGCCGTAAATGCTTGCATTTCTGCATGGGCCGTTACATCGTTTAAGCGTTCGGTAAGGTTATGTCCGCGGCCAATAATACGTCCTTTACACACAATAATCGCACCTATAGGCACTTCGTCTAGCTCTTGGGCTTTACGAGCCTCTTTTAAAGCCTCGTTCATAAAAAACTCATCGGGCGCTAAGCTAGGCTCGTCGCCAAAATTCACATAGTTCATGGTATGCCAAAGGTAGAAAATGAAATGAAATCTTTGACTAGATTTGTGCCATGCACAGCATCTATTTACGTAAAGGAAAAGAAAAGGCCGTAAGGCAATTGCACCCCTGGATTTTTTCGGGAGCTATAGAAAAAATAATTGGTAAGCCTGATAACGGTGATTTGGTTACCGTATTAGACGCCAAAGGTGATTTTTTGGCTACTGGTTTTTATAACGCCCAGTCGAGAGTGGCGGTACGGGTGTTGGCCTGGGATGCCGAGCAAGTGATTGATGAAACGTGGTGGCGTAGCCGAATACAGCAAGCCGTTGCGGCCCGTACGCAATTATTGGCTTCTGGTGAAACGAATACCTGTAGATTGATTTTTAGTGAAGCCGATTACTTACCTGGCTTAATTGTAGATAAGTATGCCGATTTTTTATCGGTACAAATTTTAACATCGGGCATGGAGAAAGCCAAGGCTATCTGCCTAGATGAATTGCAAAAAATGTTAAAACCGAAAGGTATTTTTGACCGTAGCGATGCTAATGCTCGAGCCCACGAAGGACTACAAGCCTCCTCGGGTATTTTGGCTGGAGAAGCTCCACCCGAATTTATTGAAGTGGTTGAGAACGGCATTCGTTATCAAGTAAATATTACCGATGGGCAAAAATCGGGCTTTTACTGCGACCAACGTGAGAATCGAAAAAAAGTAGCGGCCCGAACCAAAGCTAAAGTGGTATTAGACTGCTTTTCGTACTCAGGCGGCTTTACCTTAAATGCGTTGGCTGCAGGCGCTAAAACGGTAGTGAGTGTAGATAGTTCTGCTTTGGCTATTGATACGCTGAAAAAAAACATCAAGTTGAATGGATTTAAGGCTTCGCAACAAACATCTATACAGTCTGATGTAAATAAACAACTTCGTGTTTTTCTAGAGAGTGGCGATAAATTCGATCTTATTGTGCTAGATCCACCCAAATATGCACCCTCACGCTCGGCTTTAACCAAGGCGTCTAGAGCGTATAAAGACTTAAACCGATTGGCCATGGGCCTATTGAATAAAGGGGGTTTTTTGGCTACTTTTTCTTGCTCGGGAGCAGTAGATATAGATACGTTTAAGCAAATTTTGGCGTGGTCTGCCTTAGATGCCGGCAAAGAAGTGCAGTTTATCGATCAGTTTTGCCAACCCGAAGATCACCCGATACGCTCTTCTTTTCCTGAGGGAGAATATTTAAAAGGCCTGCTTTGTAGAGTATTTTAATCTTCTTTAGGTGCCTCTGGGGTGTTATGTAATTGTACCGGTTTAGTTTTGCTTTTTACACGCAAGTTGAGCATTTCTACCAATACCGAGAAGGCCATAGCAAAGTACACGTATCCTTTTGGTATGTGTTGTTCAAAGGCTTCTGCTAAGAGCGACACACCAATTAATAATAAAAACGAGAGCGCCAACATTTTCACAGTTGGATGGTTATTTACAAAGTTACTTATGCCTCCAGCGGCTAGCATCATTACAATTACGGCAATAATTACAGCGGCTATCATTACTTCTACATGGCTGGCCATACCTACAGCGGTTATTACCGAATCGAGAGAGAATACAATATCTAATAATAAAATTTGTACGATGGTTGCAGAGAAAGAAAGCTTCTTTTTAGTTCCCGCACTATTTTCTGCACCTTCCAATTTCTCGTGAATTTCGCTGGTACTTTTATAAATTAGGAACAAGCCTCCAACCAATAAAATTAAATCTCGACCCGAAATAGCTAGTTTTTCAACCCATTCACCTTCATTAAGGCCGATTAAATTGGCCACGTTGAAAAGGGGCGTGGTGAGGGTCATCATCCAACTTAAGGAAAGTAATAGCAATACCCGGGTAATCATGGCTAGGGCTAAACCGAGCTGACGGGCTTTTTTTTGTTGGTTTTCCGGTAATTTTCCGGCTAAAATAGAGATGAAAATAATGTTATCGATGCCTAAAACGATTTCTAATATGCTTAGGGTGATTAACGAAATCCAGATTTCGGGGTTGCTTAAAAATTCCATAAGACGAAAGTACAATTTATACGGCTAAAAATCTATCAATGGCCTGCACTGCCCGCTGAAAGCGTAGTTCTCCTTGCCCCGAAATTACTCGATAATTGGCGTTTATAGCTTTCAACTCTTGGTGCCAAATCTCCATAAAATGTTCACGTTGGTTCGGAAAATCTCGTAGGGGGTCTTCTTCCCAAGGTAAATCTACATCCATAAGCAGGTAGAAATCGTAGCTATGTTTGGGCAATTCATCGAGCACTTCTTGTGGCGATTTGCCAAAAAAGGCATCGCTCCAAATTTTTACGGTAATAAAGGTGGTATCGCAAATTAAGAGTTTATTTGCTTTGGGCAGCAGTTCTTTTTCTAAGGCCAATTGTCCGTGAAATATGTTCAGCTCATCTTGCCAGGTGCAAGGTGCTGTCAATTTTTCGCAGTATTCGCGGGCATATTCGGGTACCCATATGGTATCGTAGTGTGCGGCTAAAAGAGCAGAAATACTCGACTTTCCCGTAGACTCGGGCCCAACAATGGCTATTTTTTTTATACCCTTACTCATGCTTTTTGTTGGTTAAACTCTTTCCGCCAAGCTAGGTATCCCATAAGCGCAATGTATATGTATAAGGCATACATGCCTGCGGTAAGGTGAAGGCCTTTAGCTAGGTAAACGCCTACATAAATAATGTCTACAAAAATCCAAATAAGCCAGTTTTCTACTACTTTACGTGCCAAGAAAATTTGTGCAACTAGGCTACAAGCGGTACAAAAACTATCAATAAATGGGAAAGAAGCATCGGTTTTATGGTATAGAAAAAAGCCAATAAGTGCAGTAAATAGCGCTATGCCAATGAGCGAAAGTAGGATCTCTGTTCTGGTAATGTGCTTTACAGGCGCCTTAGGCGCATTGGCCGGTTTGCGGCTCCAAAACCACCAGCCGTATGCGTTCATGGCCAAAAAGTAAACTTGTAAACCTGTATCGGCGTAAAGTTTGGCTTCTAAAAAAATAACAATATAAATGCCCACACTTACAATGGCAATAGGCCAATTCCAAATGTTGTTTTTGGCGGCTAAATACACGCACAAAATGCCTGTAATTACGCCAATTGTTTCTAAAAGTGACTGCTCTTGCAGCCATGTGCTTAGTGTTTCAATCACGGTGTGTTGGTGTGCGTACTTTGCAGTACAATTTGCTAACCCTTACTATTTTGTTTTCATACCGATAAGCCCAATGCCAAGAGTCCTAAATAATTTTTTCATGTTTAAGATTTTTTTCAAACTTAAGAAGAACTAGGTCAATTTTTACTAAAAATCCCCTCGATTTTCATCAAGGGGATTTTTGACCAACCAAATTGTAACTAACAAAAGTATTCGGAATAAGAAACCAAACACCTCAGATTACTATGCTATAACGTAACAAGAAATGAAATTGTTTTACAAGCCACATTTTTTTTGTTTTTTAGCCTACTAATTAAGTCCTATTTCATATCTTTATGCCCCGACACCTAAGTCGGGATTTTCGCTCGAAGAGCATAGGAAAATCCCCCATTTTAATAGCCCTATGCCAAAAGATACCTCCATACAATCTGTCCTGATCATCGGTTCTGGACCCATTATTATCGGCCAAGCATGTGAGTTTGATTACTCCGGATCGCAAGCCGCACTTTCTTTAAAAGAGGAAGGCATTAGTGTATCGATTATTAATTCGAACCCGGCAACCATTATGACCGATAAGGTGATTGCCGATCATGTGTATTTATTGCCGCTGAACTGTGAAAGTATTGAGCAGATTTTAAAGGAACAAAAAATAGATGCGGTATTGCCAACTATGGGTGGCCAAACGGCCTTAAACCTTTGTATTGAGGCGGACGAACAGGGTATTTGGAAAAAATACGGAGTAAAAGTAATTGGGGTAGATGTAGCTGCCATTGAAAAAACCGAAAATCGAGAAGAGTTTCGCAAGTTGATGGTAGAGATTGGAATAGGGGTAGCGAAATCGAAAATTGCTAATTCCTTTTTAGAAGGAAAAGAAGCCGCTCAAGATATTGGGTTCCCGCTGGTTATACGTCCAAGTTATACATTGGGTGGCAAGGGTGCAGGTTTTGTACATAAAAAAGAAGAATTTGATGCGGCTTTAAGCCGTGGTTTGCAAGCATCGCCTACCCACGAGGTATTGGTAGAGCAAGCCGTTTTGGGCTGGAAAGAATTTGAGCTCGAATTGCTTCGCGATAATAAAGACAATGTGATTATTATTTGCTCTATCGAGAATTTCGATCCGATGGGCATCCATACTGGTGATTCGATTACGGTGGCTCCAGCCATGACGCTGAGCGATCGTTGTTACCAAGATATGCGTAACCAAGCCATCAAAATGATGCGGGCAATCGGCAATTTTGCCGGTGGCTGTAACGTACAGTTCTCGGTAAACCCCGCTAACGACGAAATTATTGCTATTGAAATTAACCCACGTGTTTCTCGTTCATCGGCACTGGCTTCTAAAGCTACGGGTTACCCCATTGCTAAAATTGCCGCTAAATTGGCTATCGGTTATAATTTAGATGAGATAGAAAATCAAATTACTAAAACTACGTCGGCCTATTTTGAACCCACGTTGGATTATGTGATTGTAAAAATTCCACGCTGGAACTTCGATAAATTTAAAGGAGCAAATACCCAGTTGGGCTTACAAATGAAATCGGTAGGAGAAGTAATGGGTATTGGCCGCAGCTTTATTGAGGCCTTGCAGAAAGCCTGCCAAAGTTTAGAAACCAACCGCTTAGGCTTGGGTGCCGACGGCCGCCAAAGCCGTAACCTCGAAGAAATTATGCACAGCTTGGAGCATCCAAGCTGGGACCGCTTATTCCACGTAAAAGATGCCTTCAGTTTAGGGGTTCCACTAGAATCTATTCGGAAAATTACCCACATAGATAAGTGGTTTTTGGTGCAAATTCAGGAATTGGTTACGCTAGAACAAGAATTAAAAAACGTTACGTTAGAAACGATTTCTAAAGACTTTTTCATCACCCTAAAACAGCGGGGCTATTCGGATGCGCAATTGGCTTGGCTATTGAGCAACGTAACGGAAGATGAGGTGTATAATCGCCGCCGCGAATTAGGCATTAAACGGGTGTATAAAATGGTAGATACTTGTGCTGCCGAGTTTCCGGCACAAACGCCGTATTACTACTCTACGTTTGAAGACGAAAACGAATCGGTGGTGAGTGCTAGCAAAAAAATAATTGTGTTGGGTTCTGGTCCAAACCGTATTGGCCAAGGTATTGAGTTCGATTATTCGTGTGTACACGGATTATTGGCAGCCAAAGAAGCCGGTTACGAGGCCATTATGATAAACTGTAACCCCGAAACGGTTTCTACCGATTTTAACATGGCCGATAAGTTATACTTTGAGCCGGTGTTTTGGGAACATGTTCGCGAAATTATCGACTTAGAAAAACCCGAAGGTGTAATTGTACAGCTAGGCGGACAAACGGCTTTAAAAATGGCCGAGAAGTTGCATGAAAACGGCATCAAAATCATAGGTACATCTTTTGACAATATGGATATTGCCGAAGACCGCGGCCGTTTCTCTGATTTATTGAAAGATTTAGGCATTCCGTACCCTAAATATGGCGTAGCCGAAAGTGCCGAAGAGGCATTGGTGGTTGCACATGAAGTAGGCTATCCGGTGTTGGTGCGCCCAAGTTATGTTTTGGGTGGCCAAGGTATGAGCATTGTAATTAACGATGAAGATTTAGAAAATGCCGTAGTGAAATTATTACGAGCCATGCCGGGTAATCGGGTATTAATAGATCATTTCTTAGATAGAGCGGAAGAATCCGAATCGGATTCTATTTGCGATGGAGAAGATGTACATATTATTGGCATGATGGAGCATATTGAGCCTGCTGGTATTCACTCCGGCGATTCGAGTGCGGTATTGCCACCATTTAGCCTACCAGCTGCGGTACAGGATAAGATGGAAGAATATACCATTAAATTGGCTAAAGCGCTAAACGTTCGCGGTTTGCTAAACATTCAGTTTGCGGTAAAAAATGGAGATGTATATGTTATTGAGGCCAACCCACGTGCTTCACGTACGGTGCCTTTTATTGCCAAAGCCTACGATGTACCTTACATTAATATTGCTGCCAAGGTGATGCTAGGTTTTAAGAAACTGAAAGATTTTACCATTGTGCGCAAGCTAAAAGGCTATGCCATTAAAGAACCGGTATTCTCTCACGATAAATTCCCGGAAATTGAGAAAGAGCTGGGTCCAGAAATGAAATCTACCGGCGAAGCCATTCGTTTTATTAAAGATTTAGAAGATCCGTACTTTATTAAATTGTACAAAGAGAAATCGATGTACTTGAGTAAATAAATGTATCAATCAGTCAACCTATAAAATGAGAAGACTTCTTGTTCTGTTGCTATTCAGCTTTGTTTTTTTTCAATCGTGCAGTATTTTCGGCGTACTAACTTCTCAAACTACTATTGATCCTGAAAAATCATTTGTTTTGGGAGAAGGCCAGCACAGAAGTTATACAGCGGTAATTCAAAACACCACAAACATCCCGGTAGAAGTATTTATCCAAAAATATCAATCTGAAGTGAGTACCTCTTTGGGGGTACTTAATAAAGGAGATAAACAGGAATATCGTGTGGCTAAGGATAACCGAGTGAGTTTTAAAAATTTAGGTAAGAGGGTAGCCGTGATAAATATCAAATTAAACGGCGACACCAACCTAAGTATGGGTTATAAAGAAAATAATTAACAGCGTATTTTACCCAAAAAGTGCCGAGAACACTTCTTCTACCTTGGCTACAGTTTTAATTTCTATTTGGTAGCGCTTTAAGTCTAAGCCTTTTTTATTGTATTTGGAGATGTAAATTTGCTCAAAGCCCAATTTTTCGGCTTCGGCAATGCGTTGCTCTATGCGGTTTACAGCTCTAATTTCTCCAGATAAACCTACTTCTGCTGCAAAACAAGCTTTGTTCGGTACCGGCATATCTTCGTGCGAACTGATGATGGCTACCACTACGGCTAAATCTATTGCTGGATCTTCTACCCGTAAGCCACCGGCAATATTTAAAAACACATCTTTGGTGCTTAAGCGGAAACCACAGCGCTTTTCTAATACGGCTAACAACATATTCATGCGGCGGGTATCAAAGCCCGTAGCCGAACGCTGAGGCGTGCCGTAGGCCGAGTGACTCACCAAGGCTTGGGTTTCAATGAGCATGGGGCGCATGCCTTCTAACATGGCCGAAATGGTTATACCACTCAGGGGTTCATCTCGTTGAGAGAGTAATATTTCGGACGGGTTAGAAACTTCGCGGAGGCCGCTGCCTTGCATTTCGTAAATACCCAGCTCGGCTGCAGAGCCAAAACGGTTTTTTACCGAACGTAAAATGCGGTACACGTGGTGGCGGTCGCCCTCAAACTGAAGAACAGTATCTACCATATGTTCTAAAATTTTTGGTCCGGCAATGGTGCCATCTTTGGTAATGTGGCCAATTAAAAATACGGGTGTGCCGGTTTCTTTTGCAAAACGCAACAATTCGGCGGTGCATTCGCGTACTTGCGATACGCTGCCTGGAGTTGATTCGATATGCGCCGAATGTAGTGTTTGAATAGAATCGATAACCACCAATTGAGGCGCTATGGCTTCAATTTGTTTGAAAATATTTTGGGTTGAGGTTTCGGTTAAGATGTAGCAATCGGCTTTGCTAGCTTTTATTAAGCGCTCGGCACGCATTTTAATTTGCTGTTCGCTTTCTTCGCCCGAAACGTAAAGTACTTTTAAGCCCGGCAAGTTTAAGGAAACCTGTAACATGAGAGTAGATTTGCCAATACCGGGTTCTCCACCAATTAATACCAAAGATCCAGGAACAATGCCACCTCCCAACACTCGGTTAAGTTCGGCATCGGGGGTAACTAAGCGGTTCTCTTCTTTAAACGAAATTTCGTGTATGGCAGCTGGCTTATTGGCTCTTTTGCCCGAATTGCTTGTTTTCCAATCGGGTATAGCAGCAGAATTTTTCTCAATAACTTCTTCTACAAAGGTATTCCATTGGTTGCACGAGGGGCACTTGCCTAGCCATTTGGCCGACTCGTAGCCGCAACTTTGACAGAAATACGCAGATTTAGATTTAGCCAATGGTTAAAGGTTTTTTATGGGTTTTAAGTTACAAGTTCTTAATCAATTTTTAAAAACATAACCAAAAACCCATCACTTATAACTTTATTTCTTCTTCTTTACTATTCAGAAAATGAAATTCTGTAAGGTGGTAAGAAGGTTCTGCTTTTACTTTAATCCAACGGCCGTAATTTGAGAACCATTTCCACTGTAAGTTGAAAATTCCTTTTTTAATATAGGCCTCAATATATGGATGTACGCAAAGGGTAATATTTTTTTCGTTTTGCTCTTTAATAATAAAGGCCAAGTTTGCGGCAACATCATCTAACAATACAATACTGGCTTTAATTTCGCCGGTGCCATCGCACGATGGGCATTTTTCGTTGGTAATGATGTTCATCTCAGGGCGAACACGCTGGCGGGTAATTTGTACCAAACCAAATTTACTTGGAGGTAAAATGGTGTGTTTAGCCCGATCTAAGTTCATTTGCTCACGTAAGTAATCAAACAACTCTTTGCGGTTGGCCGGTTTGTGCATGTCTATAAAATCGACTACAACAATACCACCCATATCGCGTAAACGCAACTGGCGGGCAATTTCACGAGCGGCTTCTTTGTTTACCAAGAAAGCGTTTTCGTCTTGGTTTTCTTTGCTAGCCGTTCTGTTTCCGCTGTTTACATCAATTACGTGTAAAGCTTCGGTATGCTCAATTACCAGATAAGCACCACCCGGTAAATTAACCGTTCTACCAAAGGCAGCTTTAATTTGTTTATCTACACCAAAATGCTCAAAAATGGGCTCTTTTTGCTTGTAATGCTTTACAATTTTCTCCATTTCTGGAGAAATTTCGTGTACATAGGCACGTACTTCTTCATATAAAGCGGCATCATCAATATAAACATTGGCAAAATCCGGATTTAAAATATCGCGAAGAATAGTAGAGGTGCGGCCCATTTCGCCCAGCACTTTTTCTGCTGGGTTAGTTGTTTTTAAACGGGTAGTAAAACGTTCCCATTTAGCAACCAAGTCCAATAAATCTTTTTGTAATTCTTCTACGCCTTTCCCTTCAGATACGGTGCGAATAATTACGCCAAAGTTTTTGGGTTTAATGCTTTCGATAATTTTGCGCAAACGGGTACGTTCGCCATTGCTTTTTATCTTTTTAGAGATTGAGGTGGCGTCTGAAAAAGGCACCAGTACCACAAAACGACCGGCAATAGACAAATCGGCACTTAAGCGGGGCCCTTTAGTAGAGATGGGCTCTTTGGCAATTTGTACCGGCAACAACATGTTGCGACTTACTAAATCGGCAATTTTACCCGATTTGGTAATTTCTTCCTCTAGCTTAAAATTGTTTAATAATTTATCTTGATGGTTGCCCGACTTGATGTATTTAGTCAGTTTCATCAACGATTTTACCTGCGGACCAAGGTCGAGGTAATGCAAAAAAGCATCTTTCTCGTAGCCAACATCAACAAAAGCTGCATTTAAGCCGGGCATAATCTTTTTTATTTTACCCAGATAAATATCGCCAACAGCATAATTGTTGTTGACTTGCTCTTTGTTTAGTTCTACGAGTTGCTTGTCTTGTAATAAGGCAATTGTGGACCCCTGAGGTCCAGAATTGATAATTAGTTCTTTAACCAAGGGCTACTCATTTATTAACCGATTTGCACCGGTTACATGTTCTTAAGAATTGATTTCTAAAACAAATACAAATAACCTCCGCGTAAGCACGGGAGGTTACCTAGAATATGAAGTGCTTATAAAAAGCGCTTATTTTTTCTTGTGTCTGTTTTTTCTTAAACGCTTTTTGCGCTTGTGAGTAGCCATTTTATGTCTTTTTCTTTTTTTTCCGCTTGGCATAGCTTTTCTTTTAATGTTTTAAAATTCTGTTATTTTTTTAATGCTTTTATTTTTTGATCCACAAAATTACTTAATCCGGGGTCGGCGGCTAATTCTTTACTTTTTTCATAAGCAAGAACGGCATCCTTGTTTTGGCCCAGATTTTCGTAACTAGTTGCTAGGTAAAACCAAGCTTCCGGATCGGGTTTTTGTTCAATAACTGTTTTAAAGCGTGTTACCGCTTTGTCAAATTGGCCCGAACGCATGGCAAAAAGGCCAAGGTTCGTATTGGCTTTTACGTTTTTAGGATCTTGTTTTACTACTTCGAGTAATAAAGTTATCCCTTGCATGGGGTTAGGTGTTCCGCTAACGTATGCAGTGCCTAAGCCCGTTTTTGCATTTAAGCTTCCCGGGTTTAATTTTAGTGCCGATTGGTAAGCAGTAATTGCTTTTTGTACCAAAGTTGGCTGAATGGTTGAATCTTGAGTAGTTTGGTAAGCGGTGGTTAGTTGATCACCGGCTAAAACCCAATTTTCGTACGATGACTCTGTTTGTGCTACCAATTCTTTATAAAATGCACTTGGTATAGCCACATTTACATCGTCCCATTTTAGAGCAAGTTGCTTATATAAGGCAAGCTTGCTTTGCTCATCAGCGTTTTTAAGTGCTGTTTCTAAGCTAGTAATTTCTGCGGCTAAACTAGCATTTATGGTCTGTTTAGCTGTTTCAGAAACTTGTTCGAGGCTAATTGCAACTACTGCTTGCTCTTTTGCATCAGTTGTTGGTTTAGAAGCCTCTTCTTTTTGTAATCCTTTAATATTTAGCGAAAACAAGGCAGTAACAAGTACGGCAATTAATACGAGTACAGCTATTTGTTTGGCGTTAAACATTGCGTGTGCTAGGCAATTTTAGATTTATTACCGTTTCTTACTTTATCTACAAAAATTTTGGCCGGCTTAAAACTAGGCACAAAATGCTCAGGCACAATAATGGCGGTATTTTTAGAAATATTTCTAGCTGTTTTTTTAGCACGTTTTTTCACTATAAAACTGCCAAACCCTCTTACATATACGTTTTCTCCACCTACCATTGAGTTTTTTACAACTTTAAAAAACGCTTCAACGGTTTCTTGTACATCACCTTTTTCAATTCCGGTTTTTGTAGCAATTTCTGCGATTATTTCTGCCTTAGTCATAGTGTAGTGTTATATAGCTTTATGTATAATATTTGTATTGTTTTTGGGTTGCAAAGGTATCTTTTTAAAATGAATTTGGAAAATAAATAGACGTTTTTTTACAGCAAGTCGCTAGAAAACAAATACTAAGCTATTTTTGTGGCCTACATACCACCAAATTTATAACTAAATGACTTTTGCAAACGAATTAATAGCCTGGTACCAGGAGCATAAACGTGATTTGCCTTGGCGGCATAGCACCAATCCCTATGTGCTCTGGCTATCTGAAATTATTTTGCAACAAACTAGGGTTGATCAGGGTTTACCTTATTTTCATCGATTTTTAACTCATTATCCTACCATAGCCGATTTTGCTGCTGCTAGTGAGGGCGAAATTTTAAACGATTGGCAGGGTTTGGGTTATTATTCGAGAGCTCGGAACATGCACCACACCGCGAAAATGGTTATGGAGCAGTTTGATGGACGCTTTCCTAGTGCTTATGATGATTTAGTCCGCTTGAAAGGTGTAGGAGAGTATACAGCTGCTGCAATTTCTTCTTTTTCGAGCAATGAGGCAAGGGCTGTACTTGACGGCAACGTGTTTCGTGTTTTGGCTCGATATTTTGGAATAGATACACCCATAAATTCTAGCGAAGGAAAAAAACAATTTTCGGCATTGGCGCAAGAACTACTACCTCCAAAATTTACTGGTGTATACAATCAAGCCATTATGGAGTTTGGTGCTTTGCAGTGCAAACCCAAAAGTCCACTTTGCGAAACTTGCCCATTACGTACCGGTTGTACTGCCTTTAGCACCAATCAAATTCAAAATTTGCCTGTAAAATTGAAACAAAAGCCGGCTCGGGAACGGTTTTTTAACTATATAGTTTTGCTACATGGCGATAGCATTGCCATGCAACAACGCGGTGCTGGCGATATTTGGCAAGGGTTGTATGAATTCCCTTTACTCGAAAGCCGTACAGCACTTTCACCCGGAGAATTGGTTTGTACGGACGATTTTAAACAAAAATTTAGTGACCTTAGCCATATTAAATGGGTGCATGGGCCTGTCAAACATTTGTTATCCCATCAACGTATATTTGCACAATTTGTGGTAATGGAAGTATCGGGTACTTATTTTTTAGCTAATAAGGAGCAGTTTTTACCCTTGGCAGAATTAGAAAATTTAGCACAACCAAAATTGATTTTTGAATTTATAATAAAATTATTTACTTTCAAATTAAATTAATTAAATCTAAAAGATATGTCTGGAATTAACAAAGTTATTTTAGTTGGACATTTGGGCAAGGACCCTGAAGTTCGACATTTGGATAGCGGCTCAAGCATGGTTAGTTTTTCGCTAGCCACTTCAGAAAGCTATTCTACTAAAGATGGCAAAAAAGTAGAGCAAACAGAATGGCACAATGTAGTAATTTGGCGTGGTTTAGCTGAAATTGCTGCAAAATACCTTCGAAAGGGAAAGTTGATCTATTTAGAAGGGAAACTTCGCACCCGTGCTTATGATGATAAGGAAGGAAATAAACGCTATACTACCGAAGTGGTTGCCGATAATTTCACCATGCTTGGTCGTAAAAGCGATTACGATGGTAGTAAATCTCCTGCAGAAAGAAACCCCGAGGAGTTGCCCGTAGATTTTGATGAATCGGCTCCCGATGACGATTTACCATTTTAGGCCATAAAAAAACCCTGAAGTATGCTTCAGGGTTTTTTTATGATGAACTATTTTCGCTTGTTCCATATAATCAATCGCTAGATTAGCCAAGGCTTTTATGCCTAAAGTAAAGCCACTTTCATCAATAAAAAAATCTGGTGTATGGTGTGATGGCGTTTTTAGCGGATCGCCTCCTTTAGGCATGCCTCCCAAAAAGATAAATAATCCGGGTACTTTTTCTTGGTAAAACGAAAAATCTTCGGCGCCTGTAACTGCGGGCTTCAATTTAATATTTTGGCTACCGGCTAGCTTTTGCAGCGTAGGTAGCATTTGAGCAGTTAAGTTAAGATCGTTATACGTTACCGGATAATGTACACTAAACGGAATTTTCACTTCAGCCGTTGCACCTGCTGCCTCAGCAGTTTTGGTGGCTATGGTTTTTATGCGTTCAATAAATAATTGCTCATCTTCTTTGCTCAGATTACGTACGGTACCCATAAGTTCAACCTCTTCGGGTATAATATTAGAGCGTACACCTCCATGAATAGACCCTATGATTACTACCCCAGCATTTTCTGTTACATTTAAATTTCTACTTACAACGGTTTGTAAGGCATTTATAATTTGTGCCGATACTACAACCGGATCTACCGATGACCACGGATAGGCGCCATGGGCTTGGCGACCCTTAACGATAATTCTCATATCGTTTACGCTAGCCATTGTACCACCCGGGCGATAGGTAATGGTTCCTACCGGTGTATGCGAATTAATGTGTAAACCAAAGGCTACATCTACATGTGGGTTTTCCATCACGCCTTCTTTAATCATTAATTCAGCTCCACCTTCTTCGCCAAATGGCGGGCCCTCTTCTGCAGGCTGAAAAATAAATTTTACCGTTCCTTTAAGCTCACTTTTTAAACTACTAAGCACTTGGGCTACGCCCATGAGCATGGCCGTATGCGAATCGTGACCGCAGGCGTGCATTACCCCAACGCTTTGCCCGTTAAAGGTCGATTTTACTTTAGATGCAAAAGCAACAGGAGTTCTTTCTGTTACTGGTAGTGCATCCATATCGGCACGCAAGGCTACTACGGGCCCGGGTTTACCACCTTTTAAAATACCCACAACACCTGTTTTACCCACACTTGTTTTTACTTCTATACCTAAAGACTTCAGATAATTTGCTACGATGCCTGCCGTACGGAATTCGTTATTACCCAATTCTGGGTGTTCGTGAAAATCGCGACGCCAAGCAATTACTTGTCCTTCAATTTTATCGGCCGATTTGCCAATTTTTGCTTTTAGAGCGTCGTTTTGTGCAGCTGCTGAGAGGGAAACTCCTAAGAGTAAGAAAAGTATGGTTTTTTTCATGGATGTAGGTTTGAACTTTAAATGTATTAAAATCTGTATAAAATAAAAAAGCCAGATTTAGGTCTGGCTTTTAATAGAAGGTTAGTTTAACTTATGTTGTTGTTTTAATGCTCAATTCTTTCAACTGTTCTTCAGAAATAGTAGATGGAGAATCAATCATCACATCGCGGCCCGAATTATTTTTAGGGAAGGCAATTACATCGCGGATAGAATCTAAGCCAGCGAAAATAGAAACCAACCTATCGAAACCAAATGCAATACCGCCATGTGGTGGAGCACCATATTCAAAGGCTTCTAATAAAAAGCCAAATTGTTTTTGCGCTTCTTCGGGGCTAAAGCCTAAATGCTTAAACATAATAGATTGTAAGGCTCTATCGTGTATACGGATAGAACCGCCACCAATTTCGGTTCCGTTCACAACCATATCGTAGGCATTGGCTCGTACGTCGCCGGGTTGGCTGTCAAGCAAGGCAATATCTTCTGGCTTTGGTGAGGTAAACGGATGGTGCATGGCATGGTAACGGCCACTTTCTTCGTCCCATTCCAATAGCGGAAAATCCAAAACCCAAAGCGGAGCGAAGGTGTTTTTATCACGCAAGCCTAACTGGTTGCCCATTTCTAAACGCAATTCGTTTAGTTGTTTACGAGTTTTTTCGGCAGGGCCGGCCATTACTAAGATCAAATCGCCGGGTTTTGCATCAAATGCAGTAGCCCAAGCTTTTAATTTTTCTTCGCTGTAAAATTTATCTACCGATGATTTTAAGGTTCCATCAGTTTGGTAACGGCAGTACACCAATCCGGTTGCTCCTACCTGCGGACGTTTTATATAATCGGTTAATTCGTCTAACTGCTTGCGGGTATACTCGGCACAGCCCTCAGCTTTTATACCTACTACCAATTCGGCAGCATCAAATACCGGAAAATCAGCGCCTTTTACTACGTCGTTAAGTTCTACAAATTGCATCCCAAAACGGGTATCGGGTTTATCCGATCCGTATAAACGCATGGCATCGGCATAGGTCATACGAGGTACAGCGCCTAAATCAATGCCTTTAACGTTTTTAAAGAGTTGTTTAATTAAGCCTTCAAATACGTTTAAAATATCTTCTTGTTCAATAAAAGCCATTTCGCAATCAATCTGAGTAAATTCAGGTTGCCGGTCGGCACGTAAATCTTCGTCGCGGAAACATTTTACAATTTGGAAATAGCGATCGAAGCCAGATACCATTAACAATTGCTTAAAGGTTTGTGGCGATTGGGGTAAGGCATAAAATTCTCCAGCATTCATACGGCTTGGTACCACAAAATCGCGGGCACCTTCTGGCGTCGATTTAATTAATACCGGAGTTTCTACTTCAATAAAGTCTAACCCATCGAGGTATCGGCGTACTTCTTGTGCCATTTTGTGGCGAAGCACTAAATTATTACGAACCGGGTTACGGCGTAAATCGAGGTAGCGGTATTTCATCCGCAGCTCGTCGCCGCCATCGGTTTCATCTTCAATTAAAAATGGAGGAAGCTTAGCTGGATTTAAAATAGTAATAGCCGAAACGCTAATTTCTATTTCGCCAGTAAGCATTTTTAAGTTTTTGCTCGAACGCTCAATTACGGTTCCTTGTACGTTTATTACAAACTCACGGCCTAGTTCACGGGCTTTGGCACGTAACTCGGCATTGTCATCAGTATTAAAAGCCAATTGGGTAATCCCGTAGCGGTCGCGAATATCCACAAAGGTCATTCCGCCTAAATCACGTGATTTTTGCACCCAGCCGCAAAGGCTAATTTCTTTTCCTAAATCTGCTAAGGTTAATTCTCCGCAAGTGTGTGTTCTGAGCATAGTACTGCAAAAGTATTATTTCTGACGCAATTTGTACCTAAAATTCAGAATAATAGTCTAATTTTGAGCAATCAAATAGGGGTGCCTTGTTTCTTGCAAACACAAAAACGGGCTGAGAATATACCCATCTGTTAGTTCCTATTATTTTGAACTATCAGAACACCTGATCCGGATAATGCCGGCGTAGGGAAGGTAAAAATTTAATAAAAGTTGCTTTTACCCCTTTAAAGCAATTGTTAAATTTTAAAGTCATAAAAATGAAAAAAGGATTATTTTTTGCGCTGTTGGCGATACTATTGCCGGTTCTTGCTTTTGCGCAACTTACTTTTAGCGGAAAAGTATTAGATGCACGTACACAATTGGGACTAGTGGGTGCCACGGTAAGTGTTGGCTCTAATCAAACTTTTGCCACCAACGGCCAAGGGCTATTTTCGTTTACCGGTCTTGCAGCCGGAAACTATGTGCTAAAAGTGAGTTTTGTAGGCTATCAAGCTATAGAAAAAACCATTACTTTACCAGCCGAAGCTCAAGTAGAAATCGTGCTAAAACCCAATATTTTCCCTGGCGATGAAGTGGTAATTAAAGCTATCAGAGCCACTGAACAGAGCGCTACAACTTATACAAACCTTACTAAAGCGGTTTTAGAAAAAAATAATACAGGCCAAGATTTACCCTATATGCTCAATCAAACACCAGGCGTGGTGGTGAGCTCAGATTCCGGTACAGGTATTGGTTATACCGGTTTGCGCATTCGCGGAAGCGATGCTTCTCGAATAAATGTTACCCTAAACGGAATTCCATTTAACGATCCAGAAAGCCAGGCTACTTATTTTGTGAATTTACCCGATTTTGTTTCTTCGGTAGATAATATACAGGTGCAACGAGGAGTGGGCACCTCTACGAACGGTGCTGGTGCTTTTGGGGCTAGTATAAACATACAAACCACCGTTCGCAGAGATTCGGCCTATACCGAGCTAAACAATACCTTGGGTTCTTACCATACCCAAAAAAACACCTTAAATTTTGGTACGGGGCTGCTAAACAATCAGTTTATCTTTGATGGTCGTTTATCTAGAATCCAGTCTGATGGGTATATCGATAGGGCGTCATCTAAACTAAAATCATACTTTTTAAGTGGTGCGTGGTATGGAGCGAATACCCTTGTTCGGGCCAATGTATTTTCAGGCCATGAAAAAACTTACCAGGCATGGAATGGTGTTCCAGAATCAGAATTGGCAAACAACAGAACCTACAATGCCTACACGTACGCCGATCAAACGGATAATTACACACAAGACCACTATCAACTTTTGTACGCTCACAGCTTTTCGCCTAAACTTTCCTTAAGCGGTGCCTTTCATTATACCTACGGCCGTGGTTATTACGAAGAATATAAAGCCGATCAAGATTTTGCTGATTATGGCTTAAGCCCCGTGCTGATTGGCGGAAACGCCATTTCTCAAACAGATTTAATCCGCCGCCGTTGGTTAGATAACGATTTTTACGGCAGTACCTTTGCTTTAAATTATACGCCTAAAAACGGATTAGATTTCACCCTGGGGGGCGCTTACAACGAATATAAGGGCCGTCATTTTGGCGAAATTATTTGGGCAACTTATGCTTCTGATAGCCAAATTCGCCAGCATTACTACGATAACGATGGCTTTAAAACTGATTTTAATGTGTATGGAAAATCAACCTGGCAACGTGGCCGCTGGGTAGCCTATGCCGATGTGCAATATCGCCGAGTGAGCCACGAATTTGTGGGCTACGATACCAATTTGCAAAATATTCAGCAAGCAGTATCTCTAAACTTCTACAATCCGAAGGTGGGATTAAGTTATCAAATCAATCCTCAGGATCAGTTTTATGCTTCCTTGGCGGTAGCCAATAAAGAACCGAACCGCAATGATTTTGTGAATGCTACACCAGCAAGCCGCCCAGTATCCGAACGTCTAACCGATATAGAAGCGGGCTATCGTTTTAGTCGTAGCAATTTCAGGGCAGCGCTAAACGGTTATTTTATGAAGTACAACAACCAACTTATTTTAACCGGCGCCATAAATGATGTAGGCGAATATAGCCGCAGCAATGTGCCCGATAGTTATCGCACGGGTTTGGAGCTAGATGCTAGCTTAAAATTAAGTGAAAAATGGGCATGGAAAGCGAATGTAGCTTGGAGTCAAAATAAAATTAAACGCTTTACCAATTATATTGATGATTACGATAATGGTACGCAGATAGGCACCGAGTTTACCAATACAACTATTGCTTTTTCTCCCGCACTTGTTGCTTCTGGCGAATGGGATTATATTCCTTTTAAAAATGCTGAAATTGCCTTTATTGGCAAATATGTGAGTCGCCAATATTTAGACAATACCGCCAATAAGGCACGCCAACTAAACGACATGCTGGTTCATAACCTACGTTTTCAGTATAATTTCAACTTAAAATCGATTAAAAATATTGGCCTAACCCTGTTGGTGAATAATGTGTTTAACAAGAAATACGAGGCCAGTGGGTATACCTTTAGTTATATCTATGGGGGCAATTTCACTACCGAAAACTACTATTATCCGCAGGCTACACGTAATTTCTTAATTTCTTTAAACCTGAAGTTTTAACGATATTTGCACCATAATAAATAACCCATGAGCAGAATCAAAAATCTCCTATCTATAGTTCTTATTTTTAGTGCAGTACTTGTACAGGCACAATCGAAAACGTCAAACACCTCTACCTCTTTACCGAGACCAAAATTGGTAGTAGGCTTGGTGGTAGATCAAATGCGTTGGGATTTTTTGTATCGTTATTACGACCGCTACCAATCGGGTGGTTTTAAGCGCATGCTCAACGAAGGTTTTTCTTGCGAAAATACCATGATTGATTACATTCCTACGGTAACCGCTATCGGCCATACGACCATTTATACCGGTTCGGTACCGGCCATTCATGGCATTGCTGGTAACGATTTTATTATCCAAAAAACCGGAAAATCGATGTACTGTACCGAAGACGAAACGGTACAAACTGTAGGTAGTACGTCCAAAGCCGGACAAATGTCGCCTCGTAATTTATTAACTACCACCATAACCGATGAGTTAAAGTTGGCCACCAATTTCAAATCAAAAGTAATTGGTATTGCCTTAAAAGACCGCGGGGGTATTTTGCCTGCAGGCCATAGTGCTGATGCAGCTTACTGGTACGATGATTTAACAGGCGGCTGGATAACCAGCACCTATTATATGAAGGATTTGCCTGCTTGGGTTAAAAATTTTAACGATCAGAAAAAAGCCGAAAGCTATTTAAAGCAAAACTGGAATACCCTATATTCAATAGATACCTATACGCAAAGTTTTAAAGATAACAATGCCTATGAAGGTAAACTGGCAGGGAATAATCAACCGGTATTTCCTATAATTTTAAATCAGGGTGGGCTACCTAATTATAAACTCTTGCGCACTACACCCTACGGGAATTCACTTACGCTAGATATGGCTAAAGCGGCCATTGAAAATGAGCAATTGGGTAAAAATACGGTAACCGATTTCTTAGCTGTAAGTTTATCGTCTACCGATTATATTGGCCATACCTTTGGTCCGAATTCTATCGAAGTAGAAGATACCTATTTGCGCTTAGACCAAGATTTTGCTAAATTTTTTGCCTACTTAGATAAAACTGTTGGCAAAGGCAATTATACCGTATTTCTTTCTGCCGATCATGGTTGTGCAACCAACCCAACTTTGTTGAACGACCAAAAAATTCCGGCAGGTTTATGGCCGGAAACAAAAATCATGGCTAGTCTTAATAGCTTGTTAGAGGAGAAATATCAAACCAAAAAATTGGTATTAAGTTTAGATAATTACCAAGTAAATTTAAATAACCTGGCTATTGCTGAGGCTAAGTTAAACGAACAAGCTATTATTTCTGATTGCATTGCATACCTGCAAAGCCAAGAAGGAGTGGCCAATGCAATTGATCAAAAGGCGGTGCAACAAGCCCCTATTCCTGATGTGTTACGTAGCCGAATTATTAATGGGTATTATGCCGAACGCAGCGGAGCCATCCAACTCATTTTACAACCCGGTTGGTTTGCCGGTTATGGCGCTACGGGAACTACTCACGGAAGTTGGAACCCTTACGATGCGCATATTCCAATGGTATTTATGGGTTGGGGGGTAAAACATGGCAAAACCAATGCACCTACTTACATGACCGATATTGCAGCCACCTTGGCGGCACTATTGCATGTACAAATGCCCAACGGCAGCATTGGCACTCCGGTAAACGAACTTATTAAATAGATGTCGTCGCACCATATCGTTCGAGAAAGACAAGAGCCAGCCCTACTCATTGTCAATTTGGCGCATTTCGCTAACGAACAATTGGGCCAATTGCTAGAGTGGAGCCCAACCGTTATGGTAACCGAAGAAGTGTATGAATATGCCGATTCTTTAGGAATTAAAATTGATGCCGTAGTTACTAAAAATCGAAATTTTAATGCACAAGAGCACACCCATATCGTGCTTACCGAATACGAGCCATTAGAAGATGCTTTGAAATATTTGGTAGCCGAAGGGTATCCGGCCGTAAATGTTATTGCCAAAGAATTTTTGCTGAAAGACTACGTGTTATTTGTTGATATCATCAATCTGGTGATTTTCACCTCCGGTAAAAAAATTATGCCTATCCGTTCCGGATTTAGTAAATGGCAAATAGGTGGGCAAAAAGTACACTTGCTCCACGATGCCAAAAATCTGCAAATAGAAGGCTTAAAGCACCTCGGCTTTCATGAATTCGAAACCGAAAAAGATGGCTTTTACGCTCTTAAATTTGAACAACCCTTCTTATTTATTGCCGAAGAATTATGAGTTTGAGTATTCGAACGGCAAACCCTAGCGATATTTTAACCATTGGTCAATTGGCCGAAGAGAGTTGGTGGCCAGCATACAGTTCTTTTATTTCGGCCGAACAAATTAGCTACATGCTTAACGAGATGTATTCTCCTGAGGCCTTAGTTCAACAGTTTAGCGAAGGAATCACCTTTTTACTAGTCGAGAGAAACGGATTGGCCGTGGGGTTTGCAGCATTTAGTGAAACGAATACCTTGGAGCAGGTGTTTAAGTTGCATAAGCTTTACCTCTTACCAAGCGAACAAGGCAAGGGTACTGGCAAATTGCTGATAGAAGAGGTGGGCTCACAAGCTAAAAAGTTAGGCGGACTTATTTTAGAGCTCAATGTAAACCGCGGTAATAAAGCGGTTGAGTTTTACAAAAAACAAGGGTTTGATATTCACCAAAGCTTGGACATTCCGTATCACACCTTCGTGTTAAACGATTATATAATGCGTAAAGCCTTATAATTTCGGTATCCGCTTTGGCGCATCTTTACCACTCACAATACTTCTAGAACTTAGGGCAATGGCCTTAATGGTAGCCGTAATATTCGAAACATCTAGTGTTTCCAATTCATCATTTACGGTGTGATAAAATTTATCAATGTCAATTTGATCGGTAGAAATGGTATGTGCTGGAACGCCCAATGCCGCTAGGGTTGCGTTGTCGCTGCGGTAAAATAAATTCTGGCTAGGGTACGGGTCCGGATAAAATTTAAAATCGGTACCTTCTAAATTACGTTGTAAAATCTCTCCAAAATCTGAACGTTCGTAGCCGGTAATAAAGGCGTTATTTTTACCAAATTTCGATTCTTTTCCAATCATTTCAATGTTAAACATAGCCACCACATCATCGGGGTTTAGTTTAGAAGAGAAATATCTAGAACCAAAACCACCCACCTCTTCTGCGGTAAAGGCCACAAAAATTAAGGTACGCTCGTTGTTGTTTAGCTTTTTATAATATTTAGCCAATTCAATTACTGCGGTAGTACCCGAAGCATCGTCGTCTGCACCATTGGCAATAGAATCGCCTTCTACCGCTTTAACAATTCCTAAATGATCGTAATGTGCAGAGAAAACTACGTATTCTTTCGCTTTAGATTTGCCGGGAATCACACCGGCCACATTAAATAAAGGGGCTTGATCTATGGTATTGCTTGCCGTAATGCTGTAAGAGCTTGCTACCTGATCACTTAAAATAAATACTACCGAAGTAGCCTTTGGTTTTTCCGCCATACGGGTTCTAAACGAGGCATCGCGAAGACGCTTAAAGGCATCGGCATATTGACGATCAACCCAAACGATGGCCGATTTATTGGCTCGTAAAATTTCGCGGTAGCGATTTACAAATGTTGCTCCGGCGGCTAGTTGAATATTTTCAATACCGCTAGCTTCGGTCCAACTTAAATCTTTTTGATCGCTACTAATGAATACCTGATCGGCAGGTAGGGTTGTGCCATTTAAACTTACTGTAGCAGTGCCCGGCTTTATGCGGTTCATGCTAAAAGATTGTCGTAAGCTAGTTTCTCCTTCGAGCGTTTGTAAGCCAATTTTTTTGAATTCGTTTTCTATAAACGTGGCGGCTTTATCAATCCCTGCCGAAAAAGTGGCTCGGCCTTCCATATCGTCGGCAGTGAGGGTTTTAATAATACGGCTTACATTCTTTTCCTTAATTTTTTCGACAGATTGTGCGAAAATAGTTAGGCTTGTGCCCATAAATAATAGGCTTAATGCTAGTTTTTTCATGTTTTTTTATAATTTTTTTAGGAAATCTTGATAGGCCAAGGCCAATCCTTCTTGTAGTGCTATACGATGTTTCCAACCAAGGGTATGCAATTTAGAAACATCCAATAGTTTGCGGGGAGTGCCATCAGGTTTGCTGCTGTCAAACACCAAATCGCCTGTAAAACCTACTACCTCTTTTATCAATAGTGCTAAATCTTTGATGCTTAAATCGTGGCCCGTGCCAATGTTTATTAAGCCTGCTTCGTTGTATTCTTGCATTAAAAAATAGCAGGCGTCCGCCAAATCATCGGCAAATAAAAACTCTCTTAGCGGGCTGCCCGTTCCCCAAACCGTTACGTTAGTGCCGCCGCTTGTTTTAGCTTCGTGAAATTTGCGAATTAAAGCAGGCAATACGTGCGAATTTTCGGGGTGATAATTGTCGTTATAGCCGTATAAATTGGTAGGCATTACCGAAATAAAATTACAGCCGTACTGGTTACGGTAGGCATCGCATAATTTAATACCGGCAATTTTGGCGATGGCATAAGGTTCGTTGGTGGGTTCCAATAAACCCGTTAATAAATACTCTTCTTTTAAGGGTTGTGGTGCCAATTTAGGGTAAATACAACTGGAGCCTAAAAAGAGTAATTTTTTAACTCCTTGTAGATACGATTGATGGATTACGTTGTTTTGTATGGCTAAATTTTCATACAGAAAATCGGCCCGATAGGTATTGTTTGCTACAATGCCACCTACTTTGGCAGCGGCTAAAAAAACATAGTCTGGTTTTTCGCTGTTAAAGAAATCGGCCACGGCTTGTTGGTTGCGTAAATCGAGTTCTTGCGAACTGCGAATGACCAAATTGCTATAGCCCTCGGCTTGTAATTTTCTTAAAATAGCCGAGCCCACCATCCCCCGATGACCGGCTACATATATTTTTGCGTTTTTTTCCACTGTTGCTTCAAAGATAAAACTATTTTTGTTGCCCTAAACTAATGCCATGGGTAAAGATAAACTTCGCAAGTTTGCAGAAATAGAAACATTCGCCAATGTATACGAATTAGATGCCGGAAAAGCATTAAAAGGCAGCTGGAGTACAACGCATTTTCAAAATACTGCTCCCTTAGTATTGGAGTTGGCTTGTGGTAAAGGAGAGTATACCGTAAACTTGGCGCAATTATTTCCCCATAAAAATTTTATTGGCATAGATTATAAAGGCAACCGCATTTGGCGGGGTGCTAAAACCGCCATGGAAGAGGGAATTGATAATGTCGCTTTTTTGCGTATTCAAATAGAACACATACTAGACTATTTTGATAGCGATGAAGTGAGCGAAATCTGGATTACTTTCCCCGATCCGCAGCCACAAATAAGCCGGGAGAAAAAACGCTTAACAGCACCTCAATTTTTAGAAAAATATAAAGTGATTCTTCAAGAAGCAGCCCCTATTAATTTAAAAACAGATAACGACAATTTTTATGCCTTTACGCTCGAAACTATTGATCAGCTTGGCTTAAAGCTACACGTACGCACCGAAGATTTATACCGTTCTAATTTGGTAGACGAGGTATTATCTATTAAAACCTATTACGAGAAAAAATACTTGACCCATAATAAAAACATCAATTACGTACGCTTTAGTTTTGCTTAATGGAAAGAGCCGATTTTTTTGAGCAAGTATATCAAGTGGTCCGCTTGGTCCCACGAGGACGAGTAACTTCTTACGGTACCATTGCAGCTTATTTGGGTAGCAAAGGTTCGTCGCGAATGGTGGGTTATGCCATGAATGGGGCGCACACCGTGCATCCACCGGTGCCGGCTCATCGGGTGGTCAATCGCCAAGGTTTGCTCACGGGTAAATTTCATTTTGAAAGCCCCAATCGCATGCAGGAATTACTCCAAACCGAAGGGGTAGTCGTGCTGAATGATCAAGTGCAAAATTTTAATACCCTATTTTGGGATCCTGCTTTAGAATTGGATTTAGAAGCGTAAATTTAAACCATGGGAAAATTAGTAAACGAATTTAACGATTACCGTAACCGAATGAACGATCGGATTATGGAGAGTGGCAATACCAATATCAAACGTTTTTTTGCACTCGATACCACCACCTATGCCGACGGTGCTTTGGATGTAAAAACCAAAGAAATGTTGGGCTTGGTAGCCTCTATGGTATTGCGTTGCGACGACTGCATTAAATATCATTTGGGCAAGTGCCACGAAGCCGGTGTAAACTCCGAAGAAATGAACGAGATTTTTATGATTGCCAATTTGGTGGGCGGTTCTATTGTAATTCCACACTACCGCAGAGCGGTAGAGTATTGGGATGAGCTGAATGCGTAGAGTTTACAGTCTTTAGTCGAGAGTTAATAGTCTTAAGTATTTTTTAGAGAAATCTTTCTGGGTTTTTCATCATGAAATGCAATAATTTTGAGATTTCCACCGATTGCGCAAAAAGCAACCCGTACTCTTTCTCATCAAGGTATTTACAACTTAATGCAAACTCTAGCCAAACCTGTGTTTCGCCATTCTCGGTATCAGAGTCTGATAGCTTACTGATAAAATGATTGGGGTATCTGCGTTTAGGATAGGCCTCGGCCAAATTAGCGCATACAGATCTAGAGCTTCTTCTAATTTGATCGGTTAAGCTATATGTTTCCTCTTTCGGAAAACCCTTTGTGAACTCAAATATTTCCATCGCCAAAGCGAAAGATTTTTGATAAACAATTAAATCATCTAATAAACCCATAATTGCTAAAGAAAGCCTGATAATCTTTAGCTAACGCTTAACTATATTTTTAATTTCATTGTCTAGAAAGAATTCATGACTAAAGACTCAGAACCAAAGACTCCAGACTCTGTACGGTGCGGCTGGTGTGGTACCGACCCCTTGTACGTAAAATACCACGATGAAGAATGGGGAAAACCGGTGTATGACGATCGCACCTTGTTTGAATTTTTAGTGCTAGAAGGGGCGCAAGCCGGTTTAAGCTGGATGACCATTTTACGTCGCCGCGAAGGGTACCGCAAAGCCTTTGCGAATTTCGATTCCGAAAAAGTGGCGCAATTTACCCCCGCTGATGCGGAACGATTAATGCAAGATAAGGGCATCATTCGCAACCGTTTAAAAATACAATCCACCATTCGCAATGCCCAAATTTTCTTAGACATTCAAAAAGAATTTGGAAGTTTTTCCAAATTTATTTGGGGATATCTTCCCGAAAAAAAGCCGATTATAAATCATTGGAAAAGTTTAAAAGACGTACCCGCTAGCACCGAACTTTCCGATAAAATTGCCAAAGACCTCAAAAAACGAGGCATTAAATTTTTTGGCACCACCATTTGCTATGCCCACATGCAAGCCACCGGCATGGTAAACGATCATCTGGTAGATTGTATCTGCAGGAAATAAAAACCCGTTATTACACCGCCAATTATTAAATTTGGAAGCTTGCGCTTTGGCAAGTCCCTGTATACATGAAAAAATTATTTCTTTTAGACGCCTTTGCCCTCATCTATCGGGCACATTTTGCATTCAGTAAAAACCCGCGTTATACCGCAGCCGGGTTAAATACATCGGCCGTAATGGGTTTTACCAATACACTCTTGGAGGTGCTCAAAAAAGAAAAACCAAGCCATATGGCCGTGGTATTTGATACCTCGGCACCTACCGAACGCCATATAGAATTCGAAGCATACAAAGCCCATCGCGAAGCCATGCCCGAAGATTTGGCTACCGCCATTCCCTACATTATCCGTTTAATAGAAGGTTTTAACATTCCCGTAATTAGTTCCGATGGCTACGAAGCCGACGACGTAATTGGTACCCTAGCTAAAAAAGCAGAGCAAGAAGGCTTTACCGTTTTCTGCATGACCCCCGATAAAGATTTTGCCCAACTCGTTTCCGAAAACATTTTTATTTACAAGCCGGCCCGTATGGGTAACGATGTAGAAATTATGGGCGTAAAAGAGGTGTTGGCTAAATGGGAGATAGATCGGATAGATCAAGTAATTGATATTTTAGGTTTATGGGGCGATGCGGTAGATAACATTCCGGGCATTCCAGGCATTGGCGAAAAAACAGCCAAGTTGCTTATTAAGCAGTATGGTTCTATGGAAAATATCATTGCCCACAGCCACGAGTTAAAAGGCAAAATGCGTGAAAACGTAGAAAATTTTGCTCAACAAGGCTTACTTTCCAAAAAACTAGCCACCATTATTTTAGATGCCCCCGTGGCCTTAGATCCGCAAAGCTTATTAATTGAAGAGCCCGACCGCAGCCTGCTGGAACCTTTATTTGCCGAGCTCGAATTCAGAACCCTAGGCCGTAGAGTTTTTGGCGAAGAGTTTAGCGTAGCAGCCACTCAAGCAAGCAGTACCGCAGCCCCGGTGCACCACGCTGCCCAAACCGATTTGTTTGGCAATACGGTGGATATAGAAAAAGTAGTGAGCAAACAATTGCATTTAGATGCTTTTGATGAGCCGATGAAAGTGGCTAAAAATGCAGAAAATACGCCACATAGCTATCATTTAGCAGATACCCTAGATAAACAAGCCAATTTAATTAGCCTGTTGGCAGCCCAATCGGAAATTTGTTTCGATACCGAAACTACCGGTACCGATGCCAATAATTGCGAATTAGTCGGCCTTTCTTTTGCCATTAAACCCGGAGAAGCCTGGTACGTTCCCGCTCCCGAAAACCGCCAAGCCTGTGTGCAATTGCTTTCGTTTTTTAAGCCCATTTTAGAAAATCCGGCCATTGGTAAAATTGGTCAAAACATTAAGTTTGATATTTTGGTATTGAAAAATTATGGCCTTGAGGTACAAGGAAAATTGTTCGATACCATGTTGGCGCATTACGTGCTCGACCCCGATAGTCGTCACGGTATGGATATTTTGGCCGAAAACTATTTAGGCTATACGCCCATTCCCATCACCAGCTTAATTGGTGCCAAAGGCAAAGGGCAAGGTAGCATGAGAGATGTGCCTTTTGATAAAATTACCGAATACGCCGCTGAAGATGCCGACATTACCCTGCAGTTGAAACAGGCTTTTGAACCGCTGTTGCAACCCGTAAACGGTGATACCTTATTGGCCGACATGGAACACCCCTTGGTATACGTGCTTGCCGATATGGAACGGGAAGGTGTTTCCTTAGATACCGCTGCGCTGAAAGAATTATCCAAGCAGTTAGAGATAGATATTGCTCAATTAGAAAAAAGCATTTACGAAAAAGCAGGCGTACGCTTCAACATTGCATCGCCCAAACAATTGGGCGAAGTATTGTTCGATAAATTGCAGCTAGACCCCAAAGCCAAAAAGACCAAAACCGGCCAATACCAAACCGGCGAAGATGTTTTATCGGCCTTGGCGCATAAGAGCGATATTGTGCAGGATATTTTAGATTTCCGCCAATTACAAAAATTAAAATCGACCTATGTAGATGCTTTGCCGCAATTACTTAACCCGAGAACGGGGCGTATTCATACCTCCTACAACCAGGCGGTGGCGGCTACGGGGCGTTTAAGTTCTAATAACCCCAATTTGCAAAACATTCCGGTACGTACCGAACGTGGGCGTGAAGTGCGCAAGGCCTTTATCCCGAGAGATGCCAACCACGTGTTGCTCTCTGCCGATTATTCGCAAATTGAGTTGCGCTTAATTGCCGAGATTAGTAAAGATGCCAATATGTTAGAGGCCTTTGCCCAAGGCTTAGATATTCATACCGCTACGGCGGCTAAAGTATATGGTGTGCCTTTGGCTGAGGTAGACGCTACCCAACGTAGAAATGCCAAGGCGGTAAACTTTGGTATTATTTATGGCCAATCGGCCTTCGGACTTTCGCAAAACTTAGGTATTCCGAGAAAAGAAGCCGCCGAGATTATTGACAATTACTTTCAGCAATACCCAGGCGTAAAACGCTACATGCAAGATACCATGATTTTTGCCCGAGAACACGGCTATGTACAAACCATCATGGGCCGCAGACGTTACTTGCGTGATATCAATTCGCAAAATGCTACGGTGCGTGGTTTTGCCGAACGAAATGCCATTAATGCACCCATCCAAGGATCGGCTGCCGATATGATTAAGCTGGCCATGATTCGTATTCACCAAGATATCATAGATCAAAAGCTGGCTGCACGTATGACCATGCAGGTGCACGATGAATTGGTATTTGATGTACCCAAAGGAGAAGTAGAAAAGTTAAAATTCATTATTCACAATAGGATGGTAAACGCCATGCCCGTAAATGTCCCCATTGAAGTTGAAATTGGTGAGGGTACGAATTGGCTGGAGGCGCATTAATTTTTCGGTCTTCTTTTCCTTTCCTAGCTCCTGTTTTCAAATAAGGGATGAGTTTTTTCGTTCTGAGTTATGCTTGAAGCATAATCTATGACCCAAAGAAAACATTTTCGAATGAATATTTCGACTTGTGCTTCCCCTCCTGTGGAGGGGTGTCCGCAGGACGGGGTGGTTCATACATATTTTTTGGTAAAGGATACCCACATACCGCATCGTCCGGTTTTACAATTGCCCTGCAACCCACAATTAAAGGAACGTGCCAAAGCCTTGAGAAAGGCGGGTAATTTGCCGGAAGTGTTATTTTGGCAACAAGTTAATAAAGGTAAATTCTACCAAATTGATTTTGATAGGCAGCGAATAATTGGGAATTACATTGTTGATTTTTATGTGAAACGCTTGGGCTTAGTAGTGGAGATTGATGGCATTATTCACGATTTCCAACACCTATACGACCAAGAGAGGGAAGCGTATTTATGTACCCTGGGTTTAAGGGTTTACCGTATTTCTGCTGCTGATGTATTGAAGCGTATTGAAGGAGTAATGATTGGGTTGGAAAATTTTATCATTGAACAGTATGGGCTACCTAGCTTTCCCACCCCGTCACAAAGTGACACCCCTCCAAAGGAGGGGAATAGCACTAGGCTGTAAGGTTGCTTTTAAAGATTTTCTGTACTTTTGAACGATGCAAGCCGCTAAAAAAATTTACTTCGCTTCCGATTTTCATTTGGGTGCGCCTTCTTATGCCAAAAGCAGAGAGCGGGAAGCTCAAGTGGTGGCTTGGTTGGATAAAATTAAAGCCGATGCCGCTGAAGTATTTTTAATGGGCGATGTGTTCGATTTTTGGTTCGAATACGCCACGGTTATACCGAAGGGTTTTGTGCGTTTGCAGGCTAAAATTGCCGAATTAACCGATGCCGGTATTGCGGTAACCCTATTTAAAGGAAACCACGATATGTGGATGTTTAGCTATTTTCAGCAGGAGTTGGGTGTAAACATTGTGTCGGATGAGTTGGTGTTGGAGCGCAACGGAAAGAAATTTTACTTGCACCATGGCGATGGTTTAGGCCCCGGCGATGCTGGCTATAAGCTATTAAAAAAGGTTTTCAGAAGCCCATTTTGCCAATGGTTATTTGCTCGGTTGCATCCCAATTTTGCTATAGGCTTGGCTTCGTATTTTTCGCAAAAAAGCCGCTTGGCTAATGGGAATAAAGAAGTTTTTGCCGGCGAAGACAAGGAGTGGTTGGTGGCTTATGCCAAGGAGGTGCTCAAGCATACCCATTACGATTATTTTGTATTTGGACACCGCCATTTACCCTTGGATATTCAATTGAGCGCTACCAGCCGCTATGTAAATTTGGGCGAATGGATGAATTACCAATCGTATGCGGTATTTGATGGGGAGACCTTAACCCTGGTGTCGTAAGTTTTAGCTATTTTTGTGCGCTTTTCCACCCCGTCACGTGGTGACACCCCTCCGGTGGAGGGGAATGGTTTGTGGGTTTAATAAACCCGATTGTAGTCCCGATTTATCGGGACGGAAAGCGGGACTGTATGATCTTTATTGTACGGATATTGATTTTCTGAAAAAATAAGATATGTTAGATAAGTTAGAAGCTATTAAGGTTCGTTGGGAAGCTGTAGAGCGTGAGTTGAGTTCGCCGGATGTGATGAGCGATATGAAGCGTTTTGCGCAGCTGAATAAGGAATATAAAGACCTCACCAAGATTGTGGATGAGTATAAGATTTACCGCAATTTGGTGAGTAATATTGAGGCCAATAAGCAAATTTTGGCTGCCGAGAAGGATGAAGAAATGCGGGAAATGGCTAAGATGGACTTGGATGAATTGTTGGTGGCCAAGGAGGAGAAGGAAGAAGAAATTCGGGTGATGTTGATTCCTAAAGATCCGGAAGATGCCAAGAATGCCATTTTAGAAATTCGTGGCGGTACGGGTGGCGATGAGGCCGCTTTATTTGCTGGCGATTTGTACCGCATGTACATGCGTTTTTGTGAGCGTAAGGGCTGGAAAATTCAGGTGATGGATGTAACGGAAGGTTCGGCAGGTGGCTATAAAGAGGTGGTGTTGGAGATAACGGGCGAAGATGCTTACGGCCAGCTGAAATACGAAAGTGGGGTGCACCGGGTACAGCGTGTGCCCGATACCGAAACGCAGGGCCGGGTGCATACCTCGGCGGCTAGCGTGGTGGTATTGCCCGAGGCCGATGAGTTTGATGTGGAAGTGAGTATGAACGATATCCGTAAGGATTTGTTTTGTTCCTCGGGTCCCGGTGGACAGTCGGTGAACACCACCTATTCGGCGGTTCGTTTAACACACATTCCTACCGGTATTGTGGCCCAATGCCAAGATGAGAAATCGCAGTTGAAGAATTTTGATAAGGCTTTATCGGTTTTACGTAGCCGTATTTACGAAATGGAATTGGCCAAAAAGAACGAAGAAATGTCTAAAAAGCGTAAAACCATGGTGGCTACCGGCGACCGTTCTGCTAAAATACGCACCTATAATTATCCG
This sequence comes from Sphingobacterium thalpophilum, assembly GCA_945875895.1. GTDB lineage: Bacteria > Bacteroidota > Bacteroidia > Sphingobacteriales > Sphingobacteriaceae > JAIPAN01. The sequence goes on along the minus strand of CAMCMG010000002.1, from coordinate 860 downwards.
CAGGGTAGGGTTACCGAGCACCGCATTGGTTTAACCATTTACAATTTGCCTGAGGTGATGAATGGCAGCATCCAGGATGTGATAGATGCCCTTCAATTGGCCGAAAATGCGGAAAAAATGAAAGAGGGTACAGTTGCTTAATTTTTTACATAATTTGTTGCACTCCTAGTTTTATTGCGCTATATTTGCCCTCTCTTTTGGGGAACTGGCCCAAAAGATGTTCTTTATAATCTGATCTTGTAGCTCAGCCGGTAGAGCATAACACTTTTAATGTTGGGGTCCTGGGTTCGAGTCCCAGCGGGATCACTTTTTTTTAGGACCGGTAGTTCAGCTGGTTAGAATGCCGCCCTGTCACGGCGGAGGTCGCGGGTTCGAGTCCCGTCCGGTCCGCAATTAAGATCCATAAACCCTTAACTTACAACAAGTTAGGGGTTTTTTGTTTTAGCTTGGGGACACTTTTGGGGACAGTATTTTTTTATCTAGCTTACCTCTATTTACTCATTCTTACTATTTACCGCGGGGTGTGGGGTTTGCGCAATCGGTTCTTTTTACTTTTTGGGCTGCTCGGGGTAGGGGGTGTCATCTTGGGTCAGTATAGCTACACTAGTTATGCTCACACCAATCAATATTATTTCTACTTTTATTGTATTGTATAAATTATCATCTATAATATAAATGATTGATATAAATTTTGATTTTTATTCAGACGCAGGTGGTGGCGACCCCGATAGTAGAAGCCCGACTCTTAGGAGATATCACAAACTCTTATGGAGTAAACCCTTACCTAATGGTACGGTTTTCGAGTTAACTGATGCTAAAAGAGGGGCTTATCTGTATCACAATTCAGAGTTAGGAGAGTT
>CAMCMG010000001.1:0-233131 GCA_945875895.1 Sphingobacterium thalpophilum | reverse complement strand
ACTTCGATCCTGAACAATTTATGGATCGTAAAGATGCCCGCAAGTTAGATCCTTTTGTACATTTTGCACTAGCTTCTACCGATGAGGCTGTAAAAGATGCGGGTTTAGACTTCGAAAATCTAGATACCAACCGCATTGGTGTAATTTGGGGATCGGGTATTGGCGGTTTAAAAACGTTTTCAGACGAGGTAACCAATTTTGCCGGTGGCGATGGTACCCCTCGTTTCAACCCCTTCTTTATTCCAAAAATGATTTTGGATATTGCCCCGGGCCATATTTCTATTAAATATGGTTTACGTGGGCCCAACTTCTCTACCGTTTCTGCTTGTGCTTCTTCTACCAATGCTTTAATTGATGCATTTAATTATCTGCGTTTAGGCATGGCCGATATTATTATTTCGGGTGGTTCGGAAGCTATTATTTATGAAGCAGGTATTGGAGGTTTTAACGCCATGCACGCACTTTCTACCAGAAATGATGATCCTAAAACAGCATCACGCCCCTTTGATAAAGATCGTGATGGTTTTGTAGCTGGAGAAGGCTCTGGAACCCTAGTTTTAGAAGAACTGGATCATGCTTTAGCACGTGGCGCTAAAATTTATGCCGAATTGGTTGGCGGAGGCATGAGTGCCGATGCAAATCACATTACCGCCCCACATCCAGATGGTTTAGGTGCCAAATTGGTAATGACTAACGCTTTGAGAGATGCAGGTATGAGCACTTCGGATATTGATTATATCAATGTACACGGAACCTCAACCCCATTGGGCGATATTAGCGAAACTAAAGCCATACAAAGTTTATTTGGTGAAGATGCCTACCGCTTAAATATCAGCTCTACCAAATCTATGACTGGCCATTTATTGGGTGCAGCCGGTGCTGTAGAAGCCATTGCCTCGGTATTATCGGTACAAAACGATATTATCCCTCCAACTATCAACCACTTTACGGATGATCCAGAAATTGATCCGAAATTGAACCTTACCTTTAACAAGGCGCAAAAACGTGAAGTACGTGCAGCACAAAGCAATACCTTTGGTTTTGGTGGACATAATGCCTCAGTGATATTTAAAAAATATCAAGCCTAATTCCCTTACTTTCTCTTACATTCGTTGTAATTAATCGTACAACTCGATTCACTAACGTTTTTAGATGCCTATTTTTCAAGCATACAATCTCTATTTATCTCCGCATCGTAAGTTTGCAAAGAGCCTAAAAAACATGTTGGGCTTTGTGCCAAGCAATTTAAATTTATACCGAATGGCTTTTCGCCACCGATCGGTAGCTATTTCCTTAAAAAATGGTACCAAAAGTAGCAACGAGCGTTTAGAGTTTTTGGGCGATGCCATTTTAGGTTCTGTAGTAGCCGAGATGCTCTTTAAACGTTATCCCTACAAAAACGAAGGCTTTTTAACCGAAATGCGTTCTAAAATTGTAAGCCGAGTAAACTTAAATCAATTGGCCCTTAAACTCGGCTTTAACGAGTTAATTGAATACGACGCCAAAACGATAAACTATGGGAATAAACAAAGTTCGCTCTTGGGCGATGCTTTTGAGGCCTTTATTGGTGCTGTGTATCTTGATAAAGGCTATACGTTTACCAAAGACCTTATTCTTAATCGCATTATACAAGACCACGTAGATGTGCACCAATTGGAATTAACCGAAACCAATTTTAAAAGCAAACTCATAGAATGGTGCCAACGCGAAGGAAAAGAGTTTGCTTTTGAACCGCTTGTAAATGAAGACGACGAATCTGAAAAATTATTTTCCATACAGGCCCTTGTTGATGGCGAAGTAGTAGGATTGGGTCGTGATTTTAACAAGAAAAACGCCGAAAAAATGGCTGCCGAAAAGGCTTGCGAAACTTTAAGTATTTAAACCATGCGCATCATCCGAAATATTTTTGCCAGTTTGTATTTGCTTTGGGGCTTAGTAGTATTCATCGGCTTTATGCTGTTGATGTTTCCGTTTATTATTCTCATTCAACTCTTATTTAAGGGCAAAAAAGCACAATCTTTATCTTTCACTTGTTTGCGTATTTGGGCTAAGGGGGTAGCCATTTTATGCTTGTACCGCATTAAAATAAAAAATAGAGAGGCTATAGATACCACCCAATCCTACATTTATGTGTGTAACCACGGCTCCTATCTCGATGCCATTTCGGTAGTATTGGCAACCCCCCAAGCTTTTAAGCCTTTGGGTAAAATAGAAATGGCCAAAGTGCCCATCTTTGGCCTACTGTACAAAAATGTTGTGGTTATGCTCGACCGCAAAAACCCCGAAAGTAGGGCAGCCAGTGTGCAAGCCCTAAAAGTAGAAATTGCCGCCGGACAATCTATTTTCATCTTTCCGGAGGGTACCATGAATACTACCGATGAGGTATTGGGTAATTTTTACGATGGCGCTTTTCGCATTGCTATTGAAACGCAAACCCCCATTGTGCCTATGGTGCTGGTTAATGCTCGAGAACTAATGCCCCGTAAAGCCCCATTATTGGCAAAACCCGGAACCTTTACGTGTATATTTCTTCCACCAATACACGTGAAAGACTTAACGGTTTTAGATGTAGAAACCCTAAAGATTACCGTAAAAGAACAAATGACCCAAGCTATTTTGGCCAATCAGTAAGCATTCCTATCTTCGGCTAGAATCAAATTTATAGTATCTTTGCTCAATGATTAAATCAATGACCGGTTTCGGTTTAGCTACTCGTGATGCGGGAAATAGTAAAATTACCGTAGAAATTAAATCGCTAAACAGTAAATTTTTAGAGCTTTCTTTAAAAATGCCCAAAGCCTATTCCGATAAGGAGTTGCTCTTGCGAAACGAATGCAGCAAAAGTATTGAACGAGGAAAGGCATACGTTGCACTTACTATTGAAAACAATCAGTCTGAAAGCAAAACGGCACAAATAGATCAGGCTAAATTGGCGGCGTACTATACGCAATTGCAAGCTGCAGCGGCCAATTTGGGCGATACCAGCAATAATCTATTCTCTTTGGCTTTGCACCTGCCCGAGGTAATTAGCTATACCGATGAAACGGGTAGTGATGAAGAGTGGGCACTTATTTTAGACACCTTTCAGCAAGCGTCTAAATCCTTTCAGCAGTTTAGAGCCGATGAAGGTGCCGTGCTTAAAAAAGATTTAGAGCTCCGAATTCAGCATATTTTAACCGGCTTGGCCGAGGTAGAAATAGCGGAAAAAAAACGCATTCCGGCCATTCGCGAACGCCTCTCAACTATTTTAAACGAAAATCTTTTAAAAGAACACATCGATCAAAATAGGTTTGAACAAGAACTCATTTATTACATCGATAAATTAGATATTACGGAAGAAAAAATCCGCTTAAAAAGTCATGCTGACTATTTTTTAAGCACCCTCAACCATCCCGATGCGAATGGCAAAAAATTAGGATTTATTTCACAAGAAATAGGCAGAGAAATTAATACCATTGGTTCTAAAGCAAACGATGCTCATATGCAACAATTGGTGGTAAACATGAAAGAAGAATTAGAGAAAATTAAAGAACAGCTACTCAACGTACTTTAATTAAAGATAGCGGTATGCAACAAGGTAAACTCATTATATTTTCAGCCCCGTCGGGTGCAGGTAAAACCACTATTGTGCATCATTTATTGGGTAAAATACCGCAATTAGCTTTCTCGGTTTCGGCTACCACTCGTGCTAAAAGAGGCAACGAAGTTAATGGTAAAGACTACTATTTTATAAGTAAAGAAGAGTTTTTGCACCGCATTGCCAAAAAAGAATTCGTAGAGTTTGAAGAGGTATATACCGATAATTTTTACGGCACCCTACGTTCAGAAATTGAACGTTTATGGAAGGAAGGCAAGCATGTTATTTTTGATATTGATGTAGAAGGTGGCTTGCATTTAAAAAAGAAATTTGAAGAATATGCTTTAGCGGTTTTTGTTCAACCTCCATCATTGGAAGTGCTTGTTGAGCGTTTAACAAGTAGAGCTACCGATAGCGCTGAGAAATTGGCCGAACGCATAGAAAAAGCAGAAAAAGAGTTAAAATATGTCGGCAAATTTGATGTGATTTTACAGAATAACGACTTGCAAACTGCGTGTACCCAGGCCGAAACTTTGGTTCTTGATTTTTTAGCTAAATAAACCCAATACCCTGTCATGAAAATTGGTTTATTTTTTGGTTCCTTTAATCCTATACATGCTGGGCATTTAATAATAGCCAATTATATGGCTACCTATACCGGTCTCGATCAGGTTTGGTTGGTGGTATCGCCACACAATCCCTTAAAAGAAAAAGAGAGCCTAGTACATACTTACGACCGGCTAGAAATGGTGCGCTTGGCAATAGATGATACGGAGAATTTACGGGTTTGCGATGTGGAGTTTCAATTGCCACAACCTTCATACACCATTGATACGCTTACCCATCTAAAAGCAAAATATCCAGAATATAATTTCAACTTAATTATGGGCTCCGACAATTTGGCCTCCTTAAAAAAGTGGAAAAATTATGAGATTTTGCTTCGCGATTATCATATCATGGTCTATCCACGTCGGGGAACCGAGCTACCCGAATTAGCTACGCATCCTTCGGTAAGTATAACCGAAACGCCTATTATGGAATTGTCGGCTACCTTTATTCGTCAAGCCATTAAAGACAAAAAGAGCATTCGCTTTTTCGTTCCCGATTCGGTTATAGAGTTCATAGAGAGTAAAAGTTTATATAGTTAGAAATGGCCAAAGCAGGAACTATTCTTAAACTAAAATTACCCACCGACCCGCTGTGGGTTAAAAATGTGGTAGAAAGTAATATCGAAGAAATATTGGTTGATCATGCTTTTTGCGAACAGAAAGCAGCGACCAACGCCATTACCATTATTGTTCAAAACCCCAATTTATCTGATTTGGTAAACGAAATGGCCATGCTAGCGCAAGAAGAAATGGAGCATTTTAAACGGGTGCACGATATCATTTTAGCTCGGGGTTTTATATTGGGTAAAGAACGCCGAGATCATTACGTAAATGAATTGTTTCAGTTTTTAGTAAAAGGAGGCAGTCGCGAACAACAATTGGTAGATCGCTTGCTATTTTCGGCCATGATTGAAGCCCGCAGTTGCGAACGCTTTAAGGTCATGTCGGAGCATATTAACGATCCGGAATTAGCAACCTTTTACCACGAGCTAATGATTAGCGAAGCTGGACATTATACTATGTTTTTACGTATGGCTAAAAAATATGCTAGCAGTATTGATGTGGACAAACGTTGGCAAGATTTTCTACACTACGAAGCCGGGGTTATTCAACGTTACGGCAAATCAGAAACCATACACGGCTAATTAGCCCCGCTTGTAAAGTAGAAAAATAGTTGGTTTTTTGTGTAATTCGGGCACCTGCATTTTCCATTCGGCCACCGTTTTAGTTTTTATAAACTCTTCGGCCGAGGTAAGATTGCAGGCAATACAAAGTAGCGTTTGTGGGTGGCAGCTTTTCAACACTTCGTCTAATACTTGATTGTTCCTAAAAGGCGTTTCAATAAACAACTGAGTTTGGTTTAAGCGTTCGGCCAAGCCCTCTAATTCTTTTATACGCTTGGCTCTTGCTCCTCTATCAATGGGAAGATAGCCTTGAAAAGCGAAACTTTGTCCGTTAAAGCCCGAACCCATGAGGGCTAACAAAATAGAACTTGGCCCCACTAGAGGAATCACCTGTATGCCCAAACGGTGTGCTTCGGCAACCAATTCGGCACCCGGATCGGCTACACCGGGACAGCCTGCTTCGCTCATTAAACCCACGTCCTTTCCGGCTTTTAGTGCTTTAAAATAAGATGCCAATTGTTGCTTATTACTTCGTTTATCAAACACTAAAATATCCAAGTCGCTTTGAGGTGTTTTTAAGCCCATGTATTTGAGCCAACGTCGAGCTGTTTTTTCGTTCTCTACCACGTAATGTTTTATTTGGTTGATCAGGATGCTTTGTTCTAAAGGAATAACAGCAGCTACCGTTTCATCGGCTAATGGAACAGGAATAAGGTAGAGTTTTCCGAAAGCCATGGGTTAGCGTAATTTTTGTAAGGCCGATTTTAGTCGAGGTAGCATTTCTTCAATATCTGCCAATGAACAAGCTCCTACCGAAGCTCTAAACCAGTTCACATCGGTACCGTTACCAAAGGCGGAAAAAGGAACCAAGCCAATTTTAGCTTCTTTAATAAGGTAAAAATTAATATCGGCACTAGTCTTTAAAACGGTACCATCTGGAGTAGTTTTACCGGCGTACTCTAACTGCACAGTGAGGTATATGGCTCCCATGGGTTCAATAGCATCAACAGAAAAACCTTCCGATTTTAATTGTTTAATGCCTTGGTAAAGGGTGTCTAAACTTTTTTGAATTTGGATTTTAAAAGCGTGTAAGTAGGTGTTTACCGCTACTGTATCTTTTAAAAATTGAGCGGTGGCAATTTGTTCGGCTTTTGGCGACCAAGCCCCCACGTGTCCTAAAATCGATTTCATTTTACCGATAATAGCCTCCGGGCCAAATCCCCAGCCTACACGTACTCCAGTAGCAGAAAAACATTTAGAAATGCCATCGATGTACACCACATACTCCTTTAACTCGGGGCGCAAGCTTACCGGGTCTACGTGTTGCGTATTGTTAAACGTAAGCATAGAATAGATCTGATCATACAACAGATACAAAGGCTTTTCACCTGCCTTGCGTTTTTTATTTTCTTCGAGAACCAAGTCGCAAATTTCTGCCAATGCCTGTTTACCAAACATGGTTCCGGTTGGGTTTAGAGGCGAACAAAGCGCTAACATTGTGGCACCAGCTAGGTGCGGACGCAACTCATCGGCGGTTGGCATAAATAAATTTTCGGGCTTGGTGGGAACAGCTATACCTTCTGCCCCAGCAAGGTGGCAATAGTGGTTGTTGTTCCAAGATGGTGCCGGATATACTACTTTATCTCCCGGATCTACTAAGGCTAAATACGTGGCATAAATAAGCGGACGAGAGCCTCCTGCAATTAAAATTTCTTTAGGGGTGTAGTTTAAATGGTAGCGTTCTTCTAAAAACACACTGACTTGTTCTCGTAAGCTACTCACCCCATCAGCTGGTGGGTAATTGGTATGGTTGGCATGATAGGCATCAATAATGGCATGTTTTAATCCGTTTGGTACAGGAAAAATAGCCGGATCAAAATCGCCGATAGTTAAATTGGCAATTTTTTCTCCCTGCTTTTTCAGCTCATTAATTTCCCCTCCGATTTTAATAATTTCGGATCCTTTTAGGGTTTGGGCCAATGCCGATACGCTCATGTGTGTTTAAATTTTGGTAAAGATAATTATTTGCTGGTCAAATTTTCGAGTGCTTGCTTTACTTTGACAAAGCCTAACCGGGTTCAATACCTGCTCAAATTTTGTGGTAATTTCGGCACTACATAAATTCTCTGTGCATAAGTTTAAAATCATTTTTTGAATTGCAAAAGAGCATCTAAAAAAGATTATGCAATAAAAAATCGATTTAAAATGCATCAACAATATCGTGCTTAAAATTTAGGTGTCAATCAAGGTCGTAAATCAGCACATTTTCATCCTTTTATGTACCTTTAAACAGTATGCAAATCCTCAATAAATACAACGAACACTTTAAGCAGGCTTTAGCCTCTTTAAACGAGAATCAATTAAAGGCCGTAAACCAATTAGATGGGCCGGTATTGGTAATTGCTGGTCCCGGAACGGGCAAAACCCAAATTTTAGCTGCTCGTATTGGTAAAATTTTGCTCGATACCGATGCCCGAGCACATAATATTTTATGCCTTACCTATACCGAAGCTGGTGCGGTGGCTATGCGTAAACGCTTGTTCGACTTTATTGGTCCCGAAGCATATCGGGTAAACATTTATACCTTTCATGCTTTTTGTAACGATATTATTCAAGAAAATCTCGATTATTTTGGCAAGCTAGAGCTAGATGTGCTCTCCGATTTGGAGCGTATAGATTTGTTTCGAAAATTGGTAAACAGTTTTGATAAAGATCATCCTTTAAAGCGTTTTAGAGGGGACGTATATTACGAAATTAAACGCTTGCAAAATCTTTTTGCCACCATGAAAAGAGAAGATTGGTCCGGCGAATTTATTAGCGATAAAATTGATGAATATATAGAGCTGGTGAAAGATTCGGAGCCAGGCAGTTCATATTATGCCGACTTTAAATACCAAAAAAAATATAAAGATAAGCAGCCGGGTGAACTAAAGCCGGCATTTAATACCCTTCTAGAATCGCTTGAAAAATTACGTGCCGCGGCCAAGGAGTTTCCGGCCTACCGCAAACTGATGCAGCAGATGAATCGTTACGATTACGACGATATGATTTTGTGGGTGCTAGAGGCCTTTAAAAAAGATGAATTCTTATTGCTCAATTACCAAGAGCGTTTTCAATATGTATTGGTAGACGAATACCAAGATACCAGCGGTTCTCAAAACGAACTTATCCAACTTTTAATTAGCTATTGGGATACCCCAAATATTTTTGTGGTGGGCGATGATGATCAATCTATTTTTAGGTTTCAGGGAGCTAATGTGCAAAATATTGAGGCTTACTATGCTACCTACGCACACTCATTATATCAGGTAATGCTTACGGATAATTACCGCTCGTCGCAACATATTTTAGATACCGCAAGGGTGCTCATAGAGCAAAATAAAGAGCGGGTAAAATTGCAGGGCTTAAGCAAGCATTTATTGGCTAAAAATGCAAACTATGCCCACTCCGAAGTAAAGCCCGTAATTAGAGCCTATGGTAGCCAATTCCAAGAATTTGCCCATATAACCCGTCAAGTGGAAGACTTAATTTCACAAGGTATAGCTCCGCAAGAAATAGCGATTATTTATAAAGAACACCGTTCCGGTGAAGAGTTGGCCCGTTACTTTCAGCTAAAAGATATTGCGGTTAACACCAAGAAAAAGGTGAATATTTTAACAGAACCCTTTGGAAAAAAAATCATCAACCTATTGCGTTATGTAGCTGCCGAACAACAATTTCCGTATAGTGGCGATGGCTTGCTTTTTGAATTGATGCATTACGATTTTTACCAAATAGACTCGATGGACATTGCCAAGTTTAGCGTAGAGGTTAGCCAGCAGAACCACGATGCCAAAGAAAGAACCTCCATCCGAAGAAAACTGTATGAACTTGCTCGTAAGCCAGAAACGGAACTGAATACAGAGAGTTTAAAACAAATTCAGCGCTTAAGTAACGATTTAGAGTATTGGATTAAAGAAGCCGCCAACCTTACACTTCATAATTTGTTCGAAAAAATGATGGTTCGAGGCGGTTTATTGGCTTATGTATTGCAATCGGCAGATAAAACCTGGTTGATGCAAATGCTCACCTCTATTTTTAATTTCTTAAAAGATGAAAGCCGTAAAAAGCCTGATTTAAGTTTGGTGGAGTTTGTAAGTCTGCTCGATTCATTAGAAGAGCACGATTTGCCCTTATCCTTAACCCACTCCATTTTTAACGAAACTGGTGTGCATTTTTTAACCTGCCATAGCGCAAAGGGCTTGGAGTTTGATTATGTGTTTTTAGTAGGCGCCAACCGCAAAGTTTGGGAAGAGAAGCGTAAAAATACGAGTGGCGAATTTAAGCTGCCCGATACGGTATTTTCGTCGCTTGCCAACACCAGCGATTTGGAAGAATTGCGCCGCTTGTTTTATGTAGCTATTACTCGTGCCCGTAAAGAATTACTCATTTCGTACGTAAACGAAGACTCGAAGGGAAAACCACAAGAAGCTACCCTGTTTATTGGCGAAATTAAAGCCAGCACCGATTTACTGGAAGAGTTTGTAGAGGTACCCACAGCAGATTTAGAAGCTTTTTTTGTATTGCAGTTTAGTGCCGATGAACGGATTAATCCGGGCTTAATTGACGGCCCTTATATTGATCATTTACTCGAAAAATATAGCCTCAGCGTAACACACCTAAATAATTATTTAGACTGTCCGCTCAAATTTTATTTCAACAATTTAATTCGTGTACCAAGTGGTAAAAACGATACCATGACTTTTGGTTCTGCAGTGCATTGGGCTTTGAATAAATTGTTTAGAACCCTACCCGATAACAATCAAGAATTTCACCCTATTGAACGTTTTATGGACGATTTTAGGTGGTATATGAAGCGCAATCGCGAAGCCTTTACCGACGAACAATATATCCGTAGGCTAGAGCATGGCGATAAAATTTTGCCGGCTTATTATGAGCGTTATGTGACCGAATGGAATAAAAATACCCTTACCGAACATAAAATAAAACAGGTAGAAATAGGCGGCATTCCGGTAAAAGGCGACCTAGATAAAATCGAATTTGATGGCAAGCAAATTACCATTGTAGATTATAAAACGGGCAGCTATGAAAATGCCAAGGCTAAGCTAAAGCCGGCCGATGAGAAAAACCCCTTGGGTGGCGATTATTGGCGTCAAGCTGTATTTTATCGCTTATTGGTAGAGAACGATCCACGCCACGATTGGGAGGTAAATTCGGTTGATTTCGATTTTATAGAACCTTATAACGATGAATATGTAAAAGCTAAGGTGCTTATTAAGCCCGAAGATTTAAAAATCGTACGTACCCAAATAAAGGAAACTTTTGAGAACATTAAAAACCACCGTTTTGATGGTTGTGGTAAAGAAGATTGTAACTGGTGTACTTTTGTACGAAATAACTTTCAGGCGCCCGATACTCTATTGGAAGTGGCTGGGGCCGAAGAAAATAGTACAGATTAATTGAGAAGATACTAACGTTTCACATTCTAGCCCTCAGATTTCAAAAAACTAAATTATATTTGCCTTCCGAAAAATTGAATTGAACACCATGAGAGAACTACAATTTAGAGAAGCCCTTCGCGAAGCGATGAACGAAGAAATGAGAAAAGATGAAACCATCTTTTTAATCGGCGAAGAAGTGGCTGAGTACAATGGCGCCTATAAAGTGAGCCAGGGGATGTTAGAAGAGTTTGGCGAAAAACGCATAATAGATACTCCTATTGCCGAATTGGGTTTTACGGGTATTGCAGTTGGTGCCTCCATGAATGGCTTACGCCCTATTGTAGAATTCATGACCTTTAACTTTTCTTTAGTAGCTATTGACCAGGTAATTAATTCAGCTGCCAAAATGCTCTCTATGAGTGGAGGTCAATTCCCTATGCCTATGGTATTTCGTGGTCCAACCGGTAATGCCGGACAATTAGGTGCCCAACACTCTCAAAATTTCGAAAATTGGTATGCCAACTGCCCAGGTTTAAAAGTGGTAGTTCCGGCCGATCCATACGAAGCAAAAGGCTTATTAAAATCAGCCATTATCGATCCAGATCCAGTAATTTTTATGGAATCGGAAGTGATGTATGGCGATAAGGGCTTAGTGCCCGAAGAAGAATATTATTTACCTATTGGCAAAGCCCGTGTGGTAAAAGAAGGTAGCGATGTAACCATCGTAACCTTTGGTAAAATGCTAAGCCGTGTAGTCATGCCAGCGGTAGAAGAGCTAACTAAAGAAGGAATTAATGCTGAAGTAATTGATTTGCGTACCGTCCGCCCCATTGATTATGCTACCGTAATTGCCTCTGTAAAGAAAACTAACCGCATGGTATTTGTAGAAGAAGCCTGGCCTTTAGCCTCTATTTCAACCGAAGTAAGTTTTAAAGTACAACGCGAAGCTTTCGATTATTTAGATGCGCCAATTATTCGTATTACCTCTGCCGATGTGCCTTTGCCTTATGCATCAACACTAATTCAAGAAGCTTTGCCCAATGCAGAGCGTGTAATTAAAGCAGTAAAAGAGGTATTGTACCTAAATAAATAAACGATTTAACTAACCAATTGCAAGTAGGCCCCGGTAATTATCGGGGCTTTCTTGTTTTTAAGCTATTTGAATTTGCCGCTTTATGCTTTCTTCTAAGGAGATAAACGTTTCGGTGCGTTGTATACCCGGTGCTGCCTGGATGCCATCGTTTAGCACTCGGCGTAAGTGGTTGGTATCTTTACAAATAATTTTAGCGAACATGCTGTAAGCCCCAGTACAATAATGCAGTTCCACAATTTCTTTCACTTCCTTTAGGCGTTCTACCGCCTCGTTGTACTTTGATCCCTTTTGCAGAAAAATACCCAAGAATGCACAAATATCGTAGCCAATTTTTTGGGCATTTACATTTAACTGCGAACCCTCAATAATCCCCATGTCTTGCATCTTTTTCATCCGAACGTGTACCGTACCTCCAGAAATGATTAATCTTTTGGCAATCTCGGTGTAAGGAATGGTGGCATCGGCCATTAAAATGGATAAAATTTCCTTATCTAAATTGTCAATTTCTAAATTTTGAGGCTTTTTTTCAGTCATTTTTTGAGAAATTTGTTTCTATGTAAACTTTATATTACAATTATATTAAAAATTAAAAGAAATCGTTACCATATTTGTAAAAATTTCCGCTTTCGCTTATATTTGTATCAATGATTCGAAAGTTTCATCTACCTGTGGGAAGTTTTTAACAGGTGAGAAAGGCCAATCGCTTTTCTAGAGGTTCGACTCCTTAACCCATAGCAACCTTATTCTTTAGGTTTATAATTGGTTAGTTCAAAAAAGTCCCAGACGCCCGTCAGGGACTTTTTTTATTTTAAACTCTTTTGTCTACAAAAAAAGCCCCCCGAATATCGAGAGGCTTTTCTTTAGATGAATAGACTTATTTTACGCCGTATTTTTCTTGATAACGCTTGTACAATTGCTTGTGCAAATTGTCTAGGTTGATAGTTCTGCCTTGTATAAAGGCATTTTCTACTTTATTACCTAGCATATCCAAGGCATCGCCACCCGAAATAAATAGGGTTGCATCTTTACCTACTTCTAAGCTACCGGTGTTTTTATCAATTCCTAATATTTTGGCTGTATTCAGGGTAATAAGAGCTAAGGCTTGTTCTTTGCTTAAGCCATAGGCTGCAGCAGTACCTGCCTGAAAAGGCAAGCTACGTACCCGGTCGACACGGTTATTACCACCTATTGCTACCAATACGCCTGCGTCTTGTAAAATCTTTGGCAATTCGTAAGGTAAGTATACATCATCGTCGTTTTTATCGGGTAGTGCTTGGGTTTCGGCAATAATTACCGGAACCTGATTTTCTTTTAACACATCGGCTACCAAATACGCTTCGCTAGCACCAACAAGTACTAGGTTTAGGCCAAATGATTTGGTAAAGTTTATAGCCTGTAACATACCTGTTGCCTGGTTTACGTTTACAAATAGCTTTTTGCTACCATCAAACAAACCCTTTAAGGCTTCGAAACGGGCGTTGGTAACTGCAGGTTTTGTGAGTTGAGCATAGGCCTTTGCTTCGGTAAAATAACTGTTTAGTTGATCTAAGGCTTTTTGTCCGGCTTCGGCAGCTGGCCCGGTACCTTGGGTGCTAGGCCAATTTACGTGTACAGCCATATCTTTTTTATAAGCGGCATCTTCCCAATTCCACGCATCTAGTTTAACAACTGATGATTGTCCCGGAATTAAATCTCCTTGTGGAGTAGGCTGTGCCATCAAAATTCCATTGGAACGGGTGGTTGGAATTACTTTCGAATCGGTATTAAACGCAATAAGAGAACGAACGTGTGGATTAATTTCTCCCACTTCGGTTCCATCATCGGTACTACGAGCACCCAATTCAATTTCTACCAAACCTAAAATGGTGTTGGGTACTATAAAGCCTGGGTATACGTGTTTTCCGCTAGCATCAATGGTATTGGCATCGGCAATTTTCGGTGCTTCACCTTCACCTAGTGCGGTAATTTTACCTCCATTAAAAGCAATAAAACCATTGTTAATTACAAGCCCTGTTGCCGTGTGTATAGTAGCATGACTAATTATAATAGGCTTATTTTGTGCCTTGCTTGGTAATATGTTTGCTTGGCCGAAACAAAGGGTGCTTAGCACCAGTGCGGCAAGACTTAAACTATATCTTTTCATCTCTTTTTTCTAAATTTTTTATCTGTTGTTGTTTACAAATTGATCTTCTTCCAAGGTTTCGCATTCGTATAAACGCTGACGTTGCATGCTTGGACGTTGGGTAGCACTACCCCCATTTTTGGCATCCATCATTTTTTGGATAATGCGTCCTTTCTCGGCGCTCATTGTTTTCAGACTTTCGGCATTCTTATTCAAATCCCAATATTGTATACCATCTACAAAGGTTTTTTCTGCTAAGGCATAAACAGATAATGGGTTGGCAGACCAGAGTACCAAATCGGCGTCTTTACCTGCTTTAATACTACCCACACGATTATCAATGTGAAGCATTTTAGCTGGGTTTAAAGTAACGAGTTTAAAGGCTTCTTCTTCGCTCATACCACCGTAAGTAATGGCTTTTGCGGCTTCTTGGTTTAAACGACGGGCCATTTCGGCATCATCGGAATTAAAGCCAGTAACTACACCCATTTGGTGCATTAAGGCCCCATTGTACGGAATAGCTTCGAGTACTTCGCTTTTGTAGCCCCACCAATCGGAGAACGTAGAAGCTGCGATACCTCTAGCAGCCATTTTATCGGCCATTTTATAACCCTCTAAAATATGGGTAAAGGTGTTTATTTTAAAGCCCATAGAATCGGCAACGTGCATGAGCATGTTAATTTCCGATTGTACGTAAGAGTGGCAGGTGATGAATCGTTTTTGATTTAAAATTTCTACTAAGGCATCTAATTCTAAATCTCTACGAACCGTATTTCCTTTTACGGCACGTGCTGCTTCGTATTCTTTAGCACGGGTAAAGGCATCTACATATACTTGCTCTACTCCCATGCGGCTTTGTGGGAAACGACTGGCATTGGTTGGGAAATTTGATGAATTACTTTGTTTTACATTTTCACCCAAGGCAAATTTGATGAAGCCATCACTTCCTTCAAATTTTAATTCTTCGGGCGTTTTACCCCAACGTAATTTAAGTACTTGAGTTTGTCCACCAATGGCGTTGGCCGATCCGTGTAAAATATGAGAGGTAGTTACCCCACCGGCTAATTGGCGGTATATGTTTACATCTTCTGAGTTGATGATATCAGCAATGCGTACTTCGGAAGTTACTGATTGTGCCCCTTCATTAATACCACCCGATCCGGCAATGTGAGAGTGTTCGTCAACAATACCTGGCGTTAATTGTTTGCCTGTAGCATCAATTACTTTGGCGGTACCGGCAGACAAGTTTTTCCCAATTGCTTTTATTTTTCCATTTTCAATCAGCACGTCGGTATTGGGTAAAATACCCTCTTTTTCATTGGTCCAAACCGTTGCATTTTTAAACAATACGGTTTCTGCTTTAGGTGCTTCAGTATAACCGAAAGCGGTAAACGGATAAATAACACTTCCTACAACAGGCTTTTGTGTTTCTTTTTTCGCGGTTTCGGCAGTGGCTTTTACCTCTTCTTGGAAGGTGGCTATCCATTTGCTACTAGTACCGTCAGTAGCAATGGCGTCTCCTTTAAATACCAATGGGTTGGTAGCAGCAATGAATCCACTTAAGCGAATGATTGCGCTTGGTTTCTTTTTAAGATCGAAGTATACGTTTACTAAATCACCGTTACGGCTAAAGGTGGCTTTTGTTTTTAAACTATCAGTTCCTTGACGCTCTACACTTACGTCGTATGCATTGGCAGTGCCGGCTACTTTTAGTTTCAATTCACCTACACCGCCTAAGGTAAGGGCATAGGTACCACGTAAATCTTTCACATCCATTTTAGAAACTACATATTGGCTACCTTCAACCCAGTTTTCATAAATGGTGCTTTCTTTTTTAAACACAGCATCGGAGGTGATAATAAAGTTGGCCAATTTACCTGGGGCTAGGCTACCTACCTGATCGGCTACACCCAATAAAGTAGCGGGTACTTCGGTAAGAGATTTTAAGGCTTGTTTTTCACTTAGCCCGTTATCAATGGCGGTACGAATGTTTGCTAAGAAATCTTTACTACTCTCTAAACCGTATGAGGTAATGGCAAAGCGAACACCCGCTTTTTCTAAAGCTGCTGGGTTGCTTGGCGCCAATTCCCAATCTTTTAATTGACTTAAGTTGATGTTCCGAGCATCTACGGGATTTTCTACATCGTAGGGTTTCGGAAAGTTTACTGGAACGATAAAACTACCGCCGGTTGCTTTAATAGCGGCTATGCGTTGGTATTCTTTTCCATCGGTTTTAAAGATGAATTGTTTGCCAAATTCGTCACCAATCTTGTCGGCTCTTAATACGCTTAAGGCATCGTTAACCTCAAATAGTTGAGGGAGACTTTGTGTTTTATTAAATTCGTCTAAAGAAATATTAAACTCTTCTTTCTGATTTTTATACCATTGTGCATCGTAATAGGTTTGGCGCAATAAGGAAATAGATCCCATTAATGATGAGGGATAATTGTTGTTAGAGCTGCCTTTATTAAAGGAGTATTGCGCAGCGGCTACATCTTTAAGAAACGCATTATTTTCTTTTTCATCATTTAAGCTAACCACTGCCGAGGTGCCTCGGGCTATTCCATCGCGATGGATAGCTTGTACAGCTCCAAATCCGTTTTTCTTTAATTCCTCAGCTTTCTTAGCATCTACGGTAAACATAGATTTCACAGTTATTTCAGGTCTGATGGCTTCGTTCCAATTGTAGGCCCCAACTTTGGTGCTGGTAAATACTGCAGAACGACCTTGACGGCCAAATCCGCCTGCTTGTGGGCGGCTAGCTTCTGAGAGGCCATAGCTACTAAAGGCATCGATAAATGAAGGGTAAATAAATTTTCCTTTCAAATCAATTACAATATAACCCTTAGGTATGGTTAAGGTTTGACCAACGGCTTCAATTTTACGATTTTTTACCAACAGCGTTCCGTTGCTAATGGTTTGATCGGCATTGAGCACAATGGTGACATTGGTAAATGCATACAAGCCTGGGCGCTTATCCCAAGACCCATTTACCGGGTAGGTTTCTTGCGCCGTGGCTGTAAAACCAGCTAGGAGCAAACATAAGAGTACGAGTTTTTTCATGTGTTGTTTTTTAATTATTTCGAATGTTTAAATTAGTAATTCTGCAATTTTGGAGAACGTATTCGAGGTAATTTTGCTGTTACATCGAGTAAAGAAATTATCTTCCAATATTTCGCAAATAATTCACGTAATTTGAATACACAAAATAGAAAAAATATGTATTCATTTCTTTTAAAATTTCACTCGGGTTTTAGATACGTGGTATTAGCCTTGGTGCTATTGGCTATTGTTCAGGCCTTGGCTGGCTGGTTAGGTAAAAAAGAGTTTACCGAAGGCAATCGTAAAGTGGCATTATTTGCCATGATTTCTGCACATACGCAATTGTTATTGGGTTTGGCGCTGTTTTATTTCAGCCCCTTGGTGCAATTTTCTGCAGCTACTATGAAAGATCCTACCTTACGTTATTGGACTGTAGAGCATAGCGTGATGATGCTGTTTTCTTTGGTATTAATTACCATAGGGCATGGCCGTGCAAAACGTGCTGTCGAAGCTGCTAATAAACACCGTGCTATTCTACTTTTTTACGGATTAGCATTGGTAGTTGTTATGGTTGCTATCATGCAAAGTGGTCGCCCTTTATTTGGCTCCGCTGCTTAACTAAATCCACCAATTCCCACCAAAAAAGCCTCGTAAATTGGTATCTTTGCTCATCTAAATGGCAAAACAAAAATTTTACGACACCGCAATTAAACCGGAACGGGCTGTTTTGGTGGGAATTATTTCACCCGGCCAAAGCGATGTGCAAACTCGGGAGTACCTGGAGGAACTCGAGTTTTTGGTAGCAACGGCTGGTGGCGAAACCATACACCGATTCACTCAGCGTATGCAACGGCCCGATCGGGCAACCTTTGTGGGTACGGGCAAGCTGGAAGAAATTAAGGACTATATAAAAGCCGAAGAAATAGACATCGTGGTGTTTGACGATGAACTATCTCCTTCTCAATTGCGCAACATTGAAAACGAGTTGCAAATCAAAATCTTAGATCGTAGTAACCTTATCCTCGATATTTTTGCCAAAAGGGCCCAAACATCGCAGGCGAAAACGCAGGTAGAATTGGCCCAATTACAATATATGTTACCCCGATTAACCCGACTTTGGACTCACTTGGAGCGTCAAAAAGGGGGTATTGGTATGCGTGGTCCTGGTGAAACCCAAATTGAAACCGATAGACGTATTATTCTCAATAAAATTTCTTTGCTTAAAGAGCGCCTCGAAGAAATTGATAAACAAAATGCAACTCAGCGAAAAAACCGCCATCAATTGGTTCGGGTGGCTTTGGTGGGCTATACCAACGTGGGTAAATCTACCATTATGAACATGCTCTCTAAATCGGAGGTTTTTGCCGAAAACAAATTGTTTGCCACCCTAGATACCACGGTACGCAAGGTGGTAATTGATAATGTGCCTTTTTTGCTTTCAGATACGGTTGGGTTTATTCGCAAATTACCCCATCATTTGGTAGAGTGTTTTAAATCGACTTTAGATGAAGTGCGTGAAGCAGATATTTTAATTCACGTGGTTGATATTTCGCACCCTAACTTTGAAGATCACATGAACACGGTGAACGAAACTTTGAAAGAATTGGGCGCCATTGATAAAGAAATAATCACGGTGTTTAATAAAATAGACGCCTATCAAAATCTCGAAAAAGAGGATGATGAACCTGTAACTTTAGCCGATTTTGAGCAGAGTTGGATGGCTAAAAATAGCAGCCCGGCTTTATTTATTTCGGCCACAAAAAAAGAAAATCTAGAACAATTCAGAACGCTTTTATACGATCGCGTAAAAACCATTCATACACAGCGCTACCCGTTTGATAAGCTGTTATATTAATTATAAATTAGGTCTTTAATTAAGCTTACATGGAAAGTAAACGTCAACAGAAATTTGCCGGAGTTATTCAGCAAGATTTAGCCGAAATATTTCAACGGGAGGCCATGAATTTTTTGCCTAATACCTTGGTTACCATTACCAAAGTGCGTGTAACGCCCGATTTGGCTATTGCTCGGGTATTTTTGAGTTTTTTTAACAGCGTTGATGCGTCTGCTTCTTTAAGCACCGTGAAAGCACATGCCAGCGAAATTCGCTATAAATTAGGCGTCAAAATTAAAAATCAAGTGCGTGTTGTGCCGCAATTGGAGTTTTTTGTTGACGATACCAACGACTATGTAGAAAAAATGGATCAGCTTTTTGATCAAATAAGCAAAGAGCCCCGACAAGATGAAGAATAGAAAAATACGTCAACCTGTTAATTTTTATACCCACTTTGTGCCGGCTTTATTGGCTTTGCCGGGCGCCTATATTTTATTTGCCCAATCGGTAAGCAGCATTCAGCAGTTTGCGGCTGTAGTGTACGGCATGTGCACGGTGGTATTATTTGGCATTAGCGCCACCTACCACGGTTATCCCAGCACCGAAAAAGAAATTCGTTTTTGGCAAAAATTCGATCATTGCTGTATTTACCTCATGATAGCCGGTTCATATACCCCAACGGTATTGTTGGTATTTGATGGTGGGCTACGTTGGACTATTTTTTCAGTGGTATGGCTCATTGCCTTGACCGGATGTACCATTAAAATCTTCAACCGCTTGCAACATAAAGGTTTTTCCCTTGCCATTTATATTGGTATGGGCTTACTAATTGTGCCTTTGTTAAATCAAATGATGTTAAAAATACCTTTGGAAGCTATTTTATGGCTACTATTGGGCGGTATATTTTACATGGTAGGAACGGTTTTTTACTACCAAGATAAAGCCTACCATAAATGGGTACACAGCCACGAAATTTGGCATTTATTTGTAATAGCGGGAGCGGCCAGCCACTACGTGTATAATTACGTGTATTTATTTCAACCGGGTTTAGCTTAACAGTTCAGCAATATCGGCCGCACTAAGCGATTTTTCGAAATGATCTTCGGTTGTAATAAGTGCCTGTGCTACTTTCTTTTTGCGCTCCTGCAGTGCTAAAATTTTCTCTTCCACGGTGTTTTTGCTTATAAACTTGTAGATAAATACATTTTTCTGCTGCCCAATGCGGTGGGTGCGGTCAATGGCTTGTTGTTCAACCGCAGGGTTCCACCAAGGGTCTAACATAAATACATAATCGGCTTCGGTAAGGTTTAAGCCCACCCCACCGGCTTTTAAAGAAATTAAAAACAGTTGAATATCTATATTCTGTTTAAAAGAATCTACCACTTCGCTGCGGTTTCGAGTTTGTCCATCTAAATAGGCATAGCGAATATGCTCTTTATCAAAATGTTTTCGGTAAATATCTAGTTGACGCACAAACTGAGAAAACACCAAAACCTTATGCCCATTGGCCAAAATATGATCGAGGGTATGAATCACGTTTTCGAATTTGCCCGATTCACCTTCATAATCGGGCTGAATTAATTTAGGGTGATTGGCAATTTGACGGAGTTTGGTTAAACCCTGCAATACCTCTACTTGTTTTTTGGCTACTGTTCCATCGGCAATGCTTTGCATCAATTCGTTGCGGTAGCTCGATTTTATTTCTTCGTATATATTGGCTTGCTCAGCACTCATTTCGCAATAAAATACATGCTCAGTTTTGGGTGGCAATTCGGTAGCCACTTGGTCTTTGGTGCGGCGTAATACAAAGGGTTTAATCAGCGCCTGCAATTTTAGCGCTTTTTCTTCGTCTTTCTTTTTCTCAATGGGGTATACAAACTCCTCTTGGAAATAATGCTGCGAACCCAATAGCCCCGGGTTAATAAAAGACATCTGTGTCCACAAATCGTTTACTGAATTTTCAATGGGGGTTCCACTCAAAATCAATCGGTTTTTTGCTTTAAACTGACGAATGGCTTTAAAAGATTTTGAAGCCGCATTTTTAATATTTTGGCTCTCATCCAAAATGATATAGTGGAAATAAAAGCTGTTCAATAAGTCGGCATCAACCCGGCTAATACCATAGGTACTCAGCACTACATCGTAGTTGGCAAATTGGCTCATGTCTTTATTCCGAAGCGCTCCAGCATACACTAAAATCTTCAGTTTAGGAGTAAATTTGGCCGCTTCTCGTTCCCAATTATAAATTAGGGAGGTAGGCATAATAATTAAAGAAGTAGCACCTTCTTCAGCATGCTCTTCTTTTACTTGTTGGAGCAATGCCAAGGCTTGCACCGTTTTACCCAATCCCATATCGTCGGCCAGGCAACCACCAAAGTGGTATTTGCGTAAAAAGTTAAACCAGTGGTAACCTGCTTCTTGGTAGGGGCGTAAGGTGCCCTTAAAACCCTTAGGCATGGCTAGTGATTCAATGCCTTCAAAATTGGCTAGTTTTTGCAATTTCCGGTCCATACTAATGGCCGCTAATTCGGAGTTGGCAATATCGTTTACCAAGCCTATATGGTGTTTTTTGAGTTTTAACTCGTGTTTGCCTTCGCTAAAATGAAAGAGGTTGCCATATTGGCTAAACCACTTTTCGGGAATGATGGCAATTTCGCCACCGGGCAACGTAAACTCTTTTATGTGCTTTAAAATATGATTTTTTAGGGCCATGAATGGAATTTCATAGGGTCCAAACCAAACAGTGGCTTCAATATCAAACCAATCGTTGCTTTCCTTTACATCTAAATTAATACGACTGCTCCCTAGCACAAAGGTTTTATCGCTGCCACTTTGCTCCAATTCAAATCCCTGAAAAATGAGCCAATCGTGGTGCGTATTAATCCACTCAATAGGGCTGCGACTTTCTTCTTCTGTTTTTGCTACCTCTAAATGCGCAAATGAACCACCTATGGGGCGTAATCCCTGTTCTACTAGGGCATCAATTTTGGTTTTCTCCCAGGTAAGCGATCGCTTTACTCGGTGAAAAATAGTTTCTTCGCCCTGTTGTTCCATACGTACCGATACCCGTTTGCCCGTATCGGCCTGAAATACGTAATCTCCATATTTAAAATGCAGTTGAAGCTGTGTAAAATCGCCCAATGCCACTACCTTAAGTACAGGTATAGCCTCGTAGCGTTCCGGAATAATGGTAAATCCCTCGGCGTATACATGGTGTTTTTCAATCAGTGGAGCCACAAATTTTTCGAAATAGGTTTTCTCCGAAGCTCTTGGAATAGCAATAAAGCGCTTGTTTAAAAAAGGCTGTAGTTTTTTACCTTCCATCTCATCTTCAAAAAAGAAGAGCATCCCTTCCACCAAAAGCCAAGCCGGTTGGTTGCAAATTACTTGTGCCTCTTTAAACATAAACTCAATGCGCTGTCCCTGATATTTAATGGTTGGAAAATAGCGGGTTTCTGTTTCGTTGCGTCTAAAATGGAACAATACGGTAGCCCCTTCGCTGGCTAGTTGTATGCGTTTTTCTACCGGCCAACCCTCTTTACCCATGAGGTATAAAGGCTTGTTCCCTAGCAGGGCCAAGGCTTCCACCAATTTTTTTTCAATTTTGGGTCGGTACACTTCGAATAATTGAGGCGTAAATACTTTGGAGAAAAACTCTACGGGTCGGATACTCTTTTTATAGTATTTCTTGATGAGATAGGTTTGCTCCATCTCCTCTAAGAGTTTAATTAGCTGATAGTCGGTTTCATCTAAAATAGGTGCAAATTCTTTAGCGGTATTGCTAAATAAACGTTGGTAGGTTAGCGAAAAACTCCCATTGGCATTCAATTGCACCACGTGGGGTTCAATTACATAGCCTAGGTATTCGTGTTTGCAGAGTGCATATACGAGTTTGCAGGGTTTATCGCTTTGTAGACGGAGCATGTAGACACAAAATTTTCAGAAGGTAACACTGAAAAAAATGTTAAATCTAAGCTATTTTGCTCGGAAAGCAAAGTTTTTAGTACTGAATATTGCCTTCGAAGACTAAGGTGGCTGGGCCTTCTAAAAACACCTCGGTAAATGTGGTGCCATCAAAGGTAAAGCGTACATTGAGCACACCCCCACGAACAGAAATGGGGGTATTATGTGTACCGATTAGGTTTTTTTCTTTTGCCATAGCCAACGCTACTGCGGTAACGCCGGTGCCACAAGCCAAGGTTTCATCTTCTACTCCACGCTCGTAGGTGCGCACAGCATAGCCTGTATCTTTTTCTTCAATAAAATTTACATTGATACCTTTTTCAGTATAGGTGCTATTGTAACGAATGGCTTTTCCGCAACTGTACACATCGAGTTGAGCTAAGTTTTGTACCGAACTAACATAATGCGGAGAGCCGGTGTTTAGTACCCAGGCTTCGCCATCTCTTTCTAGTACAGATACGTCAATCATTTGCAAATTTACCCAGCTTCCTTCTTCGCTACAATGGGCATAATGTGGCCCATCTACTGCTAAAAAAGTAGTTTCGTTCCGAATAATACCCAGTTTTTTTGCAAAAGCCACCGCACAACGTCCGCCATTGCCACACATACTGCTCGGCTGTCCATCGGCATTGTAATACACCATTTCAAAATCAAAATCGGGGTGACTTTGCAGTAAAATTAGACCATCGGCACCTATTCCAAAACGGCGGTCACATATGCCTTGTACCCAGCTAGGCTCTTGGTGATGAATAGCTCCCGATCGGTTATCGAATACGACAAAATCGTTTCCGGCACCTTGGTATTTATAAAAATGTAGCATGGTCATGAGTACACAAGATTACAAATTTATAGCCAAAAAAGAACATTTTAGGCTCTACAACTTCGCTAAAGTAACCTTTAACATAATTTAACAATTTTGTGGCATTACAGCTATAGGATTTAACCCCATTCTGGTAGTAAATTTGACTCAACAAAATCAAACCGAAAGATGGATATGAAAAAATTTGGATTTATGTTACTTACCGCCTGCTTAGGTGGTGTAATTACCTTAGGTGCGTATAAATTGGTAGAAACAAAAATTACCGGTAGCACCTCATTAAATGATAAGCAACAAACATTTTTTGCAAGCAACCCGAGCGGAGCACTTTCTTCAACAGGAAACCCAGATTTCACACAAGCTGCTGCTTTGGTTACGCCTGCAGTAGTGCACATTAAAACTACCTACTCGGGATCGAGCAGAAGCGGTGGAACTGACCCTTTTGACGATATGTTTCAAGACTTTTTTGGTCGTCGCATGCCTCAACAACGTTCGCCACAAATGGCTTCGGGTTCTGGAGTTATTTTATCGGAAGATGGCTACATTGTAACGAACAACCACGTAGTTGAAAATGCCGATAAAATTGAAGTGGTTTTAAACGATAAACGTTCATTTTTGGCCAAAGTAATAGGCCGCGATGCGAATACCGATTTGGCTTTATTAAAAGTATCCGCTAAAGGTTTACCTGTTGTAAAAATGGGTAATTCAGACGATGTGCGTGTAGGCGAATGGGTATTGGCCGTGGGCAACCCTTTCAACCTAACCTCTACCGTTACTGCAGGTATTGTGAGTGCCAAAGCTCGTGCCATTGGTATTTTAGGCGATGGTCAAGATCCAGCCATTTCAAAAAGCCGTCCTATCGAATCGTTTATTCAAACCGATGCTGCTATTAACCGTGGAAATAGCGGAGGCGCCTTAGTAAATACAAACGGAGAATTAATAGGTATTAATGCGGCCATTGCTTCCCAAACCGGAAATTATGAAGGTTACGGTTTTGCCATTCCGGTAAATTTAGCCAAGAAAATTTTAGATGATTTCCAAAAATTTGGCTCGGTACAACGTGGCTTTTTAGGCATTCAAATAGGCGAAGTAGATGCTGAGTTGGCAGAGAAAAAAGGGTTAAAATCTACCCAAGGCGTATATGTAGATAAAGTAGTAACTGGCGGCGGTGCCGACGCAGCTGGTATTAAAGAAGGAGACGTGATTTTAAAAATCGAGAATGTTCCTGTAAATGCCTCTTCCGAATTGCAAGAACAAATTGGCCGCCACCGTCCGGGCGACAAAATTGCCATTACGTTGGTACGTAATGGTGCAGAAAAAATTGTTACAGCCGTGTTAAAAGCTGATGAAGGTACCAAAATAGCTTCTTCAAAATCAACTGAAGAAGTGTTTAATAAATTGGGTGCAAGTTTTGCGCCTATTTCTGAAAGCACCAAGAAGAAATTTGGACTTAATGCCGGTTTAATCGTTTCAGAAGTACGCAATGGCGGCTTATTTGATCAAGTTGGTTTGCCTAAAGGAACCATTATTACTGCGGTAAACGGAAAAACTGTTACCAAAGTAGATGATTTAGACGAAGCGCTCGGAAATCGTAAAAACGATATGCTTCAAATTACCGGTATTGCGCCGGATGGTGCTCGAATAAATTATACCTTCCAGGTACGCTAAGCCACCATCATAAAAAAGCCCCGCGAATTTCGCGGGGCTTTTTTTATACGCCAAATTAGTGTTTCCTAATTCAAAGTATAATTGTTTTTTAACGATATATATCACGGTACGGGTATAGTTAGATTAGAATCGTTCTAAATAAAAAAAATCTTTAAAAGAGCTACTCTAATCTTTATTTTTTTGCTTTTTATTAGATACTTTTGGTCACCAAAAAACTTATAAAAACGGTAATGAGTACTTTCGCAAAAACATTCTCATCCTCTCTAGGAAAAAAATTGATTATGGCCCTTACAGGCCTATTTCTTTGCTCATTCTTAGTGATACACCTCATCGGAAATCTTCAACTATTTAAAGCTGATGGTGGAAAGGCCTTTAATGAGTACGCCTATTTTATGACGCATTTCATGCCGATTAAGATTGTATCGTATTTATTGTACACTTCAATTGTGGTACATGCTTGTTATGCTTTAATACTTACCATTGGCAATCGTAA
The DNA here is from genome assembly GCA_945875895.1 of Sphingobacterium thalpophilum. GTDB lineage: Bacteria > Bacteroidota > Bacteroidia > Sphingobacteriales > Sphingobacteriaceae > JAIPAN01. The sequence continues at coordinate 207,349 of CAMCMG010000001.1, read as the reverse complement.
AGCACGTAAGGTGTCGTATGGTGCCTATAAAGGATCGGCTAACAGCCCTTGGACTTCTCGTAATATGGGAATTTTGGGTACGGTTTTGCTTATTTTTATTAGTGTGCACATGTCTAATTTCTGGTACGAATACCACTGGGGTAAAGTTCCTTTTGTAGAATACCGAACCGATTTAAATACCCTGCAAACCACGCAACGTGATTTGCCTGCTGCCAAGTTTAAAGAATATGTGAAATATCAAGAACAAGGAGTAGAAATTATTAAAGCCAAAGATTTGTACGCCACAACCGCTTTTGCCTTTAAAAACTGCTGGTTGGTGGCTTTATACCTTTTAGGTATGGCTGCGCTTTCGTTCCACTTAATTCACGGATTTCAAAGTGCTTTCCAAACCTTTGGTTGGAACCACAAAAAATTTATGCCTTTAATTAAGTGCATTGGCGTTTGGGGTTTTGGTGTAATCATTCCATTAGCCTTTGCTGCTATGCCACTTTATTTTTTCTTTTGTAAATAAGCTATACACTACGGTTTAACCGCTAAAAAATACGTTCTGACATGAAGTTAGATGCCAAAATTCCAGAAGGACCATTAGCCGAAAAATGGTCGAAACACAAGTTTAACCTCAAATTGGTAAACCCATCCAATAAACGGAAATACACCGTTATTGTAGTGGGAACCGGTTTGGCAGGGTCTTCTGCGGCCGCTTCCTTAGCCGAATTAGGCTACAATGTAAAAGCATTCTGTTACCAAGATTCGCCACGTAGAGCGCACTCTATTGCCGCTCAAGGTGGTATTAATGCGGCAAAAAATTACCGCAACGATGGAGATAGCGTACAACGTTTGTTTTACGATACTATTAAGGGTGGCGATTACCGTTCCCGTGAAGGAAACGTTTACCGCTTAGCCGAAGTTTCTGTCAATATCATCGATCAGTGTGTGGCACAAGGCGTTCCTTTTGCCCGCGAATACGGCGGCTTGTTAGATAACCGTTCGTTTGGTGGTGCCCAAGTATCGCGTACGTTTTACGCCCGTGGTCAAACCGGACAGCAGTTATTATTAGGCGCTTACTCGGCCCTAAACCGCCAAATACACGAAGGCAAAGTTGAGATGTTCAGTCGTCATGAAATGCTAGATGTAGTTACCGTTGATGGCAAAGCTCAAGGAATTATTGCCCGTAACTTGGTTACCGGCGAAATCGAAACACATGCTGCCCATGCGGTATTGTTGTGTACCGGTGGTTACGGAAACGTATATTACCTATCTACCAACGCAATGGGATGTAACGTAACGGCTGCTTGGAGAGCCCACAAACGTGGTGCCTTTTTTAGTAACCCTTGCTTTACTCAAATTCACCCAACCTGTATTCCAGTTTCAGGCGATCACCAGTCTAAACTGACGTTAATGTCAGAATCTTTGCGTAACGATGGACGTGTGTGGGTACCCAAAACCAAAGAATTAGCCGCACAACTTCGTGAAGGCAAAATTAAAGCAACTGATCTCAAAGAAGACGAACGCGATTACTTCTTAGAACGTAAATATCCATCATTTGGTAACCTGGTTCCACGTGATGTGGCTTCTCGTAATGCCAAAGAAATGGTTGATGAAGGAAAAGGAGTAGGTACTTCGGGCGTTGCCGTGTACCTCGATTTTGCCGATGCCATCAGTCGTTTAGGCGAAGATGCCGTACGAGCGAAATACGGAAACTTGTTTGATATGTATTATCAAATTACCGACGAAAATCCATACAAACAACCTATGCGTATTTACCCAGCGGTACACTATACCATGGGCGGTTTATGGGTTGATTATAATTTACAAACCACCGTACCAGGCTTGTATGCTTTGGGCGAAGCCAATTTCTCCGACCACGGGGCTAACCGTTTAGGAGCCTCTGCCTTAATGCAAGGTTTGGCCGATGGCTATTTTGTAATTCCATATACGTTGGGCGATTATTTAGCCACCATTGGTCCAAAAGCAATAGATGTAAAACATCCGGCCTTTACCGAAACCAAAAAAGCGGTAGAAGAACGTTTGCAAAAATTATTATCGCTTAAAGGAAATAAAACGGTAGATGAATACCACCGCGAATTGGGTAAAATTATGTGGGAATACTGCGGTATGTCCCGTTCTGAAGAAGGCTTGAAAAAAGCGAAGAAACTGATCCAAGATTTAAAGGCCGATTTCTGGAAAAATGCCATCGTTTTAGGAACCAACGAAGAGTTCAACATGTCATTAGAAAAAGCTGGCCGTGTAGCCGACTTTATTGAATTGGGTGAATTGATGATTGATGATGCCTTAGATCGCAACGAATCTTGTGGTGGTCACTTCCGTATAGAAAGCCAAACCGAAGAGGGTGAAGCACTGCGTGACGATGAAAAATTTGCCTATGTAGCCGCTTGGCAGTATACCGGTGAGAACAAGCCAGAAGCTTTACACAAGGAAGACTTGAAATTTGAAAACGTAAAACTCTCTCAGCGGAGTTATAAATAGTTTATTATGAGTGGAAATATGAATTTAACACTTAAAGTTTGGCGTCAGCCAAACGGAAATACCAAGGGTACTTTTGTAAGCTATCCGGCACCAGGCATTTCTCCCGACATGTCGTTTTTAGAAATGCTCGATGTGGTAAACGAAGGCTTGGTGAAAAAAGGCGAAGATCCCATTCACTTCGATCACGATTGCCGTGAAGGAATTTGTGGGATGTGCTCTTTACACATTAATGGGCGCCCGCACGGACCTAAACAAGGTATTACCACTTGCCAATTGCACATGCGTAGTTTCCACGATGGCGAAACCATTGTGATTGAACCATGGAGAGCATCGGCATTTCCGGTCATTAAAGATTTGGCAGTAAACCGTTCAGCTTTCGATCGCATTCAGCATGCAGGTGGTTTCGTATCGGTAAATACCGGCGGTGTACCCGATGCTAACGCCATTGCCATTCCGAAACCGGTGGCCGATGAGGCTTTTAACTCTGCTACTTGTATTGGTTGCGGCGCCTGTGTAGCGGCTTGTAAAAATGCGTCAGCTATGTTGTTTGTATCGGCAAAAGTTTCACAATTGGCCTTATTGCCGCAAGGCCAGCCCGAGCGTTACCAACGTGCGCAAGCAATGGTTAACCAAATGGATGCCGAAGGTTTTGGTAGCTGTACCAATACCGGTGCTTGCGAAGCCGAGTGCCCGAAAGAGATTAAGATTACCAATATTGCCCGCATGAACCGCGATTATTTTACGGCCAATTTCTTTAAGGATGAAGCCTAAGCAAATTTAGGAACTACAAAAAAGCCCTCCCGAAATTTCTGGAGGGCTTTTTTTATGAAAAGGGCACTCATTTTTTGAGCGTAATCTGAATTACCCCGTTTTTTCCGGCTTTACCATAGGCTTGTAATGCATCCTTGCCCTTTAACACATTAATAGATTCAATGGCGCTTGGTTTCGGGACAGCCCTTTGTGCGTATTTTTGGTGAAGAACATGTGGTAAAAGCCCAGATTAAAGAGATTAAATCGATGAGTGCGCATGGCGATCGGGATGATTTATTAGGCTTTTTATCGTGTCAAAATCCGGCATTGGTAAAAAAGTTATTCATTGTTCACGGCGAATACGATTCGCAAATCAACTTTAAAGCTACGCTCGAAGCCGAGGGATTTCAGTTGGTAGACATACCCGATATGCACCAATCGCTTGAGTTGGTTTAAGCAAAAAAAAGAGGCCCGATTTTCGGGCCTCTTTTTTGTACGTGGTTTTTATTTTTAGTTCTGACGGGCCGGTGCTGGCGTAGGCAAAGGCTTACGAGGCAACAAATCGGCACGTTGTGCACTATGGTAAACAAACGAAGCCACAATGGTAGCGGCTTGTTTTAAATCGTCTTCAATTAAGCGATCGTAGGTATCCATATTGGTGTGGTGGGTACGTGTATTGTATTCAATAACATCCTGAATGAATTGAAAGCCCGGAATACCCACTGCATCAAAAGATAAGTGATCCGTTCCGCCAGTATTTCTTGGCGTTAAGGTTGTAGCGCCTAAATCGGCAAAAGGGGCCAACCATGATTTAAAGATAGGCGCAATGGCTTCGTTGCCTTGCAAGTACACCCCTCTAATTTTTCCGGTGCCATTATCTAAATTATAGTAGGCCGAAACTTTCGCTTGCTCTGGTGTAAGTACCATGGTTTTTGGATCGCCAAAATGTTTTAAAACATAATTTCTAGAACCGTATAAACCTTGTTCTTCGGCACTCCAAAGCGCCATACGGATGGTGCGTTTTGGTTTAAATCCAATGGATTTAAGGATACGCATGGCTTCCATCATTACCGCAGAACCTGCAGCATTATCGGTTGCGCCGGTAGCAGCATGCCAAGAATCTAGGTGGGCACCAATCATTATGACTTGGTCTTTTAATTTTTTATCGGTACCCGGAATTTCGGCTACTACATTATAACCGGTTAAATCAGAATCAACAAAACGGGTTTGGATATCGGCTTCCACTTCCACTTTTTGTCCGGCTTTTACCAAGCGTAACAAACGTAAATAATCTTCTTGCGACATTTCTACTTCCGGTGCAACCGCTTTTGCATCGGCAGCGTATGAAGCACCATTGCTGGTAAAGAAGGTGCCGTGGGTGCCACGTCCGTTGCTCAGTATTAAACCTACATTTTCTTGAATTAACATCTCGTTTATTTGGCTGCGTAAAGCACGTTGCTTACGCATAGCTTCCATGGCTGCAGGAGCTGGTCCGCCTGCATTTGGGCTTCTTGGAGCAGCAGGTTCAGTCATTTTAGCCAACTCTTCATCGGTATGGCGGCTACCATCCGATTTAAAACTAGTTGTAATGGCGGTGTTTACATCAAAAATAATAATCTTACCGGCCAAGGTGCCTTTGTATTTAGCTAAATCGGCAACTGAATCAGCTTTCACTAAAACTACCTCTGCTTTAATAGGGCCATTGGTACTTGGAGTCCACGCTTTTGGCGAAGCAATAAGTGCGTGGTAGTAGGGAGCACTCATAGCAAAATAGCTTTTTTGTACTTCCCAGCCTCTACCAAAAGTGCCCCAAGGTTCTAAGGCAACATTTTGTAAGCCCCAACCTTTTAAGGTGCTGGCTGCCCAATTTTCGGCTCTTTTTAAACCGGGGGAATTCGCTAATCGTGGTCCAGCAACATCGGTTAGGTAAAAGGCCGTTTGCATTACCTGCGATTTATTAAGGCCTTCATCTTTAATTTTTTGGATAGCAGCTTGGTCTACTGCTTCTTCTTGAGCTAGTGCGCTGGTGGCGAAACCTAAAGCAAGAATAATGGAAAATATAAATGATTTTTTCATGTTGTTTTGGGTTGTTGTTAAACAAACTTATTATTAAATTCTTAATTCCTTGTATAACATTTTTAGTATAAAGCTTGATTTTAGCCGAAATAAAATTAAGTTTAAGCTTGTAATTCGATTTCCGCTTATGAAAAAGACTCTATTTTGTTTATTGATGCTAGCCACTACAGTGGTAAAAGCACAACCCGCTACGATTAAAAAAGATAGCGTGGTTCAGGTGATGCTTGATGAAGTATCTGCCAAAAACATAGAAGCCACGGTGCGAAAATTAGTTTCTTTTCAAACACGGCATACGCTAAGCGATACCCTAAGTGCAAAAATGGGTATTGGTGCAGCTCGTAACTGGATAAAAGCTGAATTTGAAAAATACGCCAAAGAATCGGGTGGGCGCTTGCAAGTAAGTTTTGATACGTTTACCCAAGCCGCCGATGGTCTTAGAGTAACTAGTCCAACAATACTAAAAAATGTGTTGGCCATTCTGCCCGGAACAAATCCCTTAGATACCCGGGTATTTATTGTTTCGGGGCATTACGATTCTAGAGCTTCGGATGTGCTAGATGCCCAAATTGCTGCACCGGGTGCCAACGATGATGCTTCCGGCACTGCCGTGGCTATGGAATTGGCACGATTAATGAGCAAAAAACAGTTTAATTGCACCCTAATTTTTGTGGCCATGGTGGGTGAAGAGCAAGGTTTGTACGGTGCTACCAATTTGGCAAAACGTGCTAAAGAAGAGAAATGGAACCTAACCGGCATGATTACTAACGATATTGTAGGCAATACGTATGGCATCGAAACCGATTTAAAAGATAACCGCAGCGTCCGTATTTTTAGCGAAGGGGTTTCGCAGGCAGAAACTGCCGCTCAGGGAACCTTACGTACCAGTATTGGTTCTGAAAATGACGGCTTTGCACGTCAATTTGCACGCTATTGCAAAGAGGTGGGAGAACGTTACGTAGATCAATTGGATGTGAAGTTGATTTTTAGGAGAGACCGCTATTTACGTGGCGGTGATCATACCCCATTTTCTCAGCAAGGTTTTGCGGCCATACGGGTAACCGAAATGAATGAGAATTTTAATCGTCAGCACCAAAATGTTCGCCAAGAGAAAGGTATAGATTATGGCGATACTCCCGACTTTGTTGATTATAACTTTACCCAAAAAGTGGCCCGCATGAACTTGGCAGCTTTGGCCAATTTGGCTTTGGCGCCTCAAGAACCGCAGCAAGTTAAAATAGTAACTACCGAACTTACCAATAAAACAAGTTTGAGATGGACTGCTCCGACCGGAGAAAAACCGCTGGGTTATTATGTGGTAATGAGAGAAACGAGTAGCCCCATTTGGGAGCGTAAGTTTTTTGTAAACGATACCCAAGCTACTTTTAACTATTCAAAAGACAACTACATTTTTGGCGTACAGTCCGTAGATGCAGAGGGACACGAAAGTTTGGTGGTATTGCCTTTGCCAGGCAGATAGCTTATTTCCAGCTAAATAAAGCGTACACAGATTTAACCAATACTTCGATAGAAGGCATTTGAAAATGAATGCTAGCGCTGTATTTTTCCATAGGAATTTGCATATCACTTTGTGTAGCTAAGTACACAACACCTACTAATACAGGAATTAATACCAGTATAAAGGGAGAAACAGCAGCTTTTTTATTTTTCATGGCGTATTATTTTTACAAATAACGGGTAAATTACCGAATTCGTATTCTTAAAAAATGTTAAATTTTAACTTATATCTTAAATGATTGTTTAATGGTTTCGATATAGTCTAATTTCTCCCAGGTAAATAGTTCTACGTCAATTGTTTTACTTTCGCCATTGGCGCCAATAAAGGTTTTACGTACAGTTTCGTTTTTACGACCCATGTGTCCGTATGCGGCAGTTTCTGAATACATGGGGGTGCGTAATTTTAAGCGTGTTTCAATACCGTAAGGAGTCATATCGAAAATCTCTTCAATTTTCTTAGCAATTTCGCCATCGCTTAAAGCCACCTTGGAGGTACCGTTGGTATTTACATAAATGCCCATTGGGTTTTTTACGCCAATGGCATAAGATACCTGAACCAATATTTCATCACAAACGCCGGCAGCCACCAAATTTTTTGCAATATGGCGTGTGGCATAAGCGGCAGAGCGGTCTACTTTCGATGGATCTTTTCCGGAAAAGGCACCACCACCGTGTGCGCCTTTACCACCATAGGTATCAACAATAATTTTGCGTCCGGTTAAGCCGGTATCGCCGTGTGGGCCACCTATAACAAATTTTCCGGTTGGATTGATGTGGTAGATAATTTTATCGGTAAACAAGGCTTGAAGCTCTGGTTTCAGATGCTTTTTTACTCGTGGAATTAATATATTGATGATGTCTTTTTTGATTTGCTCTTGCATGGCTTTCTCTTCCGCAAAATCATCGTGTTGGGTAGAAATCACAATGGCATCAATGCGAACGGGTTTGTGATCGTCGCTATACTCAATGGTTACTTGCGATTTTGCATCGGGGCGCAAATAGCTAATTTCTTTTCCTTCTCTGCGTAGGGCAGCTAATTCAATTAATAGTTTGTGCGACAAATCGAGTGCCAATGGCATGTAATTGTCGGTTTCGTTGGTGGCATAGCCAAACATCATGCCTTGGTCGCCGGCACCTTGATCTAGTTTGTTTTTGCGCTCAACTCCTTGGTTAATATCGTTAGATTGCTCGTGAATGGCCGATAAGATACCGCAAGATTCTGCTTCAAACATGTATTCCGATTTGGTATATCCGATTTTTCGGATGACTTCTCGGGTAATTTTTTGAACATCTAAATAGGTACTCGATTTTACTTCACCAGCTAAAATTACTTGCCCGGTAGTCACTAAAGTTTCGCAGGCTACCTTAGAATCGGCATCCCAGGCTAAAAAATTATCAATTAAAGCATCCGAAATTTGATCGGCTACTTTGTCTGGGTGGCCTTCTGATACTGATTCTGAAGTAAATAAATAAGGCATTTTTTCTGATTTAAACGTGTTTAACTAAATAAAGCAGAAAATGGAGAGGTTAAATTGGCTGAAAAAACGTAGGGGTTTTAGCAATTTTTTAACGTGGTTGCAAGCAACTCAAATCGATCCACTTTTTGCATCACAAAAGTACAACAATTTTTAAATTCTTAAATATTTGGCCTTAATTTGTCTATAATTAACAAAAACAACTCTTTGAGCAAGCAATTACTTTTCCTTATCAATCCTATAGCTGGCGGTAAATCTAAAACGCGAATACCCGGACTGATACGAGAGCACATAGATGCTAGTAAATTTGACTATCGGCATCGCTTTACCGAGTATGTGGGTCATGCTCGTGAATTGACCAAGGAAGCTATAGTGCACGGGGTAGATATGGTAGTGGCTGTGGGTGGCGATGGTACCATTAATGAGGTGGCCTCTGCTTTGGTAGGTAGCTCGGCAAGTATGGCTATTGTACCCATGGGTTCGGGTAATGGCTTGGCAACTGCTTTAGGTATTTCGCTTCATCCGGCAAAAGCCATTCAGCAATTAAACACATCTTCGGCGCATTTGGTAGATTCGGCTAGTATTAACGGTCATCCTATTTTTAATGTAAGTGGTATGGGTTTTGATGCCGAAATAAGTGCTCTTTTTGCTAAAGAAACCGATAGGGGTTTGTGGGGTTATATTAAAAATACGCTTTCGGCCATTATAAAGTATCAACCGCAGGTATATACCCTAGAATTAAATGGTGTGACCTTTCAAAGGACTGCGTTTATGATTAATTTGGCTAATTCTACTCAGTTTGGAAATAACGCACACATTTCTCCGGAGGCTTCTATTACCGATGGTTTGTTGGATATTTGTGTGGTTAAACCTTTCCCCTTGTATAAATTTCCGCTATTGGCTTACAGGTTATTTAGTCGTACACCACATAAATCGTCGTTTATAGAAATTTATAAATCAACAGAAGCCACCATTACTCGTAGCCAAGAGGGCCCCGTGCATTTAGATGGGGAGCCGATAGTGTTGGGCACCAAATTGCATATTGTGTTGCATCCGGCTAGTTTATATTTAATGTATTAGGCATGTCAAAAAAGAACAGTTCTTGGGGTGGTATTATGTTTTCTACCGATCCAGATTTTACCTATGAACCTGAAAGAGATTCGGGAGAAGAAACCCTAGCGCCATCGCAACAAGATTTACGAGTACAGCTCGATCGTAAACAACGGGGTGGCAAATCGGTAACCTTAATTACCGGATTTGTGGGTAGTTCTACCGATTTAGAAATCCTAGGAAAAAAACTCAAACAAAAATGTGGAGTGGGTGGTAGTGCGAAAGATGGAGAGATTCTAATTCAAGGTGATTTTAGAGAAAAGGTACTGCAATTGCTTGTGACCGATGGGTACAAAGTGAAAAAAATAGGCGGCTAGTTAATCCACCTAAAAAAGCCTTAAAAGCTTATATTTAGCAGTTTTTAGCTTAGTGTTTTCTATACAATTAGCTATTTTTTTCACTAATTTTTAGCCTAAATTGTTGTAGTTCTTCTTAATTTTAAACGTTTTCTTTACTTATTTGAAAACATAATTTATGAGTTACAACGTAATTGCTACCCCCGATTTGTCCTATTTGCAAATCCAAGCTAGCCAGCCAGTTTATTATCAACTATCAGCTTCCGAATTAGTGGAACATGCGCTAAAAAATGGGGAAGGCACTTTGGCAGATTCAGGTGCTTTGGCGGTAGATACAGGCAAATTTACGGGCCGCTCTCCCAAAGACCGTTTTATTGTAGAAGATGAGTTAACCAAAGACGCTGTTTGGTGGGGAGATATCAATCAGAAATTTGATGCGGCTAAATTTGATGCACTCCACCTAAAAGTTGCAGATTACCTGGCTCAGCGAAAGTTGTATGTTCGTGATGCCTATGCTTGTGCCGATCCGGCATATAGGCTTAGTATTCGGGTGCTTACCGAAATGGCTTATCAAAACCTATTTGCCCACCACATGTTTCTTAGGCCTATAGCTACTGAGCTAGGTACTGTTCCTGAGTGGACTATTTTGGCAGCTCCAGGATTTATGGCTGAGCCCGAGATAGATGGCACCCGTCAGCCTAATTTTTGCATACTTAATTTTAGCAAACGCATTATTTTAATTGGCGGTACGGGCTATACCGGCGAAATAAAAAAAGGAATTTTTGCAGTCTTAAATTTCTTATTGCCACATACCCAAGACGTACTTTCTATGCATTGCTCTATTAATGAGGGTAAAGCGGGCGATACCGCAGTATTTTTTGGCTTATCGGGTACGGGTAAAACTACGTTATCTGCCGACCCAGCTAGAGATTTAATTGGCGATGATGAACATGGTTGGAGTGAAAACGCTGTATTTAATTTTGAGGGTGGATGTTATGCAAAATGTGTAGACCTTAGCCCCGAGAAAGAACCAGAAATTTATAAAGCCATTAAATCTGGGTCTTTATTAGAGAATATCAATTACTTCCCTGGCACCAATACGGTTGATTTTTCGAATATTGAAAAAACAGAAAACACCCGGGTAGCCTATTCCATTGAGTATATAAGCCATGCTAAGGTGCCCTCTATTGGCCCAGCACCAAAAAACATTTTTTTCTTAACAGCAGATGCATTTGGCGTATTGCCTCCCATTGCAAAACTAACTGGTGCACAAGCCATGTACCATTTTATTTCGGGCTATACAGCTAAAGTTGCCGGCACAGAGGCCGGTATTGCTGAGCCTCAGGCTACCTTCTCCGCCTGCTTCGGCAAAGCCTTTATGCCACTTCATCCTACTGTTTATGCGCATTTATTAGGCGAAAAATTAGAAAAAGAGCAAGTAAAGGTTTGGCTAGTTAATACCGGGTGGACGGGCGGCCCCTATGGTATAGGTACCCGAATGAAACTTGCCTACACTCGAGCTATTATTACGGCGGTACTTACTGGCGAATTAGAAAATGCTTCGTTTGACCAAGATCCTTTATTTGGCTTTGCCTTACCAACAACGTGTAGCGGTGTACCCTCAGAAGTATTAAATCCACGCAATACTTGGGCCGATAAGCAGGCTTATGATGCAAAAGCTAGTGAGTTGGCTCAGGACTTTATTGCCAACTTTACACAATTTGCCAACTTTGCCAATGCCGAAATACGATTGGCTAGCCCAAGAACATCCCTTTCTGTATAAACAATAAATTAAATTTTCGTGTACACTTGCAATTGCAAAAAAAAATAGTTTTCATTGCATATTATTAGCGACGAAAAAAATTAAGTAACAAAAGCGTCACTAAGTATTTTTTTAGGTTGAAAAGCATATTTTTGTTATCCAGTAAAAAAATAAAAAACTAATTAATTTATAATTTAAACAAAACCAAAAACTAAAATTTTAAAACAATGGCAAACGCAACCAAAGCAGCAACTGCTAAAAAAGAGAATTCTGGTTCAAATCTTTTTGCAAGTTTATCAATCGTAATCTGTATCGTAGTAGGTATCATTTTATGGAAATTCGTTATGGGTAATTCTTCAAACTTTGAAGGCGGAGACGCAGAGAACGGTCACCCACTACCAGGCAATTATTTTGGAATGGTATACAAAGGTGGTGCAGTAGTACCCGTATTAATGGGCTTATTCTTAATGGTAGTAGTATTCTCATTCGAACGTTTCTTTGTAATTAGCAAAGCTGCAGGTAAAGGCAACGTTGACGCTTTCGTTAAAAAAATCCAAGGCTTTTTAAGCGCTGGTAATATTGACGCTGCTTCTGCAGAGTGCGATAAACAAGAAGGATCTGTAGCAAACGTGATTAAATCAGGTTTGAAAAAATACAAAGAAGTAGAATCTGAAAAAAATATGGATACTGAGCAAAAATGCTTGGCTATTCAGAAAGATATAGAAGAAGCTACAGCCTTAGAAATGCCAATGTTAGAGCAAAACTTAACCATTATCGCCACCTTGGTATCTATTGGTACTTTGATGGGTCTATTAGGTACAGTAACCGGTATGATTAAAGCCTTCTCGGCTTTAGCAACTGCAGGTGCACCAGATCAATCTCAATTAGCAAATGGTATTTCTGAAGCCTTAATTAATACCGCAACTGGTATTGCTACTTCAACTGTAGCCATTGTTATGTACAATGTATTTACTTCTAAAATCGATAAATTAACCTACTCTATCGATGAGGCAGGTTTCTCTATTGTACAAACTTACGCTAGTACACATAAATAGTTTTTTGTTTATAGAATACCCCAAGGCATATCCTTGGGGTATTTATACGCATTAACTAATTATTTTTACGTTTAATAGTAAAATCAGACATACTATGCCAAGAGTAAAAGTTCCAAGAAAAAGTACAGCAATTGACATGACTGCCATGTGTGATGTGGCTTTCCTATTGCTTACGTTTTTTATCTTAACAGCCACTGCACGTCAGCCTGAACCATTGCCTGTTGATACCCCGGCATCAACTGTAAAAATTAAATTACCAGAAACCGATGTAGCTACTGTTACTATTGGTCAGGGTAAAATTTTCTTTGGTGTAAAAGGTCAACAAATTCGTATAAACATGTTAGATCGTATTTCTAAACGCTATAACTTGCAATTTACAGAACAAGAAAAAGTACGTTTTTCTGTAGTAGAAACCTTTGGTGTACCTGTTGCTAATTTAAAGCAGTTTATTGCGCTAAGTAACGACGAACGTAACCAAGAAGGTTTACAACCCGGTATTCCGGCAGACTCAACCGATAATCAACTGCATGAATGGATCTTGGCTGCTCGGTACGCAACTAAAGAGTTAAACAATAAAGATCTACGTTTAAGTATTAAGGGCGATGCCAAAGAAGAATACCCAGAAATTAAAAAAGTGATTGATATTTTTCAGAAGCAAAAAATTAACAAGTTTAGCTTGATTACCTCTTTGAGACAAGCAGAAAAGTAAAATTTTAAACATCAAACTATAACACGATGGCAGAATTAGATACCTCCTCCGGTGGCAGTAAAAAAGGTGGAAAAGTTAGAAGTAAGAAGCAATCTACCCGTATAGATTTAACCGCTATGGTTGATTTGGCTTTCTTGCTTATTACTTTTTTCATGCTTACCACTACCTTAGCAAAACCACAGGCTATGGATTTAGCTATGCCTGATAAAGATGAAGATAAGCCCGAATCTAAATTAGAAATTGCGGATAATCGCACCATGACTATTTTGTTGGGTCAAAACAACAGAATAGAGTGGTATATGGGATTAGTGGATAATCCTAAAACACCTACTGTAGATAACTTTGGGCGTAATGGTATTCGCAAAGCCCTTATCGAAAAAATTAAAGAAGTGAGAGGTATTACTGGCGATCCTAAAAAAGGCTTAATTGTGTTAATTAAACCAAGCGATAAGTCTTCTTACAGAAATCTGGTAGATATCTTAGATGAAATGAAAATCTCTGATGTGCAAACATACGCCATTGTAGATATCACCAATCCAGAAATTGGATTGATGAAACGTGATGGTATTTATAAGTAAAACCGGACGTTTAAATAGTTAGTTTATAGTCCTTTAATCGAAATAAAAGACAATATGTCAAAATTAGATATTTTTAAACTAGAGTGGATTGATTTGGTATTCGCCGGGCGTAACAAAGCCTATGGTGCCTACGAACTTCGTAAGGAAAATCCAAAAACAACCAGCAGAGCACTATTAGTAGGTAGCTTGTTGTTTATTGCAGTGGTAACTCTTCCATTAATTATTAGGTTCATTGCTGGCATCATTCCAGATAATTCCGATCAGTTTAAACAAACCGAAGTGGTATTGGCTGCGCCACCTCCCATTGATAAAGATACCCCTCCACCGCCCCCTGAACCACCCAAACCAAAGGTAGATCAGGTGCGTTTCCCGCCACCGGTTGTAGTACCTGCCGAAAAAGTGCGTGACGAAGAACCGCCAACTGTAGAGGAATTGAAAAAAGCGGATCCGGGCCAGAAAACAATTGAAGGTGATCCGAATGCCGAAATTAAAATTGAAGAGCCTGCAGGAAACGCGGAGGTTACAGAAGATAACGGTATTAGAGATTTTGCTAGTGTAGAGGTTATGCCCGAATTTCCTGGAGGTCAATCAGGTTGGGGTAAATACCTACAAAAAAATATGAAGTATCCACCTATTGCTCGTGAAAACAACATTACCGGTCGTGTAATTGTGAGTTTTGTAGTAGAGAAAAACGGTGATTTATCAGATATAAAAGTATTAAGAGGAATTGGTGGTGGTTGCGATGAAGAAGCTGTACGAGTGTTGAAAACCGCACCATCTTGGAAACCAGGTATACAAAATGGCCGTTCGGTACGGGTTCAGTATACCATGCCAATTTTCTTCCAATTAGCACAATAGTTTTTCATGACTAATTATGCTGCTGATTCTAAACAGAAATCGCCTATTGGGCGATTTCTGTTTTTTTTAAAGCTATTGATGTTTTCTTTTTATCTCATCTTAGGCTTGCTCGTAATTTTTTGGAAAGGGCTACCCATAGATATTTCGCAAAACTATCGGATACTTTTTGGCGTTGTACTCATAGTATATTCCTTTTTTAGGTTTATCCGAATAAAACAAGAAAGCGTATAAGTATGAATACCAACCGTATTTTCTGGGCATTGGGCTTGTTGGTTCTATCTTTTTTTGGAGCTTGCCAAAGCAAAAGTACCGTACAAGATTATACGCATGGGCGTACAAGCTTGGTGGTAGATGAAAGTTTGGCTCCAATTATAGAAGATCAATTGCTAATTTTTCAAAGTGTTTACCCAGAGGTACAAGTAAGCACGATTTACAAACCAGAGAACGAATTGCTTAAATTTTTGCTTACCGATAGCATTCGTGTAGCTATAATGGCCAGAATGCTTACTCCCCAAGAAGCCAAATTTTACGAGCAAAAACAAATTAAAATAAGAGTAACACGCTTTGCAATTGATGGAATTGCCCTAATTACCCATATAAATAATGCAGACAGTTTAGTAAGCGAAAACGATATTATAAACCTCATGCAGGGCAAAGCAAGTGCTATTAAAAGTTTAGTTTTCGACAACCCAAATTCAAGTACCGTACGCTATTTAAAAGAATTGGCAAAAGTGAATTCCCTGCCTAGCAAAGGAATATATGCGCTAAAAACTAATCCCGAGGTAATTACTTATGTAGCCACACATCCAGGTAGTATTGGGGTGGTGGGCGTAAACTGGTTAATACAACCCGATGCAACTATTAGCGATGCTGTAGAGCAATTAAAAATAATGGGGGTATGCAAGGGCAATCGTAAAAATGATGCTACAAGTTACTTTAAACCCACTCAAAGCGATTTAGCTTTGGGAAATTACCCATTAATGCGTAATTTGTACCTCATTAACTGTGAGGGAGGCCCCGGACCGGGAACAGGTTTTACAAGCTTTGTTGCCGGTGAACGTGGTCAGCGCATTGTATTAAAGTCTGGCTTACTGCCCGATAGTATCCCGCCCAGAGAAGTGATAATTAGAAAGTAGAATAAAAAATAAAACGAACCATGGAAATGATGAAAAAAGCACTAAAATCAACCCTATTATTGATTTTAGTAGGTTCAGCCCTTTATGCCCAAACCTTAGGTGATGCTCAAAAGGCACTAGATGCTGAGCAATACCAAAATGCGAAATCGCAATTAAAAAGTTTAATAGCCCTTCAGCCAACTGTTGCAGAAAATTTTTTCTATTTAGGTCAAGTGTACCTAAAAACAGATTACGCCGATTCTGCTAAAGCCGTGTTTAACCAAGGAATTACCGTAAATCCGGCCTTTCCCCTAAACTACGTAGGTTTAGGTCAGGTTGATTTAGACGATAACCAAGCCTCAGCCGCCAAAGCCAATTTTGATAAAGCTATTGCTGTATCGGATAAAAAAGATGCCCGTGCCTATTTATTTATCGGCAAATCGTACAGCCATGCCAAAAAACCAAATTACGCGGAAGCTATTAATATACTCAATGCAGGCAAGCTCATTGTAGAAAAACAAAAAGGAGTTAATGGCTTTTTAGCCGATTTAAACCTTGCCTTTGGCGATGCCTTCCGTGGCCAACTAAAAAACTCTGAAGCCTATAGTGCCTATCGTACCGCTTTTGAATTAAATAATAGCCTTATTCGTACCAAAGTAGAATTAGGTGTAATTAATAAAATGTCAAAAGCATTTCAAGAATCAGCCGATGAATTTAATGCCGTTTTGGCCATCAATCCCAATTATGGTCCGGCTTATCGCGAATTGGCCGAAACCTATTATTTATGGGCTAAAGATCAAGCCAAAGATTACGATGCTAAAATAAAGCAAGCCTTAGAGTATTATAAGAAATACTTAGAGCTAACCGATAAATCATTGGAATCACGCATGCGTTATGCCGATTTTTTGATTTTGGCAAAAGATTACAAGTCATTGCAAGCAGAAGCTCAAGTAATGGCTCAAATGGATAAAGCCAATAAGCGAATTTTACGTTACTTGGCGTATGCGGCTTATGAAAATGGAGATTACCCAGCAAGTATTCAAGCCATTAAAGATTTTATGGCTAAAGTAGAATCTAAACGTATTATTGGTAGAGATTATAGCTACTTAGGGCGTGCTTTAATTAAATCTGGACAAGAAGAAGAAGGTTTTCAGACTGTAAAGAAAGCCCTAGATATTGATTCTTCCTTAGTGAGTGGCATGAGCGATTTAGGTAAAGAATTGTATGGTCTAAAAAAGTATAGCAAGGCAGCCGAAGCTTATGAACTTGCTGTGAAAAATCCGCAACGCAACCTTTTAGATTATTTCTACTTGGGCTCATCGTACTACTTCGATTACGGTTCGAAAAAAACAGCCGGCTTAGAAGCCGATAAATCTTTATTGGTAAAAGCCGATTCTGCTTTTAGTTATTTAGCCCAACGCTCACCCAATACCTTTGCTGCATGGCAGTTCAGGGGCCGTATCAATCGTCAGTTCGATGATGCGAACGATAGCCAAGGCTTAGCCGTTCCGTTCTACGAAAAATATGTAGAGTTGGTAACCGTAACTAAACCGGAATTAGCCGTCAAAAATGGCACAGGACTAACAGAGGCCTATATTTATTTGGGTTCGGTAGTTGCTCGTAAAGATAAAGACACCGAAAAAGCAAAAGAGTATTTCAATAAGGTATTGGCTATTGACCCTGCCAATGCCATAGCCCTCGAAGTGCTTAAAGCTTTGGGTACAACAAAATAAAAAAATATCCCTTTTTTAAGCGCCTTAATCATCCGATTAAGGCGCTTTCTTATTATATTTGCGCCACCAAACCCAACATATGGAAGCACAAAGTACCCCAATTAATTATTTGCCCATTTTTTTTCAAATGATTGTTGCTATGGGTTTCGTGGTACTAACTATGGTGGTTACCCACAAAATAGGCCCAAAACGTAAAACAGCTGATAAATTAACCCCCTTTGAATCGGGAATTGAGTCTGTGGGCAATGCCCGTCAACCCTTTTCTATCAAATACTTTTTGGTGGCTATTTTATTTGTCCTTTTTGACGTCGAGGTGATTTTTATGTACCCCTGGGCTGTTAATTTTAGAGAGTTGGGTTGGACAGGTTTAGTGGAGATGTTCATCTTTATGGGAACACTTTTGGCGGGATTTATTTACATCCTTAAAAAGGGTGCATTAGATTGGGAATAAAGCATAACAGAATATAATAACGGCATTATGAGCGAATTAACTATTGTTGAAGCTCCTCCCGGTATAGAGGGATCTGGCTTTTTTGCAACGTCACTAGACAAGGTAGTGGGCTTAGCCCGCTCACATTCTTTGTGGCCTTTGCCTTTTGCCACCTCTTGTTGTGGTATTGAGTTTATGGCTACTATGGGCTCTCATTATGATTTTGCTCGTTTTGGTTCAGAACGTCCAAGTTTTTCGCCACGCCAAGCCGATTTATTAATGGTAATGGGCACCATTGCCAAAAAAATGGGCCCAGTATTGCAGCAAGTTTATACCCAAATGGCCGAACCCCGTTGGGTAATTGCCGTAGGTGCCTGTGCATCTAGTGGTGGTATTTTCGATACTTATTCGGTTTTGCAGGGCATCGATGAAATTATTCCGGTGGATGTATACGTACCCGGTTGCCCACCAAGGCCAGAAGCCATTATCGATGGGTTTAATAAAATACAAGAATTAGTGAAAAACGAATCTCTTCGTCGTCGCGAATCGCCAGAGTATCAAGCACTATTAGCCAAATACGGAATTCAATAATGGGCACACTAAGCAACCAGGTAGTAGTTCAAAAACTAACGGCACGTTTTGCCGATAAGATATCGGTACCAACCGAGCCATTTGGTCTATTAACGTTTGAAACGAATACTGAAACTATTGCCGAAGTTTTACGCTTTTTAAAAGAAGATAAAGAACTTCAGTTTAATTATCTCACAGATATTACAGGCATCCACTATCCCGAGCAAGAATTAGCCATTGGGGTAGTATACCATTTGCACAGCTTAAGCACAAATGTGCGTATACGCATTAAAGTATTTCTTTCAGTTGCTAATCCAAGCATTCCTACCGCCACTACCTTATGGGAAGGAGCCAATTGGATGGAACGTGAAACCTATGATTTTTTTGGAGTGCAGTTTGAAGGACACCCAAATTTATGCCGCATTTTAAATGTGGATGACATGACGGTTTTCCCGATGCGTAAAGAATACCCATTAGAAGACCCTAACAGAGTAGATAAAAAAGACCTTTTCTTTGGAAGATAAGATGAACAACCATCCGGTATATACAGATAACGATCCGCAAAAAGAGACCATTACCCTAAATCTTGGTCCCACTCACCCGGCTACGCATGGCGTTTTCCAAAACGTACTCGAGTTAGATGGCGAACGCATTGTAAGTGGCGTATCCACCATTGGCTACATTCACCGTGCATTCGAAAAAATTGCCGAGCATCGTCCATTTTATCAAATAACCCCACTAACCGATCGCTTAAACTATTGCTCATCGCCTATAAACAATATGGGTTGGCACATGACGGTAGAAAAGTTGCTCAATATACAAATGCCTAAACGGGTAGATTACCTCCGTGTAATCATCATGGAGCTTTCTCGTATATCCGATCACTTAATTTGTAACGGAATTTTAGGTGTAGATACCGGTGCCTTTACAGGCTTCTTGTATTTAATGGAAGAACGGGAACATATTTACGAAATTTTTGAAGAAGTGTGCGGCGCCCGTTTAACCACTAACATTGGTCGTATAGGTGGCTTCGAACGTGATTTCAACGACATCGCTTTTGCTAAAATTCGTCAGTTTTTGGTGAAATTTCCACCTATATTAAAAGAATTTGAAACCCTATTTAACCGCAACCGTATTTTCATTGAACGTACCAGTGGCGTAGGAGTGGTAACAGCCGAAACAGCCTTAAATTACAGTTGGAGCGGCCCCATTTTAAGGGCTACCGGCGTAGATTACGATGTACGAGCCAATGAACCTTACGCTTCTTATCAAGATTTTGATTTTGATATTCCGGTAGGAACCACCGGAGATGTGTACGACCGCTATATTGTCCGCAACGAAGAAATGTGGCAGAGCTTGGGCATTATTGAGCAGGCTATGCAAAAACTAGAAAAAGAGCCAAAAGGCGTTTTTCATGCCGATGTACCCGAATTTTACTTACCAGCAAAAGAAAGTGTATACAACAATATGGAAGCATTAATTTACCATTTCAAAATTGTAATGGGCGAAATTGATACCCCAAAAACAGAAGTTTACCACGCCGTTGAAGGCGGTAATGGAGAACTTGGTTTCTATTTAGTAAACGATGGTGGTCGTTCACCGTATCGTTTGCACTTCCGCAGACCAAGCTTTATCAATTACCAAATGTATGCCCCAATGAGCAGCGGTATGTTACTATCTGATGCCATTATTAACATGAGTAGTTTAAACGTTATTGCCGGAGAATTAGATGCTTAAAGTAACCGAAACGCAAGAAATCATCTTCTCCAAAGAATTGCTTAAACAGTTCGACGAGATCGTTACCCGCTATCCGGAAGGCAAGCATAAATCTGCTTTATTACCTATTTTACACTTGGTACAAGCAGAATTTGGCTGGATAAGTACAGCCTCTATGGACAAAGTAGCGGCCTATTTACATATTTTACCCATAGAGGTATATGAAGTAACCACTTTTTACACCATGTTTTTCTTGCAGCCGCAAGGCAAATATGTATTAGAAGTGTGCCGTACCGGTCCCTGCAACTTAGTAGGAGCCGAAAAAATGATGCAACACATCGAGAAAAAATTAGGAGTAAAAGAAGGCGAAGTAACTAAAGATGACTTGTTTAGTTGGAGAGGCGTAGAATGTTTAGCAGCATGCGGTATGGCCCCGGTGTTACAAATTGGCCCAGATTATACCTACTATGAACATCTAACCACAGAAAAATTAGATGCTTTGGTAGACGAATTAAAAAGTAAAAAGGCGTAATAAGATGGCTCGTAAACTATTATTAGAACACATTAATGTACCCGGAATCAATACTTTCGATGTTTACCGGAAGCAGGGAGGATACCGTGCCGTGGAAAAAGCCTTGAAAAAACTTTCGCCAGACGATGTGGTGGAGGAAGTAAAAAAATCAGGACTTCGTGGCCGTGGTGGGGCAGGTTTCCCAACCGGTATGAAATGGAGTTTCTTGGCTAAACCCGAAGGTAAAGCACGCTATTTGGTATGCAACGCCGACGAATCTGAGCCAGGTACTTTTAAAGACCGTTATTTAATGACCCATATTCCTCACTTATTAATCGAAGGAATGATTGTGTCGAGTTATGCCTTGGGCGCCAATACCTCGTACATTTATGTACGTGGCGAAATGATGCCCCAAATTCGCATCTTGGAAAAAGCTATTGCCGAAGCCAAAGCAGCCGGATTTTTAGGAAAAAATATTTTAGGTTCTGGCTACGATTTAGAATTGTACTTGCAACCAGGTGGCGGTGCCTATATTTGTGGCGAAGAAACTGCTTTAATTGAATCATTGGAAGGAAAACGTGGAAACCCACGTATTAAACCACCATTCCCGGCTATTTCAGGGGTTTGGGGTTGCCCAACGGTGGTAAACAACGTTGAATCTATAGCAGCGGTTGTGTCTATTATAAATGAGGGTGGCGATGAATATGCCAAAGTGGGTATTGGTCGCAGTACCGGAACCAAACTCATTTCGGCATCGGGTAATTTAGCAAAGCCGGGTGTATACGAAATTGAATTAGGTCTTTCGGTAGAAGAATTTATCTACTCAGAAAAGTATTGTGGCGGTATGGCCAATGGCAAACGCTTAAAAGCTGTTGTAGCAGGTGGTTCATCGGTGCCTATTTTACCAGCCAACTTAATTTTAAAAACCACTAACGGCGAAAACCGCTTGATGAGTTACGAATCTTTAGCAGACGGCGGTTTTGCTACCGGCACCATGTTGGGTTCGGGTGGATTTATTGCTTTTGATGAAGACGCTTGTATTGTACGCAATACGTGGAATTATAGCCGTTTTTACCACCACGAAAGTTGTGGCCAATGTTCGCCTTGCCGCGAAGGTACCGGCTGGATGGAGAAGGTATTACACCGTTTAGAATACGGTCATGGTAGCATGAGTGATATTGATTTATTGGTAGATGTAGCTAAAAATATTGAAGGAAATACCATTTGCCCATTGGGAGATGCTGCCGCTTGGCCAGTTGCTTCAGCCATTCGCCATTTCCGCGATGAGTTTGAATGGCATGTAACACATCCCGAAAAAGCATTAAAAAGAAACTATGGTTTGGCGCATTATGCCAATCCATTGCCACCAGTAGTAGTTGAAACTGTTTAGAATTTAAAGAGAAAGATCTTTAACCATGTCAGATAAAGTGAAGGTTATTATAGACGGAATTTCCGTAGAAGTAGCGCCCGGTACCACCATCTTAAATGCTGCAAGGCAAATTGGTGGCGATATTGTTCCGCCGGCCATGTGTTACTATTCTAAGCTAGAGGGTAGTGGTGGTAAATGCCGTACTTGTTTGGTAAAGGTGAGCAAAGGCTCAGAAGCCGACCCTCGTCCGATGCCTAAATTATTGGCCAGTTGCCGTACCACCGTAATGGAGGGTATGGAAGTGCAAAACATTACATCACCCGAAGTAGTAGATGCTCGTAAGGGCGTAGTAGAAATGCTACTCATCAATCACCCATTAGATTGCCCGGTATGCGATCAAGCTGGTGAGTGTGATTTGCAAGATTTAGCTTTTAATCATGGCGCTGCCGAAACCAGATACGAATTTGAGCGCAGAACGTTTGATCGGATAGATATTGGTGATAAAATACAATTGCATATGAACCGCTGTATTTTATGTTACCGTTGTACCTATGTAGCCGATCAACTCACCGATTGTCGCCAACAAGGTATAGTGGGCCGTGGAGATCATGCAGAAATTTCAACTCACATAGAAAAAGCCATTGATAACGATTTTTCTGGCAATATGATTGATGTGTGCCCGGTGGGTGCACTAACCGATAAAACGTTTCGCTTTAAAAGTAGAGTGTGGTTTACCAAGCCTGTAGATGCACACCGCGATTGCCCAACGTGTACTGGGAAAGTAATGCTGTGGTATAAAGGCGATGATGTGATTCGGGTAACGGCTCGTAAAGATGAAAACCACGAGGTAGTAGAATTTATTTGCAATACCTGTCGTTTTGATAAAAAAGCGACGAAAGACTGGGTTATAGAAGGTCCAAGTCAAATAGATCATACTTCGGTTATTTCATCTAACCACTACGATACTTTAAAACCCTTGCCGGTGATAAAAGAAAATAAGGCCCTCATGGCAGCCAACAAAGAAGAATTAGAACGCACTAAAAAAGACTAATGGATATTGCATTCGTACTAGAGAAATTTGTTTTTATCACGGTAATTTTTACGTTGAGTTTGGTTGTAGCCATGTATTCTACCCTAGCCGAGCGTAAAATTGCTGCCTTCCTACAAGATAGAGTAGGCCCGAACCGTGCCGGACCCGGTGGTATGTTTCAGCCTTTAGCCGATGGGGTAAAAATGTTTTTGAAAGAAGAAATTATCCCTACACAGTCGAATAAATTCTTATTTATTGCAGGCCCTTCTTTGGCTATTTTAACGGCCTGTATTGGTTCTGCGGTAATTCCTTGGGGGCAAGATATTGTGCTTTTTGGCCGAACTATTGCCCTTCAAGCTGCCGATATTAATGTGGGCATTCTCTATATTTTCGGAGTAGTATCTTTAGGTGTGTATGGCGTAATGATTGGGGGCTGGGCTTCTAACAATAAGTTCTCATTAATGGGGGCCATTCGTGCAGCTTCACAAAACATCAGCTACGAAATCCCGATGGGTTTATCCATCATCGCCTTATTATTGCTTACCAATTCTTTGAGTTTAAAAGATATTGCTGAGCAGCAACACGGCTTCAATTGGAACGTATTTTATCAGCCTGTAGGCTTTTTAATCTTTTTGATATGTTCTTTTGCCGAAACTAATCGTACGCCTTTCGATTTACCAGAATGTGAAACCGAGTTAGTGGGCGGTTACCATACCGAATATTCTTCTATGAAATTGGGCTTTTACTTATTTGCCGAATACATTAACATGTTTGTGTCTTCGGCGGTAATGGCTACCCTGTATTTTGGTGGCTATAACTACCCCGGCATGGATTTTGTAAACAGCCTTTTAGGCCCAACTTGGGGACCTTTAATGGGTATGGGCGTGTTAATTTTAAAGATATTTGCCTTTATCTTCCTGTTTATGTGGGTACGTTGGACTATTCCACGTTTCCGTTATGACCAGTTGATGAACCTAGGCTGGAAAATATTAATTCCTTTAGCTATTGCCAATATTGTACTTACCGGCGTGGTAATTGCATTAGTGAACAAATTTTAATCATGGAAGCATTAAGTAATAGAAAGAAAGTATTAGAACAGAAACCGATGAATTTCTGGGAACGCATGTATCTCCCGGCAATTTTTCAGGGTATGGCCATTACTTTCCGTCATATGTTCAAGAAAAAAGAAACCATCTATTATCCAGAAGTTCAGCGTGAGTTTTCGGAAAATTGGCGTGGTATGCATTCGTTAAAAAGAGATGAAGATGGTCGGGAACGTTGCACAGCTTGCGGTTTGTGTGCCCTATCGTGCCCAGCCGAAGCGATTACCATGGTAGCTGCCGAGCGTAAAAAAGGCGAAGAAGCTTTATATCGCGAAGAAAAATATGCAGTCGTATATGAAATTAACATGTTACGGTGCATTTTTTGTGGTTTGTGCGAAGAAGCTTGCCCCAAAGAAGCCATTTATTTAGATGGCCCCATTGTACCATCTGATTATTTACGTAAAGATTTTATTTACGGGAAAGACAAATTGGTAGAACAACCTTTTAATTCAAAAGCCTGATGAATTTATTTTATGTAGTCGCCTTTTTATCCATTTTTTTCTCCCTACTGGTAATTTTTGCAAAAAATCCGGTACATAGTGTGTTATACCTCATTGTTACCTTTTTCACCTTTACCATTCACTACATTTTACTCAATGCCCAGTTTTTGGCCATGGTAAACTTTATTGTGTACATGGGAGCCATTATGGTATTATTCTTATTTGTGCTCATGTTGCTCAATTTGAATAAAGAGTCCGAACCGCTTAAACCCACTTTATTAAAGGTGGCGGGCGTGGTAGCCGGTATGTGTTTATTGGTTACCCTGGCTGGTTCGCTAAAAGTCTTATCTGTTTCAGAACCGGTGGTGCTACAAAACACCAATTTAGGTTTGGTAAAAAATCTAGGTAAAGTATTATTCAACCAATTTTTATTACCCTTCGAAATTTCATCCTTGCTGCTATTATCAGCCATGGTAGGAGCGGTATTATTAGCTAAAAAAGAAGCCTAAGTTCCATGGAAAATATCACACAAGCCATACAAGGCATTCCCCTAAACCATTACATCTTATTAAGCAGCATTATTTTTTCTATTGGAGTAGTAGGTGTATTAATACGCCGCAATGCCATAGTCATTTTTATGTCGGTAGAATTGATGTTGAATGCGGTTAACCTATTACTTACTGCTTTTTCGGCCTACCGTGGCGATGCCGCCGGACAGGTATTTGTATTTTTTATTATGGCCCTAGCTGCGGCCGAAGTGGCCGTTGGCTTGGCTATTATTGTGATGGTTTATCGCAATACCAACTCTGCAGATATTAATGTATTGAATAAATTAAAGTGGTAAACCTAGCATACATGATAAATTTAGTTTGGTTAGTTCCTGTTTTCCCCTTAATAGGTTTTCTTATTAATGGCTTGGGCCGAAATTTTTGGTCGAAAACACTCGTATCTTGGATAGGTAGTGTAGCCATATTAGCCTCTTTTGCGCTAAGCCTAGGCATCTTTTTAGAACTGAATGCATCGGATGTAAAATCGTTCACGGTTCCACTATTCGATTGGATTCAAGTAGGCGCTTTGCGTATTCCATTCTCCTTTTTGGTAGATCCCTTGAGTAGCATCATGTTGCTTATTGTCACCGGAATTGGTTTTTTAATCCATTTGTATTCTGCTGGCTACATGCACAACGATGGTGGTTTTGCTAAATTCTTTGCCTATCTAAACCTCTTCATCTTTTTCATGTTGTTGCTGGTGTTAGGTAGCAATTATGTAGTATTATTTATTGGTTGGGAAGGCGTAGGCTTGTGCTCATACTTATTAATTGGTTTTTGGTTTACCAATGTAAACTATGCCAGTGCCGCTAAAAAAGCATTCATCATGAACCGTATTGGTGATTTAGGCTTTTTACTAGCCATTTTCTTCATCTACAGCACTTTTGGCAGCGTAGAATTTGCAAGCATTTTCCCCCAAGCCGCTTTATTGCCTTCAGGAAGCACCATTTTAGTAGTAATTACGCTCTTGTTATTTGTGGGAGCCACCGGTAAATCAGCACAATTGCCTTTGTTTACCTGGTTACCAGATGCCATGGCTGGTCCAACACCTGTATCGGCTTTAATTCACGCTGCTACCATGGTTACGGCTGGTATCTACATGATAGCTCGTTCTAATATCTTATTCACCTTGGCGCCACTCACTACGGATATTGTAGCCATTGTGGGTTTAAGTACAGCTATTGTGGCGGCCCTAATTGCCATCACTCAAAACGATATTAAAAAGGTATTGGCTTACTCTACCGTTTCGCAATTGGGCTATATGTTTTTAGGTTTAGGCGTAGGCGCCTATACCGGGGCCTTTTTCCATGTAATTACCCACGCCTTTTTTAAAGCATTGTTATTTTTGGGAGCAGGTTCGGTAATTCATGCCATGCACCACGAGCAAGATATGCGCAACATGGGTGGTTTAAAAGCCAAACTGCCTATTACCTTTTTCACCATGTTGATGGGAACCATTGCCATTTCGGGCTTGCCTCCATTCTCGGGTTTCTTTTCAAAAGATGAAATTTTAGCAAAGGTGTACGAGCACAATCCAACCCTTTGGGTAATTGGAGTAATTGGAGCTATGCTAACTGCTTTTTACATGTTTCGTATGCTGTTCTTAACCTTTTGGGGTCCGTTCCGTGGTACAAAAGAACAAGAAAATCACCTGCACGAATCACCAAAATCAATGACTATCCCTTTGGTAGTATTGGCTATACTTTCAATGTTTGGAGGATTAATTGGCGTACCCGAAGTATTGGGTGGTCACCATTGGTTAGCTCAATTCTTAAGTCCAGTGTTGGTGTATACCAAAGCCGTATCTGGAGAAGCAGTACCTTTAGACCATGCTACCGAATATCTATTAATGGGTGTCTCGGTAGGTGCAGCATTGCTGGCTATTAGTATTGCTTACGTAACCTATGTAAGCCGAAAAGTATTACCTATCAGCGATGCAGAAAATCGCTCTATCTTATCCAAGCTTTCGTATCATAAATTTTATATCGATGAAGTGTACGAAACACTCATTGTCCGTCCATTGGATGTTCTCTCTACTTTCTTTTACAAGGTTATAGATAAATTGGGTATTGATGGTTTAGTTAATGGAGCCGGCACTACCACTAAGGAGGCCAGCAAAACCTTGCGCCTTATCCAAAGCGGTAACGTAGGCTTTTATATTTTTATGATGGTGGCTGGCATTGTGGCCCTATTGATTTACGGATTTTACTATTTAGCATAAGCGATGAACCACTTATTACTTATTTTACTTTTTCCGGTAGCACTTAGTTTAGTCGCTTTAATTAAAGGCAATGCCGTAAAAAAATGGGCATTTGGCGCATCTTTATTGCCATTGTTATTTACTACGCTTGCATTAAGCGTATTTAACCCGAACGGGGGCACCCAATTCTTGGTAGATTTTCCATGGATAGCCTCTCAAGGTATTCGTTTTACATTAGGTATAGATGGTATCAGTATGCTATTGGTTTTATTAACCAATATTTTGGTTCCACTTATTGTATTGGCCAGCACCAAACACGAATACGATAATCCCAATGTCTTTTATGCCCTGTTATTTTTTATGCAGACGGGTTTATTAGTGGTTTTTACCGCTTTAGATGCCTTTTTATTTTACGTGGGTTGGGAAGCAGCCCTTATTCCGATTTATTTTATTTGTGCGCTTTGGGGTGGCGAAAATCGTATACAAGTAAACCTGAAATTTTTCGTGTATACCATTTTTGGTAGTTTATTGATGCTCATAGCCATCATCTTTTTACACCTACAAACTCCTGGTAAAACCTTTGCTATTCAAGATTTTTATGCCTTAAACCTCGAAGCGCAAACACAGGGCTGGGTATTTTTAGCCTTCTTTATAGCCTTTGCTATTAAAATGCCTATTTTCCCTTTTCATACCTGGCAACCCGATACCTATACCGAGGCTCCTACCGCCGGAACTATGTTACTTTCGGGTATCATGTTAAAAATGGGTATTTACGGCGTTATCCGTTGGTTAATTCCCATCGCTCCGCTCGGCTTTACTCAGTGGGGCCCTATTGCTTTAGCCTTATCTATTATTGGTGTGGTGTATGCGGCTATTATTGCCTTTACTCAAACAGATGTAAAACGCTTGGTGGCCTATTCGTCTATTAGCCACGTGGGTTTAATTGCCGCCGGTATTTTTGTGTGGAACGTACAAGGTATACAAGGAGCGATGATTCAAATGTTGAACCACGGTATTAATGTGGTAGGTATGTTCTTTGTGTTAGATATTATTATTCGCCGTTTGGGAACCCGTGAAATGCACGCTATGGGTGGCATTGCTAAATCGGCACCACAATTAGCAATTACTTTTTTAATTGTGTTATTGGGTTCGGTGGCTTTGCCATTAACCAATGGCTTTATTGGCGAATTTTTATTGTTGATGGGCTTATATCAATACAACCTTTGGGCGGCGGTTATTGCTGGCTTAACTATTATTTTTGGTGCAGTATATATGCTAAGAGCTTACCAACACATCATGTTGGGCGAAAGCAATAAAGCTACCGCTGCTTTTGCTGATTTAGATTTTACCGAAAAAATGGTACTATACACTATTTGCGGCTTAATTATTTTAACGGGTGTGTTTCCGCAACCTATTTTAAACCTTACCGAACCGGCTGTTGGCTCTTTAATTGAAGTAGTTAACGCAAAAATTTTAGCCATACACTAATATGAACGCTATTATCACCCTATCCATTTTAGCTCTTTTGGTATTATACCTTGGGGTATTTAACGCCAAAAAAGCGGTACTGCCGGTTACACTTTTAGGGCTAGTCGCCGCTTTGGGTCTTACCCTAGCCGAATGGAATACAAACGCACAGCCAATTTTTAGCGGTATGATGTTGTTTGATAATTTTGCGGTGGCTTTTTCGGCCATTTGTATTGCGGCTACGGGTTTAATCTTATTAATTTCTAAAGCCTATTTCGAACGCATTAGCGAACATTTATCAGAATATTACGCCATTATATTGTTTGCTTTAGCGGGCATGCTGGTTATGCTCTCTTACCACAATTTATCGATGTTGTTTATTGGCATAGAAATCATGTCGGTGAGTTTATACATTTTAGCAGGTATTAAAAAGAAAAGCGCAGCATCAAACGAAGCCTCCTTAAAATACTTTTTAATGGGTGCCTTTTCTACTGGCTTTTTACTTTTTGGCATTACTTTATTGTATGGTGCTACGGGTTCTTTCGATTTAAGTGCAATTAAAAATTATGTATTGGCTGGCGCCGTTACGGGTTTATCGCCCATGTTTTATATTGGCCTATTGTTACTTTTAGTGGGCTTAAGTTTCAAAATTGGGGCAGCACCTTTTCATTTCTGGGCCCCAGATGTATACGAAGGATCGCCAAGTTTGATTACCGCCTTTATGAGTACCGTGGTAAAAACTGCTGGTTTTGCTGCCTTTTTGCGCATTTTTCAATTTTGTTTTGCGCCACTTCACGATTTTTGGCTACCGGTTATTTTAGTAATTACCGTGGCTACGCTTGCGGTAGGAAATATTACGGCCATTTATCAGCATAGCTTTAAACGTATGTTGGCTTACTCGGGTATTTCGCATGTTGGCTATTTATTATTTGCGGTGGTAGCCCTAGGCGCAAGTTCATCAAATACCGTTTTTGTATATGCTACCGCTTATATGGTTTCTACCATTGCTGCCTTTGCGGTGTTTATTTTAGTGAAGGAGCAAACCGGCTCCGACCAGTTTGAGGCCTTTAAAGGTTTGGGGAAAAGCAATCCCTTTTTAGCTTTTTGTTTAACCATTTCTATGTTATCCTTGGCAGGCATTCCGCTTACAGCCGGCTTTATTGGTAAGTTTATGGCTTTTTCTCAGGTATTAGCCGAGTACCATATTGGCTTGAGTATAGCTGCTGCAGTATTGGCCGTAATGGGGGTATTCTATTATTTAAAGGTGGTAGTAGCCATGTATTTTCAATCTGCCAAGCGTAAAACCATTGAGGTGCCTAGCGTTTTTAAATGGGTATTGGCTTGTACCACAATCATTAGTGTATTGATTGGAATTTATCCTAATTTTATTTCTAATCTGTTTTAGTCTACAATTTTAATGTAGATTTACAGATATAGATGTTATGCACCAATTTTGGGAGTTTATTCAGCAACTAATTAATCCCGTAGAATTACTCCGAGATGGAGGATTTTATGTGCTGCTTTTTGTGATTTTTGCAGAAACCGGCCTATTTTTTGGTTTTTTCTTACCCGGTGATTATTTATTGTTTTTAGCCGGCATGTTTGTGGCCACCGATCGTTTAGATGTAGGTATTGTAACCCTCATTTTGGGTTTAATTGCTGCTGCCATTTTAGGAAATTTTGTAGGTTATTGGTTTGGTCGAAAAACAGGCCACCTACTTTATCAACGAAAAGATACTTTTTTCTTTAAACAACGTTATTTAAGAGCAGCCGAAGCCTATTATCAAAAGCAAGGAGCATTTGCGCTAATTATGGGTCGATTTATTCCTATTGTGCGCACTTTTGCACCTATTTTTGCTGGCGTGGTAGGCTTAGATTCTAAGAAATTTGCATTTTATAATGTTTTGGGTGCAGTTCTTTGGATTTCATCCTTAACTTTGTTAGGTTATTTCTTGGGTCGTAAATTTCAGCAGCAAATTAATGACTATTTATTTTACATCATTGTAGGATTTATAGTGGTTACAGCGCTTCCGCTAGTGTGGACCTTTTTAAAAAATACCTTTTCCGGTGATGCGGCCGGAAACGATACCAAGGGAACAAAATAATTATGAGTACAGACGACCATCCCTGGCACCAAGTATCTCCCGGCGACAATATCCCCGATTTGGTAAACGCCATTATTGAAATTCCTAAAGGGTCTAAAGCCAAATACGAAATGGATAAAGCATCTGGTTTAATTAAACTAGATCGTGTATTGTTTTCATCGGTTATGTATCCGGCTAATTACGGCTTCATTCCACAAACCTATTGCGACGATAAGGATCCATTAGATATTTTAGTGCTTTGTTCGGTAGATGTGTACCCCCTAACCATTATTGAAGCCAAGGTAATTGGAGTGATGCACATGGTTGATCAGGGTGAACAAGACGATAAAATTATTGCCGTAGCCAACCACGATATGTCTGTAAATTACATCAATGATTTAAGTGAATTGCCACCCCATGCCATGACAGAAATTGTCCGTTTTTTTAAAGATTATAAGGCCCTAGAAGATAAAAAAGTGAGTATTGAGCATTTATTAGGCAAATGCTACGCACATAAAGTAATCGAAGAGAGTCTAGCGTTGTATCAAAAAACCTTTTTAACTAAGTAATTATATGGGATTCCAGATTTTTTTAACTTTTTTCTTAGTCTTTTTAAACGGTTTTTTTGTGGCAGCAGAATTCGCCATTGTAAAAGTGCGGGCCTCTCAAATAGAAATTAAAGTAAAAACAGGCAACCGCATTGCCCGTATAGCAAAACACATTACTCAGCATTTAGATGGCTACTTAGCCGCAACACAATTGGGTATTACCCTAGCCTCTTTGGGTTTAGGTTGGGTTGGAGAACGGGTAATGGAAGAAGTACTTCATAACCTGTTGCTAACTTTTGGCGCTAGTCCCGAAACCATTGTTTCTTTTTCGGGAACTGCTGCACCCATTATTGCCTTTACGTTAATTACCATCATGCACATTGTATTTGGTGAGCTGGCTCCAAAATCTTTTGCTATACAACGCCCAGTAAATACCACACTTGGTATAGCCTTGCCTTTGCATGCATTTTATTTAGTTTTCAGACCATTCATTTGGTTGTTAAACGGCTTTGCTAACCTCATTCTAAAAATGTTTGGCATTCACACTAGCGCAGGCCACGAGGCGCACCACAGTTCCGAAGAGTTGCAATATCTTCTCGATCAGGGTAAGGAAAGTGGAGCCTTAGACACCAATGAGCACGAACTGATTAAAAATGTATTCGATTTTAATGAGCGGGTGGTTAAAAATATCATGGTACCTCGAACTAAAATTTCAGCCATTGAATTAGAAACACCTACTGCCGAGGTTTTAGACTATATCATAAAGGAGGGCTATTCCCGTATTCCGGTATTCGAAGATACCATAGATAAAGTTGTTGGTATTATTCATGCAAAAGATGTGTTACCCATTTTAGTGGAGCAAAAAGAAGTGCTTATTGTCGATATTATTCGTAAACCGTACTTTATACCAGAGACCAAAAAAATTAACGATTTAATGAGTGAGTTTCAGCAAAAACGCATTCAAATTGCCATTGTATTGGACGAATTTGGCGGTACAGCCGGTATGGTTACGCTAGAAGATATTGTAGAAGAATTGGTCGGTGAAATTCAAGATGAGTACGATGAAGAAAAACCAATCGTAGAAAAAGTATCCGATAGTGAATTTATTGTAAATGCAGCTGCCAGTGTGTACGATGTAAACGAATACTTGCCTCACGATTTGCCGGAAGATGGCGATTACGATACCATGGCAGGTTTAGTGGGTGATGTGTTTGGTAAAATACCTGAAGTGGGAGAACAAATGGAATTTAATGGCTATACGCTTACCGTATTAAAAAAGACGGAGCAAAACATCGAATCTATTCGTTTGCAATTGGTTATTAACCCCGATGATGTAGTGGATTTGCATTAAACCCTATGCATTTATTTTACACACCCGATATTACGCTACCCGATTATACACTTTCTGAAGAAGAAAGTAAACACGCCATTCGGGTTTTGCGCTTGCAGCTACACGATGAAGTAATTTTGGTAGATGGCAAGGGCGGAAAATATACCGCCCAAATTACAGATGCCAATCCGAAGAAAACCCTTCTTCAAATTGCCCACAGCCAGCAAGAATTTGGTAAACGCACCCATTATTTGCATATAGCCGTAGCGCCTACCAAAAACATAGAACGCCTAGAATGGTTTTTAGAAAAAGCTACCGAACTAGGCATTGATACTATTACGCCAATTATTTGCGATCGTTCTGAGCGTAAGGAGGTAAAAACCGAACGTTTAAATAAAATTATTACCTCGGCTGTAAAACAATCTATTAAGGCGTATCATCCGCTATTAAATGAAGCGATCTCTTTTAAACAATTCATTGAACCAGGATTGGAGGGTGCTGGTTTTGTTGCCCATTGTATGGAAGGTGAAAAGCCGCTTTTAGCACAGCTTATTAAACCACAGGGCCATTACACCATACTTATTGGTCCCGAAGGCGATTTTACACCCCAAGAACTAACCTTAGCCCAAGCAGCCGGCTATATCGGTATTAGCTTAGGCGAAGCCCGTTTGCGTACTGAAACAGCGGCATTGGCTGCCTGTTTTGAGATTAATATGCTGAATCGTTAAATAGTTTAAAACCTAGGCCATGTACCAAATAAAAGTAAACGAAAAATTCAATTTTGAGGTAAATGAAAACCAAGGTGCCTGGACAGTTAATGGTGCTCCGGTAAGCCTAGATACTTTGGTGATTAAGGACAACCTATTGCATATTCTGCATCAACATACTTCTTATCGGGTAGAAATTGTCTCGTTCTCTAAAGAAGAAAAATCGGCTAGTATTAAAGTAAATGGCCATACCTATAGCATTGCCATTAAAGATCGCTTCGATGATTTATTGCATCAATTGGGTTTAGATCATCTCCAATCGTCTAAAGTAGCCGAATTAAAAGCCCCCATGCCAGGTTTGGTGCTTTCGGTTTTGGTAAAAGAAGGTGATGAGGTTAAAAAAGGCGACAACTTATTTGTTTTAGAAGCTATGAAGATGGAGAACATCATTAAATCTCCGGCCGATGTAACCATTAAATCAATTAAAATTAAGCCCAGCGATAAGGTAGAAAAAAACCAGGTGCTTATTCAATTCTCCTAAATAAAAAAGGACCTCAAATTTCTTGAGATCCTTTTTTAAAAACAAAATTTGTTCTTATTTTTTGCTTGTTTTAAACTGAGGCTTGCCGCTTTTGCTGCTTACTTCGGGTGAACCCACTAAAGTCATGGCGCAACGGAAACCAATTTCGGCACTAGCCTCGTCTTCTTGCATAAATCTACGAGTAGCAGGGTTTAACCAATAGGCTCTATCGTTCCAAGAACCGCCTTTGTATACTCTCGATTTTTCGTTTACTAAGCTACTTACGCCGTATAATTCTTTGGTATTATCGTCTACACCCATTTGGTCTACTGAGCGTTTGTCTGCATTAAAGGCAGAATCGGGCTTAACATTAGCTTGTAATTCTTGCCAAGTTTGTTTTTTGGCAGTAATAGATGGAGTAGTCTCTACTTTACCGTATTTATCTTTTTTGTAGGTACCCTTTTTCTTGTCAGCTAAAGTCTTATCTACATATTCGTTTCCACGATAAGGGTTAAATTCTTCAAATTCTTCAAAAGAAAGTTTGCGGTACACATCGGCAGTCCATTCGTTTACGTTTCCGGCCATATTATATAAGCCAAAATCGTTTGCTTGAAAAGAGCGTACTGGAGCAGTAATGTCTGCTTTATCATTTAACCAACCACCAGTTCCCATATTATCACCAGCACCACGTTTAAAGTTGGCCATAATTAGGCCTTGGGTTTTCTTTTTGGCAGAACGTACGCCCATGCCATTCCAAGGATAAATCTTTCCATCCTCAATATTTTCGTAGGAAGTGTTACCTGCCAATGCCAAAGCAGCATATTCCCATTCCGCCTCTGTAGGTAAACGGTAAGGCTCTTTTAAAATACCATCCTCTAAACGTACCGGCCGGGTAACGCCACCCTTAGCAGGGACAGTACCTGTTGTTGGAGCAGCAGCGGTAGCATTTGGGTTTAAATCTTTTTTCATTTTCTTACCATCAATACCTTCACCGCGGTATTGGCCATTAAGGTAGATATCGGTATTAAATGGTTTTGTGGTATCGGGCACGCTAGTGGTAACGGCGCCGGCAGCTCCTTTGCTTGGAGCTCCTTTGTATGCAGCTAAGTAGCCGCCCTTACGTAAAAGGTCTTCATTTACTCTATCGGAACGCCAGGTGCAATACTCACGTGCTTGTTTCCAGGTAACCCCAACTACAGGATAATCTTGGTAAGCCGGGTGGCGTAAGTAATTGTTTACCCAAGGTTCATTGTATGATAAAGGTCTTCTCCAAACCAAAGTGTCGGGAAGTGAATTGTAATAGTATTCAGAATCGTCTTTAAAATTGCGTTTAATCCAGTATAGGTATTCTAACCAATCTACATTAGAAACTTCGGTTTCATCCATGTAAAACGAAGCTACTGTTACACGACGCTTGGTATTATCATTTTCGTAAACTAAATCTTGATTTGAGCTGCCTCCCATCACAAAAGTTCCGCCTTCAACAGCAATTAAACCGGGGCCGGGCCCTCTTTTTACCTTGCCGGCAACTTGAAAACCGCCATTGTATTTATTGTTGTAGGCCATTCCTGTTTTGGAAGATACCCCACTTTTAGTGTTTTTGTTACACGATACAAGCGTGATACTTAAGAGTAATACGCCTAAAATAGAACCGAGTTTTAGTGCTTTTCTTTTCATTTTTGGTGGCTTGCTAAGCATTGATAGTGCTAAAATAGGTTATTTACGCTAAAACACCAAAACGGCTCGATGTTTATTAAGTCCCATTTTGTCAAGTATTTTTTTTCGCAATCAAAACTCAATTGTTTCTATATTCGTATATTCTATACATTAGAAACAAACTGAAACTAATTCTTCATACAATGCGTTGCTACTTATACTTTTTTTTATGCATGGGCTTAAGTATACAGGTAAGTGCCCAAGGCATTGGATTCGGTACCTTAGTTGATGGAAAAAAGTCCAACAGCATACAAACAGCTATGTCTTTTTTACTTATTACACCCGATGCAAGAGCAGGGGCAATGGGCGATGTCGGCGTAGCCACTACTCCCGACTTGTATGCTATGCATTGGAATCCGGCTAAATTGTCATTTCTAGAAGGTTCTTTTGGCGGGTCACTTTCGTACTCTCCTTGGCTAAAAAACCTGGTTCCCGATATCAATTTTACTTATTTAACCTATTATAAAAAATTAGCTGACCAAGGAGTTTTAGCGGGCTCAATCCGCTATTTTTCTTTGGGTGATATTCAACTTACCGATATTAATCAGATTGATTTGGGTACGTATAGCCCCAACGAATTCGCTATTGATGCTGCATATTCCAGAAAATTTGGTGAAACCTTTTCACTTGGTACAGCTATCAGATATGCTCGATCAAGCTTGAGTAATGGGCAGTTTTCTGCTAGCGATGTGTTACGTCCAGCTTCAGCCTTTGCTGCAGATATTTCTGCATATGGCACCAATCCTACTACCATGTTTGGAAAAGAAGCACAACTAAGCTGGGGTATTAATATTTCTAACATTGGCACTAAAGTAAGTTATGCACAAGGCGGCTCAAAGTATTTTTTACCTACCAATTTGCGTTTAGGCGTTGCAACCAGTTTGGCAATGAATGATTTTGATAAATTAACCTTTACGCTAGATTTAAATAAATTATTGGTACCTACTTCGCCAGAGGTAGATGTAAATGGTCAAATTATTGCCGGCAAAGACCCCAATCGTTCTATGGTTTCGGGTATTTTCGGTTCTTTCTCTGATGCACCTGGGGGCTTTTCCGAAGAATTGAGAGAAATTAATTATGCTTTTGGAGCTGAATATATGTTTAGTGATCAATTCGCCCTGCGTTCGGGATATTTTTATGAGCATCCAACCAAAGGCGATCGTCAATTTCTAACTTTGGGAGGCGGCTTTAAAACGCAGAAAATTGGTATCGATTTAGCCTATATATTAGCTAAGCAGCAAAAAAGCCCAATGGCCAACACACTCCGATTTTCCCTCAGTTATAAATTTTCGGAGAAATACAAATACAATCTAAATTGAAAATACGAGTAGGTTTTGGCTTTGACGTCCATCAATTAGTTGAAAAGCACCCCTTTGTTTTGGGCGGTGTAAATTTAGAACACCATGCAGGTGCTTTTGGTCATTCGGATGCAGATGTATTGGTACATGCTATTTGCGATGCAATGCTCGGGGCAGCTAATTTGGGCGATATTGGCCATCACTTTTCTAATACCGATGCCCGTTGGAAAGGAATTAGCAGTTTAATTTTATTGCAAGAATGCGTAAAATTATTGGCCGAAAAAGGCTGGGCTATTGGCAATATCGATGCCATGATTTGCTTAGAGGCTCCCAAGATTAACCCACATGTGCCGGCTATGAAAATGCATATTGCTAAAGCTGCCGGTATTTCTGAAGAAGATATTTCTATAAAAGCCACTACCAATGAAACTATGGGTTTTGTGGGTAGAGAAGAGGGTATTGTGGCTTATGCCGTTTGCCTTATCGAAAAAGCTTAATCCTTTTTAGGTTCCACACTAGAAAATTCGGCAGCACATTTGCACGAAGTGCCACAGCTATTTTTAGCCGTAAAATTGCGATACAGCATTCGACCCAGGTACGCTAATGCTATAAAAAATACGGTAACTACGGCTATTTCTTGTACGTTCATGCTTTGCAAAGGTAATGCATTTGTTTGTTTTGAACGGTCATCTCAGTCTAAAATACACCTTTGCAGAGTTTTACGGTTTTAAAACCTTAACTTTGCAAAAATTTTCTTTTAAAACAATTCAATGCAAAAAATTAGAAACATTGCCATTATAGCCCACGTTGACCACGGTAAAACAACTTTGGTTGATAAAATTTTACATTCTTGTTCCATTTTTCGTGACAACGAGCAAACAGGCGATCTCATACTAGATAACAACGATTTAGAGCGTGAACGTGGTATTACCATCGTTTCTAAAAATGTTTCGGTACAATATAAAGACGTAAAAATTAATATTATTGATACACCTGGTCACGCCGACTTTGGCGGTGAAGTAGAGCGTGTATTAAAAATGGCCGATGGGGTACTTTTACTTTGCGATGCTTTTGAAGGCGCTATGCCACAAACTCGTTTCGTTACACAAAAAGCATTGGCATTAGGCTTAAAACCTATTGTGGTTGTCAATAAAGTAGATAAAGAAAACTGCCGCCCAGAAGAGGTTTACGAACAAATTTTCGAATTGTTTTTCAATTTAGAGGCTACCGAAGAGCAGTTAGATTTCCCGGTAATTTACGGCTCCTCTAAACAAGGATGGATGAGTACCGATTGGAAATCACCAACCACCGATATTTTTGCCCTATTGGATGCTGTGGTAGAAAACATTCCGCCGGCACCTATAAACGATGGCACGTTACAAATGCAAATCACCTCTTTAGATTATTCATCTTTCGTAGGTCGTATTGCCATTGGTCGTGTACACCGTGGCTCTATAAAAGAAAACCAGCCCGTTACCTTAATTAAACGTGATGGTAAAGTAGTAAAATCGAGAGTAAAAGAATTATACACCTTTGAGGGCTTAGGTAAGGTAAAAACCACCGAAGTGCGCTCGGGAGATATTTGCGCCGTAGTTGGTATTGATGGTTTTGATATTGGCGATACCATTGCCGATTTTGATGCTCCGGAACAATTACCGGTAATTAGTATTGATGAGCCAACTATGAATATGTTGTTTACCATTAACAACTCTCCGTTTTTTGGTAAAGAAGGTAAATTGGTAACCTCACAACGCATAAGAGATCGTTTGTTAAAAGAGATGGAAAAAAACTTGGCCTTAAAGGTTTTAGATACGCCATCTCCAGACTCTTGGTTGGTTTACGGTCGTGGTATTCTTCACTTGTCGGTTTTAATTGAAACCATGCGTCGCGAAGGCTACGAAATACAAGTCGGCCAGCCACAAGTAATTATCAAAGAAATTGATGGTAAGAAATGTGAGCCGATTGAAACGCTTATTGTAGACGTTCCGGGAGATGTTTCTGGCAAAGTAATTGAATTGGTTACCCAACGTAAAGGGGAGTTGTTGGTTATGGAGCCTAAAGGCGATTTGCAACACTTAGAATTCGAAATCCCTGCTCGTGGTATTATTGGTTTACGTAACAACGTATTAACGGCTACAGCGGGTGAAGCCATTATGGCTCACCGTTTCAAATCTTACGAGCCCTGGAAAGGAACCATCCCTGGTCGCTTAAATGGCGTATTGGTTTCTATGGAAAAAGGAATGACCACAGCCTATTCTATTGATAAATTACAAGATCGTGGCCGTTTCTTTGTAGATCCGGGAGTAGATGTATACGAAGGTCAGATTATGGGCGAACACATTCGCGATAACGATTTGGTAGTAAACGTGGTAAAAGGAAAAGCGCTAACCAACATGCGTGCTTCTGGTACCGATGATAATACTCGTATTGCACCAGCCATTAAATTCTCTTTAGAAGAAGCTATGGAGTATATACAAGCCGATGAGTACATTGAAATAACGCCAGTGAGTATGCGTTTACGCAAAATTTATTTAACAGAAAACGAGCGTAAAATCAATGCAAAGAAATTTGCCAATTAATTTCTCGGTTTCTTACTAAAAACAGCGCTCTTCGAATTGCCGGAGAGCGCTGTTTTTTTATACATTTGTTTTGAATGAAAATACCAGCACTACCAGGTTTTGAGCAGGAAGCATTTCAGAAGTATGTAAAAAATACAGGCTGGTTGCTAGTAGGCAAACTTTTAAGTTTGGTAGTAGGCTTTATCATAGCCCGTTATTTGGGCCCCTATGCATTTGGCGATTTAAGCTTTGCCGATGCCTTTGCTGCTTTATTTGCTGCAGTGGGTACCTTGGGTTTAGATAGTTTTATTATTCGTGAAATTATACAACACCCCGATAAACGAGACGAAATTTTAGGCACCTCCTTGGTTATGCGCTTAGCTGCAAATGCGGTACTAATTCCGCTGGCTATTCTTACCTATTTGGCTTTCCGCCAATTATCTACCAACGAAACCGATGTTTCTTTGGCTCTCTTAATTGCTTTGTGTAGCTCGGCGGCTTTATTTAAATCCTTCAATATAATCGATTCGTATTTTCAGTCGCAGGTTGCTTCTAAATATGTGGTGCATGTACAAAATGTATGTTTGCTGCTCACCACCTGTGTTAAAATTGCTTTAATTTATAACCATGCACCGGTACTTTATTTTGCCGGAGCCTTGGTGTTTGATAGCGCTATTTTAGCTCTTGGTCTTCTGTTTATTTACAAGCGTAAACAGGTACATCTACATACCTGGACCTTCAATTGGGCACGAGCTAAATCACTTATTCAACAATCTTGGCCATTGATTTTAACTGCCGTAATGATTTCTATTTATATGAAAATAGATCAAGTGATGTTGAAATCGGCTGGTAGTAAAATTGTGGGTATTTATAGTGCAGCAGCCCGCATCAGCGAATCGTGGTATTTTATTCCTGTAGCCATTGTAACCTCTGTATTTCCGGCTATCATTCATGCCCGCAAAACCGATATAGAACGCTATCACAAACGCTTGCAAAATTTATACGATTTATTGGTTGGAATTAGTTTGCCGGTGGCTATTTTGGTAAGTATTTTTGCCAATCAAATTATACACCTCTTATACGGAAATCCGTACCAAGGAGCAGGAATTTTGTTATCTATTCATATTTGGTCCGGTATTTTTGTGTTTTTGGGCAGTGCCAGCAGCCAATTTTTATTAGCCGAGGGGTATACGTTAATCTCCTTTTCACGAACCGCTTTTGGGGCCTTGGTAAACGTATTGCTTAACTTATGGCTCATTCCCATTTACGGCGCTTTAGGTGCTTCCATCGCTACCTTAATTGCGTATGCTAGTGCTACCTTTTTTATTCTTGCCATTCCGCATACACGAGCACAGGGAGTGAGTATGTTAAAATCGCTATTCTTGATATCAATCATTCAAAAAATAGTCAAAAAGTGAAGGTAAAATACTCCAAATTAAGTCTACTGAAATGGTCTAAATTCAAAGCTCTTTTGTCTTTTGGAACCAAAGGCTATTTAGCCGATATCGGTTGGATTCGTTCCTTTGATAAAGGCGCCCCGGTGGATTCGGAAGGCGTTTCCTTGCCTTGGGTTACCTATTCATTTATCGATTTTATTAAAGATCGAATTACAAAAAAACACTTGGTTTTCGAATTTGGCTCTGGAAACTCTACCCTATTTTATGCCCAACGGGCTAAACACGTAGTTTCCGTAGAACATCACCAAGCATGGTATGACAAAATTAAATTGGCATCGCCTAAAAATGCGGAGCTCATATTTTGCGAATTAGTGCCCAATGGTGCCTACAGTAAAAAGCCCATTACTACTCAAAAAAAATACGATGTAATTATTGTAGATGGCCGCGACAGGGTAAATTGTTGCAAACAAGCGGTAGCTGCTTTAAGCAAAAGCGGTGTAGTGGTATTAGATGATTCGGAACGTGATTTTTATGCACCGGGTATTGCCTTTCTTAAAAAGCAAGGTTTTAAAGAGTTGGCCTTTAGCGGCATTTCGCCCGGGTTATTTTATTATAAAACTACGTCGGTATTTTACAAAGCCGATAATTGCTTGGGTATTTAATATGGCAAACTCGTTCATCAGCAAAGGAGTAAAAGCCGCCTACGATGCCTATTATCAGGCGCATGATGAACAATGGCGTTTATTGGGCGCCCGCTATAAAGCGCAAAATATTGTTAGTGTAAGCAGGGGCCATAACTTTAAAAAAGTATTAGAAGTGGGTGCCGGCGATGGCAGTATTTTATACTATTTAGATCAATGGGAATTTGCCCCCGAACTGCATGCGCTAGAAATTTCGAAGAGCGGAGTAGCACATATTGAAGCCAAAAATATCCCTTCTTTACAGTCTGTACAAGAGTTTGACGGTTACCACATTCCCTTTCCGGATGATAGTTTTGATGTGGTGATTTTAGCCCACGTATTAGAGCATGTAGAGCACGAACGTTTATTGCTACGAGAATTAAAACGGGTGGCAAAATACTTACTCATTGAAGTACCTAAAGATTACCGTTTTGGCATAGATACCCGCATGAACCATTTTTTGGATTACGGCCATATTAATATGTACACGCCTACATCTTTACGTTTTTTAGTGCAATCTGAGGGTTTCCGCATCGTAGCCGATGAATGTTCTTTAATTCATCCGGAAGTGAGCAGGTTCAATGCCTTTATCAATCAGAAAAAATCACCAAGTTTTTTTGCAAAGTTTAAAATTGAGTTAGAATATCGATTAAAAAGTCTTTTAGGTATGTTGGGTGGAAAGAAACAAGAAGAAAAATGGGCCAATGCCTACACGGTTTTGTGTAGTAAACAACACGATTTAGAAATATTTTAGGATGCAAAAGCTAGCCCCCATCGCTTTATTTGTGTACAACAGGCCAGAGCATACCCGCCGTACGCTTCAGTTTTTACAGCAAAACGAGTTGGCAGCCGATTCCTGTTTATTTATTTTTTCGGACGGCCCAAAAAACGCTAAACAAGCCGAAAAAGTGGCTGAAGTGCGGGCTTTAATTAAGCAAGTAGAGGGCTTTAAATCGGTTGAGATTATTGAGCGGAGTAACAATTTAGGTTTGGCCAATTCGGTTATTAGCGGCGTTAGTCTGCTCATGGAACAATTTGGTCGGGCGATTGTTTTTGAAGACGACTTAATTACCTCTCCCTATACCTTACGTTATTTTAACGATGCCTTAGCCCGCTACCAAAACGAAGAAAAGGTGATGCATATTGGAGCGTATATGTATCCTTTGCCTCTTCCCGAATCGGAACAATTACCTGAAACCTTCTTTTTTAGAGCAGCTACCAGTTGGGGTTGGGCAACTTGGGCTCGGGCTTGGCAACAGTTTAATCCCGATGTAGAATCGCTCATGAAGCAGTTTGATGTAGCTAAAAAACATCAATTTTCTATTGAAGGTAGCATGAATTTTTGGAAACAAATGCAGGAGCTAAAGGCCGGAAGAAATAATTCGTGGGCCATTCGTTGGTATGCTTCTATCTTTTTAAAAGGAGGACTCACCTTAAATCCAGCACATTCATTGGTGAGTAATATTGGCCACGATGGCAGTGGCGTGCATTCGGGTATCAACGAAATTTATAATGTGTCCATCCATCCACAGCCCGTTAAACACTTTCCGGAGCTTATTGCAGAAAATGCAGGGGCCTATGACCTCATAAAAGCCTTTTTGAAAAATAGAAAAGGAAATCTATGGCAACGGGGTTTACGCTACTTAAATCAACACTTTCGTATCTAATTTTTTTCAGCCACTACTAAAATATAGGGCGATAAAGCTTTACTATCAAATGGGAATAGTTTACTCCATACCTTACCCAACAGCCAAATTGCTTTTACAACTATTTTGGCTCCTGTCGAT
Organism: Sphingobacterium thalpophilum; assembly: GCA_945875895.1. GTDB lineage: Bacteria > Bacteroidota > Bacteroidia > Sphingobacteriales > Sphingobacteriaceae > JAIPAN01. The sequence goes on along the minus strand of CAMCMG010000001.1, from coordinate 163,821 downwards.
TGGCTTTCTTTTTCTTCCAACCAAACACTAAATTTTCCGTAATAGCCGGCTTCTTCTACTACTAAGCCTAATTCTTCTAGTAAAGAGCGCAATAGCTGCGGATCCATGCAAGCTAGTTCGTGTTTCTCGTAGTTTTCTTTATCGAATGTTTTTTGTACCCAACCATTAATCCCTCTAAAATTAGGTAGAGTAACAACCAAACTGCTGCCGGCCTTCATAAATTGAACGTGACTGGCTAAAATATCTCGGGTATCTTTAAAATGCTCAATCAATCCGCACGATAACACTAAATCATAAGTAGTATTGGGTGTATAGGCGAATAAATCGGTTTCTATAATTTCAATATCCGATGGTGCTAATGCATTGGCTTGGCAAAGCTGATTAATAAGGCCCGGATGAATAAAATAATCGAGTAAAGTAGCTTTTTTAATACCGAGGTGTTTTTTTAAGAAAACGGTGTAATAGCCCGGAAAACCACCTAACTCTATGGCGCTTTCAATCCCTTTAGCCTCCGCAATACGTTTAAAAATTTCGTGAAAAAGATAATTTTTAGGAATGGAACAGGCAATATCGGTTTTCGATTCCCAATAGCTGGTCCAAAACGCTCGGTCGGTTAATTCATTAGCCATAACGCTAAAATAAACATTATTGAGCGCTTTAAACCGGGTTAACAAGGTATAATTATGTATTTTTGATTGTTTTGAAAGTTGTACATATAAATAGCTACGAAAATAATGGTGGGGCAGGTCGTGCTGCTAGCCGCTTAGTTGGTGCTTTACAACAGGAAGGGCTCGACGCTAGCCTATGGGTAAATTATTCTTTTGAAGCCCAAGCCAGCCAACACAACTTTTCTAAGGCATTACTGCCAAATTTTTTTATAGCTGTTCAAATTATTTTAGAAAGAATACTCACTAAAACGAGGATAAAGTCTGTTAAAACACCTTTCTCCATTCCTTTTTTTGGGAAAGATATTAGCCGACATCCAGTTTTAAAAGAAGCCGATATTATTCATCTTCATTGGATCAATCATGCTTTTTTACGCCCCAAAGATCTTGCCAAACTGCAAAAACTAAATAAACCAATTGTATGGACTTTTCACGATAGCAATGCTTTTACCGGCGGTTGCCATGTACGGTACGCCTGCACCCATTTTGAGCAGAGTTGCGGAAATTGTCCGATTGTAAAACTACCGGCCCCCCAAGATCTTTCTCATCATATTTGGAAGGCCAAAAAGCAAGCCTACACCGGTTTAGCGCTTCAGGTAATTGCGCCAAGCCAATGGATGGCACAATCGGCCAAAAGAAGCGCTTTGTTTGCAGAATCTCCTATTCATATCATCCCAAATACATTAAATACTCAAGTTTTTAGCCCCTCAGATAAAGCGCTTGCTCGTGAAAAGCTCGGCCTACCTGCGAATGCCTTTTTGATTTTGAGTGGCTTTATGCCTTCGGCAAACGATAAGCACAAAGGGGCCAATTTATTGGTAGAGGCCTTACGTATTTTCGGGCAAAGCGATAGTGCTGAATTGGTTATTTTTGGAAATCGTAGGGCTGGTGATTTACCCGATTTTAACCTAAATACTATCTTTTTAGGCACAATTAATCAGGAAAAAAAACTAGCACTCTGCTACGCCGCCGCCGACGTATTTGTGACCCCATCTATTGAAGATAATTTACCCAATACCGTGTTAGAAAGTTTAGCTTGCGGTACTCCCGTGGTGGCCTTTACTACCGGAGGTATTCCCGATATGGTTGTCCATCAACAAAATGGCTATTTGGCACAAGGGGCTTCCCCAGAAGAGCTAGCTAAAGGTTTGGCTTGGATTAAGAACCATGCCGATAGAGCGTCTTTGGCAACTGCCGCCCGCGAAACGGTATTGGCTACTTTCTCCGAATCGGTGGTGGCGCAACAACACATCAAACTGTATCAATCTATTCTTAACAGCCGTGCATAAACCTACACTCTCCATCATCACCATTGTGTATAATAACGTACGCGACATTGAACGTACGCTACTTTCTGTGCTCTATCAAAGTTATGCCCACATAGAATATATTGTAATTGATGGCGCATCTACCGACGGCACCTTGGAGGTTATCCAACGTTATCAGGATAGATTATCAAAAGTAGTATCTGAAAAAGATGCTGGCATTTACGATGCCATGAATAAAGGGCTGGCTTTGGCTAGCGGCGACTATGTATTGTTTATGAATTCGGGTGATGAATTGTATGCCCCCGATACGGTTGAAAACGTATTTGCCACAGCACCCAATATTGATATTTATTATGGCGAAACCGAAATGTATAATGAGGCTTGGCAAAGCATAGGTAAACGCCGACATAGTGTACCCGAAAAATTTACTTGGAAAAGTTTTCGCTTTGGAATGACCATTAGTCATCAAGCTATTTATATCCGCAGAACTTTAACCGAACCTTACGATAGGCAGTATGAATTAAGTGCCGATATTGATTGGATTTTAACCGCGGCCAAAAAAGCCAAAACCTCGGTAAAAGTATCGGGTTATGTGGCCAAATATTTAGTGGGTGGCATGTCTAAAAAGCGCCATCGCCAAAGTTTAAGTGAGCGTTTTGCCATTTTCACGAAGCATTATGGGTTACTACCCAACCTGGTTAACCACGTAGTAATTGCGGCAAAACTTTCATTTTATTATATCCGCTACGGCCGATCGAACGATTAATAAAAAAGCCCCCGAAAACTCGGGGGCTTTTTAGTGTACAGTCTATTTAGGTTTAAGCATCTTCCGATTTGCGGTTTTTATAGATAACAAAACCCAATAAAGCCACTAATAATATAGAGGCTAAAAGTGATATTTTTTCTCCCAAAATATAAGAAGTGGGTTCGAATTTAAATTCTAGGGTATGATTTCCTCCCGGCAATGCGGCGGCACGTAAAATGTAATTGGCTCTGAAATACGGAATTTCTTCTCCATCTACGTAGGCTTTCCAGCCTTTATCGTACCAAATTTCAGAAAATACAGCAATCATATCTTTACCAATAGAGTAGTTATAGGTTAAATGATCTGGACGGTAGTTGGTAAGTTTTATACTCCCGTTCGGATCGAAGCCTACTTTCTTGGTATCTATTAACGATTTGAACTCGTTTCCTACAAAAGCTTCTTTTCTTGGATCGAAACTGCTGATGGCGTTCATTTCCTCATCGGCACTTTTTACAAAGGTTACGTTTGGTACAAACCAAGCATTACCACTAGCACTTTCGCGGCGTTCCATTTTTTGCGATTTGTTTTGCTCGTCGTTACCAATAATGTATTTGGTGTTTAGCATATCTAACACATCTTCATTAATAGCGTTGTTAAACTGCTTGTCTAAAACTTCTTGGAAACGTTTTAGTTTGGCCGCATGGTAACCACCCACGGTTTTGTGGAAATAGCTGGTGCTGGCATTGCTAAATGTCTGAATACTTAAATCAAATACCCGGTAATTAAGACTAGTATCCCTTAAAATAAATTGATCTACTTCACGAGCTTGGAATTGTTGGGTAAGGGCTGTTTGCTCAACAAAATTATCGTTGTTTAAATAGCGTTTATTTACGCCCCACATATCTATCAAAATTACAACAGCCAATAAAGCGGTAGCTGTTCCGGCACTCAGTTTTTGCTTAATTAATGCCCAAAGCAAACCAGCTCCAATGGCCACAAAAATGAGTGATCTAAATACATCGTTACGAGCTAGGCTTATGCGGTCATTTACCAAGCCTTGCGCAATGCTTTCGGCAAAACTACGGTCGCCACCGGTAATTTGCGACAATTGGTCTATTAATTGACTATGGCCTGCTGTTTGGAAACTGAAAAATAAGCTTGGAGCAGCTGCCAATATCGCTAATAAACCTAGCGTGCCATAGGCTGCGTATTGCACTTTCTTTAGTAATTTTTGTTTATCTTCTTTACTATCAATAAGTTCTTGCACGGCTAGCACTGCCAAAATAGGAACCAAAAATCCGGCAATGACCAGAATAGATTCTACGGCTCTAAACTTATTGTAAAGTGGAAAGTACTGGAAGAAAATATCGGACACCAATGGCCAATTTTTACCAAAAGCTAAGAAGACACTTAATAGGGTGGCTGTAAAAATCCACCATTTGGTGCGACCTTTTACCACAAATAAACCTACTATAAATAAGAAGCAAACAATGGCCCCAAAATAAAACGGACCCGAGGTGAATGGTTTTTCTCCCCAATAGGAAGGTAGCTGTTTAGAGAATTCTAATGCTTGATCTGCTGGTACACCCTTATCGGTTAAAGTTTTAACTACTGCACCATCTTCGGGCAGGGGGGTATTGCTAGCGCCGCCATAAAAATTAGGTACTAAAAAGGTAATATTTTCTCCTACACCTTGGCTCCATTGGTAGGCATATTCTTTATCTAAACCGTTACTTGGCGCCAATTGGTTGGTACTTAAATTTGATTTTCCACGGATAGATTCCTTACCAAATTCGTAGGTGGTCCAAAGCATGCTTGCATTTACGGCAACAGCCAATACTAGAGCCGCCACTAAATAGGCAGCAGGCTTAAGCAATTCTTTTACGGTTTTGTTTCTAATGGCGTTTACCAATTCAAATCCTATAAAAACTAAAATGGCTATAAATAGGTAATAGGTCATTTGAATATGGTTAGACCTAATTTCTAATGCCAATGCAATGGCCGTAATAGTGGCACCCAAGAGGTATTTTCTGCGCAGGGTAAGCAGTATACCCGCTAAAATTGGTGCAAAAAAAGCTAAAGCCAACGCTTTGTTGCTGTGGCCGGCTTCAATAATTATAAAGTTATACGATGAAAATGCAAAGGCAATGGCGCCAGCTGCGGCCAACCATGGTTTTACCCGCAACACCGAGAATAGTAAGTAGGCGCCCAATAAATACAATAAAACAGTATCTATAGGGTTAGGAAAAACGGTTTTAAAAAACGAAATCACGTAGGTAGTAACGTTGTACGGATATTGTACCCAAATTTGGTACGAAGGCATTCCGCCAAACATCGAATTTGTCCAAAGCGGTGCTTTACCATCAAGGGCCTTAAAGTCCATGATTTCTTTTTGCATGCCTTTTGCCTGCAAAACATCTTGTTGATACAATCCTTTGCCTTGTATGGCCGGGCTAAAATAAACCAAGCATAACAAAAGGAAAATGCCAATAATTAGTAAATGATTGGCGTTGCGTTTAAACCAGTTGCTCATATTTTCTATTTATAGAATCCAAAAATAGAAAAAAGCAGCATAGTAGCATCAATCTAGATGCTACATTCTGAGATTATTGATTTAGTCTATTTCTTCGAAATCTACAAATTCGCCAGCCGAATCCTTTTTAGGTTTTTTGCCTTTGGGCGGCACGTAATCTACATGAATACTGCCTTCTGGTTGTTTGGGGCCGCCTCCTTGAGTTTGTTCTGCACGTTTTTGCAGCTTGGCAATCATGCGTTTAAATACTAAAGGGAGGGCAATGCGGAGCACAATACGGAGGAGCCACAGTATGAGAAAGAGGTAAAATAAAAACCGTAATACTTCCATTTGTTTTAAATTAGTTTACAAATTTAGACGATTTCTGCTGAAAAATGTTTCAGCTAGTCCGTTTTAGTCCTCAATAATTTCGATTACTCGGCCAACCTGCCCATCTTCTAAACGTACTTTAATGCCTCTAGAGTGAAAAGATGAACTGGTGAGCATGTCTTTTACCACACCTCGGGTGCGGGCGCCTGTACGTTGGTCTTTTTTTAAGATGATGTCTACCTCCAAGCCGGGGTACACATCGTTGCGGTTTTTTCCGTTCATATAATTGATTCTGCAAATTTAACGTTATCGTATAAAACTATCGCTATGAAAAATTTATTATGCTCACTAATGGCTCTAATGCTGGGGCTAGTTATGGTCGCTTGCAACAAGCAAGGGGACTTAGCCAATCAGCAACAACTTCTGTTAAAAGCCCCAAGTGGAGTTGCGATAGCAGCAAATTTTGATGATTTAATGAAAGTTGCGCTAGAAACAGTTTCTGAAACCTCCGGATTGGAAATCACCAAAGTAGATTATTTGCCCATTAAAACCGGCTTCGCTGCCATTGTTTGGTATAAAACGAAGGCTGGGGCTGCTGGTAATTTTGCCTATGTTCGGTATTCAAAAATAGAATATAACGCAAAAAAACTAGTGGTTAAAAGAGGAGGCGTTACTAGCCAATTAGTTAAAGGAGATATTACCGTAAGTTGCAATGGAAGTTGTGGTTGTGTAGTGAGTGGTGAAATTAAGCCTGATGGCACTATTACGTTTAGATGTGGTTGTTCTGATTGTACCGCTACCATCAAAAACACCTAAATTTTAGTGAAATGAGTTTCTTTTTTACGAAGAGGAAACTTGTTTCTTTAACTTTTATCCTTTAAAATATTCTCTAAAGCGAACATTTCGTCGCGGAGTTTGGCTGCTTGCAAGAAATCCATATCCTTGGCGGCGGTGTTCATCTCTTTTTTTGTTTTGTCAATGGCTTTTTCCAAATCGGCCTTGCTCATATATTGCACAATGGGATCTGCGGCTAGGCTGGCTAGCATGTCGCTTTCTACATAAGCTTTGGCTACACCACCGGCAAAATCCATTACCGAGGTTTGCTCCATAATAGATTCACGAGATTTTCCCACCGTGGTTGGGGTAATGCCGTGTTCTAAGTTGTAGGCAATTTGTTTATCGCGGCGACGGTTGGTTTCATCTATAGTTATGCGCATGCTTTTGGTTACGCTATCGGCATACATAATTACTCGGCCTCTATCGTTACGGGCCGCTCGTCCAATGGTTTGTATTAAGGAGCGTTCGGAACGTAAAAAACCTTCTTTATCTGCATCTAAAATAGCCACTAAGGATACTTCGGGTAAATCCAATCCTTCTCGTAATAAGTTAATACCAATGAGTACATCAAATTCGCCGAGGCGTAGGCCACGCAAAATTTCTACTCGTTCTAAAGTTTTTATTTCGGAGTGAATGTAGCGTACTTTAATACCTAGCTTTTGCATGTATTTGCTCAATTCTTCGGCCATGCGTTTGGTAAGGGTGGTTACTAAAATTCGGTCGCCTTGTTTTATAGTTTTATCTACTTCGTCTAATAAATCATCTACTTGATTTATGAGTGGGCGCACTTCTATAAGGGGGTCTAATAAACCCGTTGGGCGAATAACTTGCTCTACAAATACACCTTCCGTTTTTTCCAATTCGTAATCGCCTGGGGTAGCGCTTACATAAATGGTTTGCGGTGCCAAGGTTTCAAATTCGTTAAAATTTAAAGGGCGATTATCCATGGCGGCTGGTAAACGAAAGCCATACTCTACCAAAGATAATTTTCGGGAGCGATCGCCGCCATACATTGCCCGCAATTGGGGCAAGGTTACGTGGCTTTCGTCAATCACCATCAGGTAATCATCCGGAAAATAATCTAATAAGCAGAAAGGGCGTACTCCGGGTTTGCGCCCGTCGAAAAAACGAGAATAATTTTCAATGCCACTGCAATAACCCAATTCCCGCATCATTTCTAAATCGTAGTTTACCCGTTCTTCTAAACGCTTGGCCTCTAGATGTCTGCCTTCATCTAGCAATTGCGCTTTGCGCATTTGTAGTTCTTCTTGAATTTCCCAAATTACTTGGGTAAAGCGCTCTTTGGGTGTTACAAATAAATTGGCTGGGAAGAGTGCCAAATGTGTTGTTTTTTCAATGGTCTTGCCGGAAGCAGGATCTATGGTGCTTAGTTCTTCAACTTCATCGCCAAAAAACGATACCCGATACGCCACATCTAAGTAAGCCGGATAAATATCTACCGTATCGCCCTTCACTCTAAAGGTTCCCCGCTGAAAATCGCCGGTGGTACGGGAATATAAAATTTCTACCAAGCGGTGTAAAAATGCATTTCGGCTGATGACCGTGCCCACCGCAAAGCGAAAAATAGATGCTGCAAAATCATCGGGATTTCCCATACCATAAATACAGGAGACAGATGAAACCACAATTACATCTCTACGTCCCGACATGAGGGACGATGTGGTAGCCAAGCGCAATTTTTCAATTTCTTGGTTAATTTGTAAATCTTTCTCTATGTAGGTATTGCTCGTAACAATGTAGGCCTCGGGCTGGTAATAGTCGTAGTAGGATACAAAGTAGTTAACCGAGTTTTCTGGAAAAAACTGTTTAAACTCTCCATACAATTGAGCCGCTAACGTTTTGTTGTGGCTCAGTATAAGTGTGGGTTTTTGGGTTTGCTGAATAACGTTGGCAATAGAAAACGTTTTGCCCGATCCGGTCACCCCAAGCAGGGTTTGGTAGTGTTCCTGTGCCTGCACTCCTGTTACCAATTGGCGTATAGCCTCGGGCTGATCGCCAGTGGGCCGATAGGCAGAAGTGAGCTTAAATTCCATCGCTATAAATATACGAAGCCTTGAGGTACAATTTTAGCTTGAACAATAAATTTGCCCTAGATTTTCATTTACAGGCATTATTTCTGCAGTTTTGTATATGGCCAAACGCTACGAACACCTCTTTTTTGATCTCGATCATACCCTTTGGGATTTTGACCGAAATGCCGAAGAAACCCTCCAAGAACTCTATCAAACCTATAGCTTAAAAAAATTAGGTTTGCTTTCAGCGGACTTGTTTATTGAAACCTATACCCACAACAACCACCAACTTTGGGCCGATTATCATTTGGGACGTATTAGTAAAGAAGAATTACGCACCACTCGGTTTAGCAAAACTTTTTTGGATTTGGGTTTAGCTCCCGAATTGGTCCCCCATCAGTTTGAAGACGATTATGTACGCATTTGCCCAACCAAAACCAATTTATTCCCAGAGGCGCATGAAACGCTGAGTTACTTACAAGATAAATATGTGATGCATATCATCTCTAACGGGTTTAAAGAATCTACCGAGATGAAAATTGAATTAACAGATTTGGCCAAATATTTCGTTAACATTATTATTTCGGAAGAAGTAGGCGTTAATAAACCCGATTCGGCTATTTTTAAGCATGCTGTAACAAATGCACAAACAGAAGTGCATACCAGTTTAATGATTGGCGATAGTTTAGAAGCTGATGTTCGGGGTGCCTTAGCTTTTGGTATGGACGCCATTTATTTTAACCCCGAGCGTAAAGAAAAACCGGCCGATATCCCGAAGCAGATACATCATTTAAATGAATTAGTTGAGCTTTTATGAGTATAAACCAAACTGCCTCTCAAATAGTACAAGCTACAGCTAGGTACGAGGCATTTTTAGCCACCCTATCTGATGCCGATTTTCAACGGAATCCTGCCGATGGAGTGTGGTCTTATGCCGAGGTATACTCTCATATTTTTGTGGCCAATTTAAGTTCATTACTAGTTCTCAAAAAATGTATAGAGGGTACTGCCGAAGAAAATAATAAGTCTACTCATTTTGCGGTTTGGCTGATTTTGTTTTTGGGTAAATTTCCTCCCGGAAAAATTAAAGCCCCAGCCCGTATTGCGGCTATGGTTAAAAAAATAAACCCTGCCGAAGCACAACAGTTAATGCGCAATTTTAGCCAAGGGTTACAAGAATTGGTCCCTCAGGTTTCGGAAGCTTCCTCTAGCCAAAAGTCCAAACACCCTCGTTTAGGCTTGTTAAATGCTAGGCAATGGCTGCGTTTTGTTGAAATTCATACCAAACATCACGAAAAGCAGTTGTATCGGATACAAAAACAATTAGGCTAAGTACTTACAAACTTAATCTTTGCTTAACCTTAAGTTCATGTGAGTATATGTTTTTTGTAAATATGACTATAGAATTCATTTTTATAAGCATTTGTTTGTTGGCTATTGTACTATTTTGGTTTAGTCCTTTCGAAATTAAAGTAGAAGACGAGGCAGACGAATGGTTTTCTGAAACTTCAACACGATGAAGAAAAGAGCAGTTGACCTGGTAGTCATATCAGATGTGCACTTGGGCACTTATGGCTGCCACTCTAAGGAATTGCTCAATTATTTAAAATCTATACAACCTAAAACACTAGTACTAAACGGCGATATTATAGATATATGGCAGTTTAAAAAATCGTACTGGCCAGAAAGCCATATGAAGGTTATTCGGCAAATTTTAAAATTTGTAAGCAATGGGGTGCCCGTACATTACCTTACAGGTAACCACGACGAAATGCTGCGAAAATTTGATGATTTTCACCTAGGGTCATTTAACATTAAAAATAAATTAGTACTAGAATTGGGTGAAGAGCGTGCTTGGATTTTTCATGGAGATGTATTTGATGTAACCATGCAATATTCGAAGTGGTTAGCCAAACTAGGCGCTATAGGCTATGATAGTTTGATTTTACTTAACAGCTTTGTGAACTGGGTGCTCACTTTATTAAAAAGAGAGAAAATGAGTTTCTCTAAAAGGGTGAAAGCTAGTTTTAAAAATGCCGTTAAATTTATCAATAGTTTTGAGCAAACTGCAGCAGAATTGGCCATTGATAAAGGCTATCAATTTGTTATTTGCGGCCATATTCATCAACCCGAAATTAGAACCATTACTACCGATAAGGGCGCTGTTACGTACCTTAATTCGGGCGATTGGGTAGAGAATTTGAGTGCATTAGAATATCATAATGGTGAATGGGCTATTTATAAATACGATTCCAAGCAATTTGCTGATAAGCATTTAGAAGAAGATCCTGAGCTGGAAAATTTAGCATCAAAACTAGATGTAAAAATTTTATTGGATCAAATGCGCTTTGAAGCGGTTTAAAATTTTTTATTCTTGAAAATTTTATTTGCCATACAAGGGACAGGCAATGGCCATATTAGCCGTGCTAAAGAAATATTGCCTTATTTGCAACAATACGGCCAAGTAGATGTGTTGATTAGCGGCACCCAAGCCGATGTTTTTTTAGAGCAACCTATCGCTTATTTATTGCATGGGTTTAGCTTTATTTTTGGTAAAAAGGGGGGTGTAGATATTTGGGCAACTATAAAAAAAATCAAGCTTTTTAGGCTCCTAGCCGATATTAAACAGCTACCGGTAAAAGACTACGATCTTGTTATTAATGATTTTGAACCTATTAGCGCTTGGGCGTGCAAAATACGCAAAGTGTCTTGCATAGCACTGAGTCATCAGTCGGCATTTCTTTCCCCAAAAACACCAAGGCCAACCCAAAAATCTGTTTGGGCGGAACTCATTTTTAAGTACTACGCCCCATGCACCAACCGCTTGTCTTTTCATTTCAAATCTTACGATAATTATATTTATACACCGGTAATTCGTTCCGAAATACGTGTATTAGAGCCAAAAGATTTGGGCCACATTACCGTTTACCTCCCCGCATATGCCGATGAATTTTTACTCACCTATTTTGAGCAAATACCCGAAGTGCGTTGGCAGGTTTTTTCAAAACATTGCACACAAGCGTATCAGCAAAACAATGTTTCTGTACGACCAGTTAGCAATACGGGCTTTAACCAAAGTTTGGCGAATGCCCATGGTTTAATAACCGGTGGCGGTTTTGAGGGCCCAGCAGAAGCCTTATTTTTAGGTAAAAAGTTACTGCTTATTCCGATGAAAAATCAGTACGAGCAACAATGCAATGCTGCCGCTGCCTCTAAAATGGGCGTTCCCGTAATTCAGCGTATAGGACCCGATTTTGTAGCACAACTTAAAGTCTGGTTGCAAAAGCCTTTTACGTTTAAACCTAATTTTCCCGATCAAACCAATCAAATAGTAGCTGATCTCATGAAACGTTTCAGCAAAATATCTTAATATTGCTTTGGTTTTTATACAGCCAAAAATGATTAAGCTATTTCGAACCTTTCATCCCTTAAGCGCACTGCCATTATTTGGTCTAGCCTTGTTTTTGCATTTATTCAATTGGACTGAAACCGATACAAGCTTAGCGAACATGGGTGTTGTTCCACTATATCGCCACCTGTTACTTCCCGCAGATAGCACCTTATTTTTATCCTTTGCAACCAGTAAATGGCTGGGCTTTATCCTCCTATTTTCACAAGCCCTATTATTTAATAAGGTCATTAATACGCATAATTTATTGGGTAAACCCAGTTTTTTGCCGGGTTTACTTTATATCGTTTGTACGAGTTTTGCCGATACGCTTGGCGTATTTAGCCCTGTACTTTTAGTGAATTTTATACTTATTTGGTTATTAAATCAATTTTTGAGTAGCTACCGTAAAGCCGATGCCCGTGACTTAATTTTTGATATGGGGTTACTTGTAGGTTTGGGCACTATTTTATATGCGCCCTTCATTTTTTTCTTAGCTATTGTATGGGTTGGGCTGCTAATTTTTCGCTCATTTAATTGGCGTGAGTGGGCTATGGCCGTATTAGGACTAGCCACAGTCGCTTTTTTCTTGGCATTCTACTATTATTGGAATGGCGAATTGTCAAATTGGCTAAGCTATTGGCAACTACCAAGAACCGCAAATCCAATTGGTCAACTTCCTTCATTGGTTTTAACGGTGGTAGCTCTTATTGGTATTTTGGGTTTAATTCAGCTACGTGCAAATTTTTTTAGAAGTATTGTTCACATTCGTAAATCTCTTCAATTGTTATCCGCTTTATTTGGTGTAGTTGTTTTGTCATCGGTGTTAGCTTATGGCATTCAAATTAATCATTATGTATTGGCAAGTGTGCCGCTTTCTGTATTGTTGGCCTATTATTTTATGCATGCACGTAGAGCATGGGTATACGAGTCGCTCTTCATTTTGTTAGTGGCTAGTGTGCTATATTTTAAGTGGGTATAAAATTTAACGCTTTTTAACAGCTTTCAACTTCTAAATCCCCTTAAATTAAATAGATTTGTAGTATGAAATTTGGCGTTGTTACTTTCCCCGGATCTAATTGTGATCAAGATATCATAGATGTTCTAAGTAGAATTATGGGCCAGCCCGTAGAAAACTTATGGCATAAAAATCATGAGCTTAAGGGTGCTGATATGATCATCCTTCCTGGTGGGTTTTCTTACGGAGATTACCTGCGTTCCGGAGCCATTGCACGCTTTTCGCCTGTGATGCAAGAAGTAATTCAATTTGCCAAAAAAGGCGGATATGTATTGGGCATTTGCAACGGATTTCAAATCTTAACCGAAGCCGGTTTGGTACCGGGTGCCTTGTTGCATAACGAGAACCGAAAATTTATTTGCCGAAATATTTATTTAAAGCCGGCCACTACAAATAGTTTACTTACCGCCGAAATCAATCCCAATGGCGCATTAAAAATTCCGATTGCACACGGTGAAGGCAATTATTTCGCCCGCCCCGATGTAATCAAATCTATTGAAGATCAGGATCAGGTATTGTTTCGTTATTGCGATGAATTGGGTAACGTAACTCCAGAATCTAACCCGAACGGCTCTATGCACAATATAGCTGGCGTATGCAATGCCAAGCGCAATGTCTTTGGCCTGATGCCTCACCCAGAACGGGCCGCAGATCCTATTTTGGGTAACCAAGATGGTGTGGCAATTTTCGAGTCGATTTTGAAATCGGTACTAGCTTAATCATGTTTCATTTGGTTATTGATATTGGGAATTCTTCTCAAAAAATAGCTGTTTTTGAGCAGCATAACTTGCTACATACTGAAATCACTACGTCGCTCGATAGTAAAAAACTAGCACAAATTTTAGCGCAATATCCCTGTTCTCATAGCATCATTTCTTCTGTAAACCAAGAATTAGCAGCGCTAGAACAGTACTTGGCACAGCAGAGTACGTACATCCGATTTACAGCTGGTACTCCCAATCCTATACATAACCAATACCAAAGCCCCGAAACACTAGGTTTAGATCGTTTAGCTACCATGGTAGCTGTTTCTGCACTTTTCCCCAAGCAAAACACCTTGGTAATAGATGCGGGCACTTGCATCACCTACGATATGCTTGATGCCCAAGCCAATTATTTTGGCGGTAGTATTAGCCCCGGAATTCGGATGCGCTTTAGAGCCTTACATGAATTTACTGGCAGGTTACCTTTGGTGTCTTTTTCTCCAGAACACATAGATCTGGTGGGCATCGATACTCCGACAGCTTTGCAATCGGGTGTAGTAAACGGCGTATTGGCCGAAGTAAATAGCATCATCACGCAATATCAACAAAAACACGCCCAACTAAATGTAGTGTTCTGTGGCGGCGATGCTAATTTTTTTGATAGTCAGCTTAAAAATAGCATCTTTGCTAGCAATAGTTCATGTATACCCCACTTGGTTCTAATCGGGTTAAATGAAATTATCCATCATCAACATGAGTAAAAAAATCACATATCTTATACTAGTATTAGTTGGCGTTTTGGGAAGTCTTAAAGCTCAAAATACAACCAATTCGCCTTATAGCCAGTTTGGACTTGGCGATATCAAGCCTATGCTTGTACCTCAACAAATAGGTATGGGTGGCATTGCCGTTGGCTTACGTAAAACAGGTGGATACAGTATGATTAACGTAGCCAATCCGGCAGCATATAGTACCATCAGTCTTACTACTATGGATATGGGCGCTTCGCTTGATATGAGAACCTTAAGTAAATCGGGGACCTCAGAAAAACTTACTAATGGTACGCTTGGACATTTCTTGGTAGGCGTTCCTGTGAATAAACGTTCAGCCTTAACCTTTGGATTGATGCCATTTAGCGATCTAGGTTATCAATACCGTATGCACACGCTAGTTGATACATTCAAGGTAGATCATTTATACAGTGGTGAAGGCGGTTTGTCAAAAGCACATGTGGGTTATGGCTACCAATTTGGCAAGAAACTAAGTTTGGGATTTAATTTAGCTTATATTTTCGGGAATCTCAAAGTGCGTCAATCAGCTGAATTCCCAGAAGATCCGTATGCATTAGCCACTCGTACACAATCAGATAAAAGTTTAGGTGGGCTTAATTTTCAATACGGAGTACAGTACACGTTTAATCCGGCTGCTAAATCTATTGTTACACTAGGTTATTCGGGTGCGGCTAGTTCCCGTATCAAGTCTTCGGGCTCTATAACCAATTATCGTTACCGCTACGATGCGGTTGCACAAGTAGAATCAGAGCCATTAGACACACTTTATTACAATCCTGCTGCAGAGTCAAAAATTAATCTACCCATAAAACAGGCACTTGGTATTAGTATTTCTCGACCAGATCATTGGACCGTGGGCGCCGATTTTAGTTTTACTAAATGGTCAGGTTTAACAGATGGCGGTACAAATGCAGGGTTGAAAGATGCATATAGTGTATCCATAGGAGGGCAGTTTACACCAGACATTACTGCCGTATCAAACTATTTTAAATTAATAGATTACAGCATTGGTTTCAGATACGATAAAACCTATATCAATATTAACAACACCCCGATAAACCAATATGCGCTAAGTTTTGGCATGGGTCTACCCTTGCCAGCCAATAGAAGCACGTTTTATAAAATTAACTTGGCTGGTGAGTTAGGCAAGCGTGGTAGCCTTAGCAATGGTTTAGTAAAAGAGAATTACCTCACTATACATTTGGGTTTTGTGATTAATGATAGATGGTTTATTAAAACCAAGTACGATTAATTCCAATCAACCATGCGCACTCAGTTTGTTAGTATAAGTGCTCTATGTGGCCTGCTCTTTTTTTTGCTTGCCTGCGAAAATAACTTAAAAGAAGTAGAGCGTGTTGCCGCTCAACGCATTACTATTCCGGTAGATAAGTCTACTGGAGTTGAGCTTATTTATAGCGAATCGGCCACTGTAAAAGCTAAATTACTTACGCCAGAATTATTATATTACAATACAGCCAATCCCTATTATGAGATGAAAAAGGGCTTAACTATCATTTTTTTAAACCCCCAACAACAAGAAACTAGCCGCGTTATAGCCGATTACGGTATGCGTAAAGAACTAGAAAAAACTATGGAATTACGCCAAAATGTAGTAGTTACCACGCAGGATGGAAAAACATTTAAATCCGAAGAACTTATTTGGGATGAAAATGCCCGTCGTTTTTATTCAACTAAAATGGTAGCCATCCAAACGGCAACACAACTCATATACGGTACTCGTTTTTGGTCTAACGAAGATTTTTCATATTATGAAATTGATCAATCAACCGGAAATTTTGAAGTAGGCCAACAACAAGGATTTTAATCTGTAAATGCGCAAAGTTTAGCGAAATTTTTACCTGTAAATTTTTCTAAAAATTGTATCTTGCCATCTCTTTACAAAAAAATAAAAATTGAACATATGGGAATTATGGGTTTTCTGCGTAATAAAGCAGGTATTATTATTGTCGGAGTAATTGGCTTATCTATTGTAGCCTTTTTACTTAGTGATGCCATTCGTTTAGGTAGTCCGTTTTGGAAAGCCAATAGCAATGTAGTTGGAGAAGTAGCTGGCGAAAAAATTAATATCCAAGAATTTAGCGCCAAAGTAGAACAAAATAGTACGAATGCGAAGCAGCAAATGGGTGGTGCTGCATTAAGCCCACAAATGTTAGCTTATGTAGTGGATAACACTTGGAATCAAACAGTTTCAGAAATGTTGCTCAGCAAAGAAATAGCACGTTTGGGCTTAGAAGTTGGTAAAAATGAACTAAATGACATGCTTACCGGCAAAACTCCCCACCCACAAGTGTTGCAAGCTTTTGGAGATGTTGCAAGTGGAAAGTTAAACCGCCAACAATTGAATGATTTTTTAAGCAACATAGAAAAACCTGAAAATACAGCGTTGAAAGAACAATGGGGTAATTTTTTGATTAATATCACACAAAATCGTTTGAGTGAAAAATACAATAATTTAGTAAAAAACAGCATGTATGTAACCGCACTAGAGGCGCAAAATGAGTACATACAACGCAATAAATTGGTAAATTTCTCATATGTGGGTCTTCCATTTAATAGCATCCCAGATCAACAAATTAAATTAAGCGAAGCAGATTACGAAATGTATTATGAAGAAAATAAATATCGTTTTAATAATCCTGAAGAATTACGCTCATTAGAATATGTAGTATTTGATGCAAGCCCAACAGCGGCAGATTCTGCAGAAGTATCTGCTAAGATTACAAAATTGGCAAACGATTTTAGAGTAAGTGCCAACGACTCATTATTTGTGAGCATAAATGCCGATACAAAATTACCAATAACTTATGTTAGACAAGGGCAGCTTGATCCTGAACTTAATGCGCTAGTTTTTGCTGCTAATAAAGGGGCTTTAGTTGGTCCAGTATTTACCAATAATGCATACCGATTAGCCAAGGTTTTAGATGTTAGAATGAGCCCCGATTCGGTGACCGCTAGTCACATATTAATTAATCCTACTGCCGAAGGCGGAATAGATAAAGCCAGAGCAAAAGCAGATTCTATTCAGAAATTGATTCTAGGGGGTGCTACTTTTAGTGGTTTAGCAGTAAAATATGGTACCGATGGTTCAAAAGATAAAGGAGGTGATTTAGGCACTTTTGGCAGAGGTGCAATGATCCCGGCATTTGAAGAAGCCGTATTTAATGGTAAAACAGGCGATTTAAAAGTAATTACAACACAATTTGGCGTTCATGTAATAAAAATTAATGCGCAAAAAGGATCGTCTAAAGTTGTAAAAGTTGCTGTAGTAGATAAATCAATAGCAACTAGTAGCAAAACACAACAATTGGCCTATAGCAAAGCTTCAGAATTTTTAAGCAAGACTTCAAGTTCAACATCTTTTGATGCACTTATTAGCAAAAGTAATGTAAAAAAACAAGCTGTACCAGATGTAACCGCCAACCAAGGCAGTATTATGGGATTAGGCAATCCCCGCGAATTAATAAGATGGGCCTTTGGTGCTAAAGAAGGAGATATTTCCGATCGGATATTCGAACTAGATAATCAATTTGTTATTGCTAAGTTAATCACTATAAAACCCAAAGGTATTTTACCACTTTCACAACTCACCTCTCAACTAAGAGAGTTAGTTATAAAGGATGTAAAAGCAAGCAATTTAGCTGAAAAGTTAAGCAATGCATCAGAAGGAGCGGGTTCATTAAACCAAATAAGTCAGAAATTAAATAGTCCGGTAGTACCTGTACAAAATGTAGTGATGGCCAACCCGGTTATTCCTGGCGTTGGACTAGAAAACAAAGTAATTGGTGCTATTTTTGGATCTCAGCCCGGAAAATTATCAAAAGTAATTAAAGGCGATAACGGTGTTTATGCCTTTGTAGTAACGGGCTTTATCAATCCAGCACCCTTAGTAAATACTTTCAAACAAAAACAACAATTAGCACAAACGCTTGCTCAAAACAGTGCCCAACAAGCATTAAATGCTCTAAAAGAGAAAGCCAACGTGAAAGATAATAGAGTAAAGTTCTTTTAAGCGCCTTATTTCTTAACTTTGTATCCGGAGTTGATTCGTTCACTCCGGATTTTTTTATGTGTATTTATGGACATCCAAGTAAATTTTACAAATAAAGTCGCAGAAAGCTCCTTAATTAGCTTGGATATAGCAAGCTATTATCCAGCGGGCGAACGTGTACTTTTCGATATCAAAGACCAACTTTTTCAGGGGCTTATGCTTCGCGAAAAAGACTTTAGAGAATTTGTAAAAACACACAATTGGAGCCTATACGCCAATAAGCACGTAGCGGTACATTGCTCTACAGATGCTATTGTACCTACTTGGGCCTACATGTTGGTAGCTAGCCGACTTAGCCCCCATGCACAAACCGTAATTTTTGGCGATTTAGCTGCCCTCGAACTTACTCTTTTTGATAGAGCATTGGCCACAATACCTATCGAAAACTACCGCGATCAACGCATAGTAGTAAAAGGCTGTGGGGATATTCCCGTACCTACATCAGCTTATGTTACCCTTGCCGAAAAGTTAACCAAGGTTGCACAAAGTGTATTTTTTGGCGAACCCTGTTCAACGGTTCCGGTGTATAAACGCAAAAATGCTTAAACATTAACTTACCCACTAGTATGAAAAAAATAGTCACCATACTCTTTTTACTTGGCATGCTTACAGCACGTGCACAAGAGTTACAAAACACGATAGAGCCCGCTTTTCAGATTGGCGAAAAATTAAACTATAAACTTAAATACGGCATTTTTACTGCTGCAGAAGCAACACTTAAAATAAACGATTCTGATTTAACATTTGACGACAAACCGGTATTTCATTTAGTTGCTGAAGGACGTACATCAGGCACCTTCGATCTTTTTCACAAAGTGCGCAACCGTTACGATTCTTACATCGATAAAAAAGAATTGACCCCCTATTTATACACCGAAAATATTCATGAATCTAATTACCGCCGCTCAGATAAAGCCCGTTTTTATCAAGAACAAAAGAAGGTGGTATCTAATAAAGGTACCTTTACCGGTAACGTGCAAACCTTCGATGTTATTTCGGCCTATTATTTTGCCCGAAGCCTCGATATGACTCAAGTAACCAAGGGGCAAAAATTTACTATGAGCTATTTTTTAACAGATGGCATTTCGCAATTAAACATTGAATATGTTGGTAAAGAAGTAGTAAAAACATCCCTGGGGACTTTCAATTGCTTAAAGTTTAGTCCTTCTATAGAACCAGGGCGCATCTTTAGAAAAGATAGTAAACTCTATTTGTGGATTACAGATGATAACAACCGTATACCGGTAAAAGCACATGTTGAAGTCTTGGTTGGTTCAATTAGTATGGAGTTAACCAATGCTTCGGGATTGAAATATCCGCTTCTTGGCAAAAAAGGGTCATGATAGAAGTGCAACACACCTTGGTTCACGAAGATGTCGTGTCCGAAAATTTTGTGTGTAATCTCAATAGCTGCAAGGGTGCTTGTTGCATCGAAGGCGATGCCGGAGCTCCTCTCCTAAAATCAGAATTAGCCATTTTAGAAGAAATATATCCGCTTATAAAACCATTAATGACCGAAAAAGGCATTGAGGCAGTAGAAAACTATGGCACCCATGTGATAGATGCCGACGGCGATTATACCACCCCTTGCGTAGATGAAGTGAAAGAATGTGCTTATGTAACCTGGGAAAACGGTATTACCAAATGTACGATCGAAAAAGCCTATGAAGCAGGCATAGTGCATTGGAAAAAGCCCATATCTTGCCATTTGTACCCCATTCGTATTACCAAGTATCCAGAATTTGATATATTACATTACGATCGTTGGCATATTTGCAGTTCGGCTTGTTCTTTTGGTAAAGAATTGAAAGTACCCGTTTACAGTTTCCTGAAAGAACCCCTTATTCGCTTATACGGAGAGGCTTGGTATCAAGAACTCGAGAAAAAGGCACAGTTTGTGCAATAAAACTCTTATTTTTAAGCAGTAAAATACGCAACCCATTGAAAGGAATTATTTTAGCCGGAGGTTCCGGTACCCGTTTGCATCCCCTAACGTTGGCCGTAAGCAAGCAATTGATGCCTGTCTACGATAAGCCGATGATTTATTATCCGCTTTCAACGCTGCTATCGGCAGGAATTCGAGAAATCCTTATCATTTCCACTCCGCACGATTTGCCTCATTTTGAGAAATTATTGGGCGATGGGAAAAACCTGGGTTGTTCATTTTCGTATGCAGAGCAGGCTGTTCCCAATGGTTTGGCCCAAGCCTTTGTAATAGGTGCCGATTTTATTGGTACCGATGATGTAGCCCTTATTTTAGGCGATAATATTTTTTATGGAGATAGCATGGCCAGTTTGATGCAAGAAAGCACCAAACCCGAGGGAGGGCTTGTTTTTGCCTATCAGGTAGCCGACCCAGAGCGTTATGGCGTAGTAGAGTTTAACGAAAAATTAGAGGCAGTTTCAATAGAAGAAAAACCCCTAACCCCAAAATCAAATTATGCCGTTCCGGGATTATATATTTACGATAATTCAGTGGTGCAATTGGCAAAAAGTATTCAACCCTCTGCCCGTGGCGAATATGAAATTACCGATGTTAATAAAGCCTATTTAGCACAAGGTAAATTAAAAGTAGGTGTATTAAGTCGTGGTACTGCATGGTTAGATACCGGAACCTTTGCTTCGCTTATGCAAGCCGGACAGTTTGTTCAAGTAATTGAAGAGCGTCAGGGCTTAAAAGTAGGCTGTATTGAAGAAATTGCCTACCAGCAAGGGTTTATCAATAAAAAACAATTACTAAGCTTAGCCGAACCCTTACTTAAAAGCGGTTACGGTCAATATCTTTTAAAAATAAGCAAGCAATAAGCTTGTTAGCTACAAAACACATGAAAAAAATTGCATTAATTACAGGTATTACCGGTCAAGACGGTGCCTATTTAGCCGAACTGTTATTAAAAAAAGGCTATGAAGTGCATGGCATTAAACGAAGAGCATCTTCTTTTAATACCGAACGCCTAGACCATTTATACCAAGATCAGCACGAAGCTGATGTACACTTTAAATTACATTATGGCGATTTAACCGACGCGACCAATCTCATTCGCATTATTCAAGAAACGCAACCCGATGAGATTTATAATTTAGCCGCTCAAAGTCATGTAAAAGTGAGTTTCGATACTGCTGAATATACCGCAAATGTAGATGCCTTGGGCACACTCCGTATTTTAGAAGCAGTTCGCATTTTGGGTTTAACTGCTAAAACTCGTATCTATCAAGCCTCTACCTCTGAATTGTACGGCTTGGTACAAGCCGTACCGCAGAGCGAAACTACACCTTTCTATCCACGGTCGCCCTATGCAGTAGCTAAATTATACGGCTACTGGATTACGGTTAATTACCGAGAAGCCTATGGCATGTATGCCTGCAATGGCATTTTGTTTAACCACGAGAGTCCGGTACGTGGAGAAACTTTTGTGACACGTAAAATTACCAGAGCCGTAGCTAAAATAGCCTTAGGTTTGCAAGAAATTATTTATCTCGGAAATCTCTCAGCTCAACGAGATTGGGGGCATGCGAAAGATTATGTAGAAGCCATGTGGCGTATTTTGCAACAAGATGTTGCCGAAGATTATGTAATTGCTACGGGTGTAACTACTACCGTTCGTGATTTTGTGCGCTTAGCTTTTGAAGAAGTTGGTATCGAGATAGAGTTTAGCGGCAAGGGTGAACAAGAAAAAGGCGTTATTATTAATATTGATGAAGCTAAATGCAGCATTTTGGGTCTCACTGCAGATCAATTTAAGTTAGGCACCACGGTGGTAAAAGTGGACTCTGCATATTTCCGCCCTACCGAAGTAGATTTGTTGCTTGGCGATCCATCAAAAGCAAATAAACAGTTAGGATGGAAACCGGTATATGATTTACCTGCCTTAGTAAAAGATATGGTACTTTCCGATTTACAGTTAATGAAAAAAGACGAATACCTCAAAAAGGGTGGCTTTACTACCAATAATTATTACGAGTAGGCTTAAATGAGTCTGATTAAGAAAAAGCCACGAGAAATTGTGGTTTTTTGTTTTCCATCAATAAATATACCTATAAAAACATACGTTTAAATACGTACCTTATTTATAGTAACTAAAAATAGGTATATATGAAATCTTAAACTAAGAAATTATAATAAATAGTGCTAAGAAGCGATAGTTTTGGTAGTACGAGCGGTTGCTAATTTTCGTATTTTTTTGACAATACTAGCAGCGTCGTAGCCACATTCTGCCCAAAGTTCAGGTTGTTCTCCGTGTTCTACGTAAGCATCTGGAATGCCCAAACGAATGACTTGAGCAGCATACCCGTGGTCGGCCATAAATTCCAATACCGCCGAACCCATACCACCCTGAATACATCCATCTTCTACTGTAATCACTTTTTGGTAGTTTTTAAATACCTCGTGTAATAGTTTTTCGTCGAGTGGTTTTACAAAACGGATATCGTAATGGGCGGGGTGTATACCTTCGGCATTGAGTTCTTTGCAAGCACTTACGGCCTCGTTGCCAATATGGCCAATACTTAAAATAGCTACTTCTTCACCATCACAAATTTTGCGGCCTGTTCCTACTTTAATGGCTTTTAAAGGGCGTTTCCATTCGGGCATTACACCAGTACCACGTGGGTATCGAATAGAAAAAGGACCCATATTTTCTTGTTGGGCAGTAAACATCAGGTTGCGCAATTCTTCTTCGTTCATAGGAGCCGAAACCACCATGTTTGGAATGCAGCGCATATAGGCCAAATCATACGCACCGTGATGGGTAGGACCATCGGCACCGGCCAATCCACCGCGATCTAAACAAAAAACTACGTTTAGATTTTGAATAGCCACATCATGTATTACCTGATCGTAGGCCCGTTGCATAAAGCTGGAGTAAATATTGCAGAAAGGCACCAAGCCTTGGGTAGCTAAACCGGCCGAAAAGGTAACGGCATGCTGTTCGGCAATGCCAACATCAAAGGCTCTATTAGGCATTGCTTTCATCATAATATTTAACGAACAGCCCGATGGCATAGCTGGGGTAACCCCCATAATTTTCGGATTTTGCTCTGCTAATTCTACTATGGTGTGACCAAAAACATCTTGGTATTTTGGGGCTTGCGGTTTATCGCTTACCGATTTTTTAATTTCTCCGGTAATTTTATCAAATAAACCTGGGGCATGCCATTTGGTTTGGTCTTGCTCTGCTAAGGCATAGCCTTTACCTTTTACAGTAACACAATGTAAAATTTTAGGGCCTGGAATATCTTTTAAATCATTTAGAATTTTCACCAAATGATTTACATCGTGGCCGTCAATAGGGCCAAAGTATCTGAAATTGAGTGCTTCGAAGAAATTGCTTTTTTTAAGCAAGGTGCCCTTGATACTTTTTTCAATTTTTTTCACCATTTCGTGGGCATTGGGCCCTAATGATGAAATTTTACTAAGTACCTGAGAAACACCTTCGCGAAAGCTATTATAGGTTTTAGAAGTGGTAATATCTGCTAAATACTCTTTTAAAGCACCCACATTAGGGTCAATAGACATGCAATTATCATTCAAAATTACCAATACATTTGAATTCTCGATGCCTGCATGGTTTAGTGCTTCAAAAGCCAAACCAGCGGTTAAGGCACCATCGCCAATTACGGCCACGTGTTGTTTTTCGGTATCGCCTTGGTATACCGATGCAACAGCCATACCCAATGCAGCCGAAATAGAGGTTGAGGAGTGGCCTACACCAAAAGTGTCGTATTCGCTTTCAGAACGCTTCGGAAATCCACTAATACCTTTGTATATACGGTTGGTATGAAAATCTTTCCGTCGGCCGGTTAAAATTTTATGTCCGTAAGCTTGATGGCCTACATCCCAAACCAATAAATCGTTTGGGGTATTTAGTACATAATGTAAGGCAACACTCAATTCTACTACACCCAAACTAGCACCAAAGTGGCCACCATTTACCGATACCACATCAATAATATATTGACGTAGTTCTTGGCAAATTTGTTCCAAGTCCTTCTCTTTAAATTTCTTTAAATCGGCCGGAAAGTTTATTTGCTCTAGTAATGCACCTGCTTTAATGTCCATTTATGGGATCAGTTTTCAAAAAAATTGAGTCCACAAAATACGGAAATTTAACACTAAAAAAGTCTGAGAATTATATTTTTATTGTAAATATATTTTTAATGTATTTTTGAAATCTGTGATAGATAAAACCGAATCTTTTGAGATAAAACTCCCCAAGTTTGAGGGGCCATTTGATTTGTTGCTCTTTTTTATTGAGCGTGACGAGTTGAATATCTACGACATTCCGATTGCCAAGATTACCGATGATTTTTTGGCTTACATACATGAGCTAAGTTCCCTGAATATGGAGGTAGCTAGCGAATTTATTTACGTGGCCGCTACCTTGATGCGTATTAAAGCCAAGATGTTATTGCCCAGACAAGAACTTGATGCCGATGGAAATGAGATTGACCACCGACAAGATTTAGTTCAAAAATTGTTGGAGTATAAGCGGTTTAAAGAAATAGCTGAAACCTTAAAAACCTTAGAAGACGCCCGATTTTTACAAGAAAAAAGAGGGCATATTCCTCAAGATTTAGCTAAAATTATAGCTGAAACAGCTAACCCGGGAGAAGAATTGGCTTCTTTAGATTTGTATAAACTCTTGCTAAGTTACGAGCGTTTAATGAGTAAATACGAGTTGCGAAGTACCGTTTCTACGCATACCCTGGTGCAATATCCCTACACCATTGAGAAGCAAAAACAAGTGATTTTAAATTTGTTAAGCATCAATACTAAACTCGATTTTAAAGCCATACAAGCACAATCGGAGAATAAAGTGCAGTTTGTGTATAATTTTTTAGCACTGTTAGAAATGTTGCAGCAAGAATTAGCCGATATTCAAATAGGTATGGGATACAATAATTTTTGGCTAGAAACTAAGGTCAAAAAATTTGAAATTTAGCTATGCTACATTCGTTTAAATCCGTAATTTTAGCCCCATAATCTACTTATTTAATGAAAAGAGACCACGTTATTTTCGACCTCATTGCCGAGGAACAAAACCGCCAAGAAACCGGTATAGAATTAATTGCTTCCGAAAACTTTGTAAGTCCACAAGTGATGGAAGCTGCCGGTTCGGTATTAACCAATAAATATGCCGAAGGCTTACCGGGAAAACGCTATTATGGCGGTTGCGAAGTAGTAGATGAAGTAGAAGAAATAGCCATTGAACGAGCTAAACAATTGTTTAATGCCGAATGGGCAAATGTGCAGCCACACTCGGGTGCCCAAGCCAATGCCGCTGTATTTTTGGCTTTATTAAAACCAGGCGATGCAATTTTAGGATTCGATTTAGCTCATGGGGGGCACTTAACCCACGGTTCGCCAGTAAATTTTTCAGGGAAATATTTTAAACCGAATTTCTACGGTGTAGAACGTGAAACGGGTTTAATTGATTATAAACAATTAGAGGCTGTAGCACTTAAAGAAAAACCCAAAGTAATTATTTGCGGTGCTTCGGCTTACTCAAGAGAATGGGATTACGCTTTTATTCGTAAAGTAGCCGATCAAATTGGCGCTTTAGTTTTAGCTGATATTTCGCATCCATCTGGCTTAATTGCTCGTGGATTGTTAAATGATCCACTTCCGCATTGCCATGTGGTTAGCACCACTACGCATAAAACCCTTCGTGGGCCACGTGGTGGAATGATTATGATGGGAAAAGATTTCGAAAATCCATTCGGGTTGACGACGCCAAAAGGTGAAATTCGTATGATGTCATCGGTTTTAGATGGAGCGGTTTTTCCGGGTACCCAAGGTGGTCCTTTAGAGCATATTATTGCCGCAAAAGCTATTGCTTTTGGGGAGGCTTTGAGCGAAAGTTACATGAAATACATTCTTCAAGTGAAGAAAAATGCAGCAGCTATGGCCAATGCTTTGGTACAGCGTGATTATCAAATCATATCGGGCGGCACCGATAATCATTTAATGTTGCTCGATTTGCGCAATAAAAACATTACCGGTAAAGTGGCCGAAGCGGTATTGGGGCAAGCCGGCATTACTGTAAATAAAAACATGGTGCCTTACGATGATAAATCGCCTTTTGTTACCTCAGGTATACGTTTGGGTACGGCGGCTATTACTACCCGTGGCTTAGTAGAAAAAGACATGGAAACCATTGTAGGCTTAATAGATGAAGCTCTTTGTGCACCGGATAATGAAGCAAATTTAAAACGCCTTTCTGCTAAAGTGTCCGATATGATGAGTGGGTACCCCTTGTTCAAAGCCTAATTACTAGTCAACATTATTCTGCAAAAGCCAGGGCACACACACTTAGCTGTACCTTGGCTTTTGCGTGTATGGTTACTATGCAAGCCTCTAAAGTGGCTCCGGTAGTAATCACATCATCCACTAGCAATAGGTGTTTTCCTTCAAGTTCTTCCGGTGTGGCAACTTCGAAGGCATCTTGCAAATTTTCGTATCGTGCAAATCTCGATTTTTTTGTTTGCGTTTCAGTAAACAAGGCCCTTTTTAGCACATTATCTAATACCAAACAGCCCAAACTTTTGCTTAAGCCCTCGGCCAAGCAAGCACTCTGATTATAACCTCTGCTTTTTAATTTTTTAGGATGTAATGGTACAGGTATCAGCACATCGGGGCGAATAAATACGCCCGATTTAAGTAATTCTTGTCCATACAATTCGCCCATGCGTACGGCCAATTCTGGTCGCTTATTGTACTTGATGTTATGTAGTAAGTGTTGTACCCTATTTCCTTTACGGAAATGAAGAAAGGCACCTGCCTGTTTAATGGGAACTCTGCCCCAAAACTGTTTCACCACTTTATTCTCAGCATCTTTATGAAAATTCGTTTTAGGCAAGCTATATAAGCAGGCAAGGCATATTTCTACTTCGCCGGGGTAAAGGTTTTTGCCACAAGCCCCACATAATTGAGGGAAAAAGAGCCCAAAAAAATCGCGAAGATACGTAGCTAGGATACCCATATTAGCCAATTGTTTTTAGCTAAAAAGGATTTTTAACGAAATTATTGTTCTTTAATGACCAACTGCCCGCAAGCAGCATCAATATCCTTACCTCTACTGCGACGAATATTGGTAATAATTCCTTGGTTTTTTAAGTACTCGGCAAAGGCTTCAATTTTATCCACTTCGGCATTTTTAAAATCAGCTAAGGATATGGGGTTGTATTCTATGAGGTTTACCTTGCAGGGTACGTGTTTGCAAAAGCGGGCTAATTCTTGCGCATCGCTCAGTTCGTCGTTAAAGTTGTTAAATACAATGTATTCGTAGGTAACCGGGTTTTTGGTTTTGGCAAAGTAATATTTTAGTGCTTCGGCTAAGGCGCTTAGGCTATTTTGCTCATTAATGGGCATAATTTCATTGCGTTTTGCATCATTGGCCGCATGTAAAGAGAGGGCCAAATTGCATTTCACCCCGTCATCACCTAATTTTTTAATCATTTTGGCAATACCTGCCGTAGAAAGAGTAATGCGTTTATACGACATGTTTAGCCCATCTTCGGCAGTAATGCGCTCGATAGACCGCAGTACGTTGGCGTAATTTAATAAGGGTTCGCCCATGCCCATATATACAATATTTGTGAGCGCAAGGTTATATTGTTGCTCGGCTTGCTTGGCAATTAATACTACTTGATCATAAATTTCGTCGGCATTTAGGTTACGTTTGCGCTCCATATAACCTGTAGCACAAAATTTACACGTGAGGCTACAACCCACCTGCGAACTGACACAAGCGGTCATACGTTCGGTGGTTGGTATGAGCACCCCTTCTACTAAGTTTCCATCATACAATTTAAAACTATTTTTTATCGTTCTATCTTCACTGATCTGCGATTGATGAATTTTCACCGCACAAATTTCAAATTGTGCCTTTAACGTTTCTCTTAACGCTTTTGATAGGTTGCTCATCTCCTCAAAATCCGTGCAGGCTTTTTCCCAGAGCCATTGATATACTTGCTTGGCCCTAAAGCCAGGCTCACCGAATGCCATTAATTGCGTTTGCAATTCGGCTAGTGTCAGGCTACGGATATCGATACGTTTGGGTGTTTCCATGGGTATACAAACATATTAATAAAAAAGTTTAACCTTATAAAATCATGCAAATACGTGAAAGAAAACATTTTTATATTATTTTTACGCGAATTATTAGTACACACAACTCCCCTTTAATTAGCTACGACCCAAGCAAAGATGGAGTGAACACTTATGAGCATGCTTAAGTATTTCACTGCAGATTATGTATTACCAGTTTCATCTGCTCCTTTACCCAAAGGAGTGGTAGTGATGAACGATATTGGAGAAGTAATAGCTCTCTATCCGCACAACCACGCAGAAGTAATGGGTAAGCCCCTTCAACAGTTCAAAGGTATTTTGGTTCCGGGTTTTATAAATACCCATTGCCATTTAGAATTGGCGCATTTGAAGGGCCAACTTAAAAAGAAATCGGGGCTAATTGAATTTATTAAGGGGGTAGTATCCTTACGTAATTTTGATGAAGCTGAAATACATGCAGCCATGCAAAAGGCCGACGATGAGATGTATGCAAATGGCATTGTGGCTGTTGGAGATATTTCAAATACCATGATTTCTAAATCGCTTAAAGAAAAAAGCAAAATTTTTTATCACACCTTTATCGAGCTTATTGGCATCCAACCAGAACGAGCAAAAACTATTTTTGATGCCGGAAAGGAATTGAAAGGAGCTTTTGGTGATCAATCGGTTTCTATTACCCCGCATGCCCCATATTCGGTAAGTAAAGAATTGGTTCGATTAATTGAACATTATTGCAAACATAGGCCAAACTTATTTAGCATACATAACCAAGAGAGCGATGAGGAGAACGAATTTTATAGGTATAAAACCGGTAAATTTTTGGATTTGTTCGATTTTTTTAAGCAAGACATTAGTTTTTTAAGGCCCCAAGCCCGAAATTCTTTGCAACATTTCTATCCATCTTTTCCGAAAAATCAGCGCATTTTATTGGTGCATAATACCTATACCAGTGCAAAAGACCTTTATTTTGTAAAACGGTTTCCGCAAGAGGTGTACTGGTGTTTTTGCCCAAAAGCCAATTTATATATTGAAAATAGGCTACCCAAAGTAGATTTGTTTTTACAAGATCATTTTAAGGTTACACTAGGTACCGACAGTTATGCATCTAACGATAGTTTATGTATTCTTTCTGAAATAAAAACCCTACATGAGCATTTTCCTCACCTGCAATTAACCGATACTATTAAATGGGCAACACTCAATGGGGCTCAATATCTGGGTCTCGATACTTACTTAGGTACCTTAGAAAAAGGTAAACAACCCGGGTTAAATCTGATTATGTATACTCACGAACTTTCGTTAACACCAAGTTCAATTATTAAAAAGCTAGTTTAAGCGTATTTTAAATTTGGCGGTTTGCTACGAAAGCATCAACTTTACTTGGTGAACGCAATACAAAAACTTTTTGCTATTCAATACCCCATTATACAGGGTGGCTTGGCTTGGTGTAGCGGTTGGCGCTTGGCTTCGGCAGTTTCAAATGCCGGTGGTTTGGGCCTTATTGGTGCTGGTTCTATGTACCCAGATGTGTTGCGTGAACATATCCAGAAATGTAAAAAAGCTACCGATAAACCTTTCGGGGTTAATATTCCTTTACTCTACCCCAATATGGAAGACTTGGTGGAGGTAATTTTGCAAGAGAAAGTAAAAATTGTATTTAGCTCGGCGGGCAATCCGGCTACATGGACTCCCTTATTTAAAGAAAACGGTATGACCGTAGCTCATGTAGTATCTAACGTGAAATTTGCGCAAAAAGCTGCAGCTTGTGGGGTAAATGCGGTGGTTGCCGAAGGTTTTGAGGCCGGTGGACATAATGGGCGTGAGGAAACGACTACACTTTGCTTAATTCCGATGATCCGTGAGGCCATTGATTTGCCTTTAGTAGCTGCTGGTGGTATTGCTAGTGGAAAATCGATGCTGGCTGCCATGGCCCTTGGTGCCGATGGCGTTCAAGTAGGTTCTCGGTTTGCCGTCGCTAAAGAATCATCGGCACACGAAAATTTTAAGCAGGCCGTATTAGCTGCGCAGGAAGGTGATACCAAACTCCGTTTAAAATCGCTGGTGCCGGTACGTTTATTAAAAAACGATTTTGCGCTTCGGGTAGCCGAGGCAGAGGCCAATGGGGCAAGCCCTCAAGAATTGGAGGCTTTATTGGGACGTGCTAGAGCTAAAAAAGGTATGTTCGAGGGCGATTTATGTGAAGGTGAACTAGAAATAGGTCAAGTATCGGCTATGTTAGATCGGGTAGAATCGGCCGAGCATATTTTACAAGCTATTTGGCAAGAATTTTTAGCAGAAAAAAATCGGCTATCGCAGCTCGATTTAACTTAACATGAAAAATCTACATATCCATATTAGCGGAAAAGTACAGGGTGTTTTTTTTAGAGCCAGTACCAAAGCCACTGCCGATTTTTTAGGAATAAAGGGCTGGGTAAAAAATGTACCCGATGGCTGTGTCGAAATAGAAGCTGAAGGAGATGACTTTGCCCTCGATGAATTTTTAACCTTTTGCAAGCGTGGTCCAGATGATGCGGTGGTAGAAAAAGTAACGATAGATGAAGTCCAATTGAAAAACTATCGTAATTTTGAATTGCTTAAAAAGTTCTTTTAAACCTATAAATCCGAGTATTGTCAACAGCCAGAAAATTTGCTAGCCAAACCGCTATATATGGAATAAGCACCGTGTTTTCTAGGGTGCTTAACTTTTTTTTAACTCCCATTTATGTGCAGGTATATCCGGTTAAGGCCTACGGTATTTTTACCACCATGTATAGCTGGGCCTCTATGCTCAATGCCCTGCTTTCTTTCGGCATGGAAACCACGTTTTTTAGGTATTTAAATAAAGAAGAACACCGAAAAGAGGAGGTTTATCAAAATACGTTTTTCTTCATTTTTAGTTTGGCCGTCTCCTTTGGCTTATTTGCATTACTTTTTGTGGGCGATATTGCCGCTTGGATGCAACGAGATACAGCGTATAGCAATCCCGATTTCGGCCGCTATGTACAGTACTTTATTTATATCTTAATGCTCGATGCATTAAGTGTAATACCATTTGCTAAACTTAGAGCCGATGGCCGAGCTAAGCGTTATGGTTTGCTTAAATTCTTAAACGTACTGGTTTTTGTATCCCTAAACCTCTTTTTTATTTACGGCATTCCACATATTATTCAAAACCAATTGCCAGGTGCTCATTTTCTAGAGTCGTGGTTTAGGCCGGGTTGGGTAGGTTATGTATTTCTATCTAATTTATTTGCCAGTGCTACCGTATTAATGCTACTTATTCCCGAATTGCTTCAACTAAAACTCCGAATAAATTGGCGTATGATTGGCCAAATGTTATCCTACAGCTGGCCGGTTCTCATTGCCAACATCTCCTTTATTATCAATGAAAATATTGATAAGGTTTTTTTAGGTCGCCTATTACCAGAGGCCATTAGTCAGCAAGAAGTGGGCATTTATGGCGCTTGCTGCAAGTTGGCCATTTTCTTAAGCATCTTTATTCAGGCTTTTAGGCTAGGGTCGGAACCTTTCTTTTTTAGCCACGCTAAAAATGCTAATGCTAAAGAAACATATGCCCGAATTATGCATTATTTTGTGTTAGCGGTTTGCATCATCACCCTTAGTTTAGTAGCCAATATAGAGCTGCTTAAGTACTTTATTAAAGGCCATGCCGATCAGCAAGCTCTGTATTGGACGGGCTTAAAAGTTGTACCTGTATTATTGTTTGCCTATGTGTTTTTAGGCGTGTACATGAATTTATCTATTTGGTATAAACTATCCGACCAAACCCGCTATGGCCTATATATTTCGGGGTTGGGCGCTCTGTTAACCATTGGGTTGAATATTTGGCTCATTCCACACTACAGCTATGTAGCTTCTGCATGGATTACATTACTGGCCTACCTCAGTATGTCGGTATTTTCCTACATACTCGGACAGAAAAATTACCCCATACCTTACCGTTTAAAACGCAATACAGCCTATATTTTGTTGGCTGTTGTGCTAGTTTGGCTCTCATTTACAGTATTTAACATGAACATTTTTATAGGTAATGGCTTATTGCTAGCCTATATTTTGGTAGTTTATTGGTTCGAGCAAAAAGAAGTAAGGGCAATCTTAAAACGTGTATAAGCAATGACGATTAACATCATCAATACCTCTACAAACCCGCTACCTAGCTACGAAACTGCTGCATCTGCCGGTATGGATCTACGAGCCAATCTCGAACAAGAAGTGCTACTAAAACCTATGGAACGCTTATTAATTCCAACGGGCTTGTTTATGGAAATACCCTTGGGTTTCGAAGCCCAAATAAGACCCAGAAGTGGTTTGGCATTTAAACACGGCATTACCGTTTTAAATAGTCCCGGAACTATAGATGCCGACTATCGGGGTGAGCTTAAAATTTTATTGATTAATTTCTCTGCAAGCGATTTTACCATTCAGCATGGCGATAGAATTGCTCAACTGATTATTGCTAAACACGAAACAGTTGCTTGGTGCGAAGTGAGAGAGCTAGGTGCTACCACAAGAGGTGCCGGTGGTTATGGCCATACCGGTGTTTCTTAATTTATTTTTTCAGACATTTGTGCCCATGATTCTTCGCTTATATCATTTTAGTTTGCTGTTTTTATGTGGTGTATTGCTACTTAGTTTAGCCGGATGTTCGGCTAGAAAAAAAGCAGTAATTGCAGATGAATTGGCTATACAGCGTAGCAATGCTGAAAAGTTGGCGGCTATTGAACAAACTCAAGTGCGCTTTGATAGGTTATCTATAAAGTCGAAGGCTAGTATAAGTTTGGATGGCAATACAAACGATGTTAGTGTAGCCATCAGAATAGAGAACGATAAAAAAATATGGATTTCGGTAACTGCCATAGCCGGCCTGGAAGTTGCTCGAATGCTCATAACACCTGATAGTATTAAAATTATCAATCGCTTAGAGAGTGTTTATATAAAAAAACCGTTCAGTTATATACACGATTATACCAATCCTCAAGTGAATTTCGGAACGCTACAAGCCATGCTGGTAGGCAATATATGGCCCGAAATTTTTAAACAAACACATGAAATAAGCACTAAAGATTCCTTAGTACAGCTACTAGGTAATTTGAGCAGCATTCAATACGACATTCGATTTAACGAAGCCTTGAAAATGAAAAACTTACACTTGCTAGACGCTTCAGCTAAGCAAGAATTACAGGTTGTTTATACTGATTTTTGGGATGAAAGTGGACAATTACTACCACATGTACTTAAATTAAGTTCGTTGGTGGGCGCTAAATCGGTTCAGGCAGAATTAAAATATACCAAAATAGAAAAGGATACCCCGCTGGATTTCCCGTTTAATGTTCCCAAACGATTTTCGGTAAAAAACTAATTTTAAATACATTTACGGCATGAAAAGGTTTTTTTATCTCTTGTTTTTCTTTTGTATGGTTTTAGGTATGCAGGCGCATGCACAAAGTAGTGCCGACCTAAAGCGTAAAAAAGAGGCACTAACTAGAGAGATAGAAGAATTAAATCGCACGCTCAATAAAACCTCATCAAGCAAGAAATTATCCTTAAAGCAAATACGAGATTTAAATTCTAAAATTAGGCTCCGGGAACAAAAAATTAATACGATCAATTCTGAGATTAATCTATTGGATAATCAGATTAACCAAAATACAAAAACCGTTATTAACCTACAATCGCAACTAAATCAGCTTAAGAAAGAATATGCTGGAATGCTACGTTTCGAACAACGAAATCAGAGTGCATACAGCAAGTTGATGTTTGTATTTGCTGCCGATAACTTTAATCAGGCCTATAAGCGCTTGAAATATTTGCAGCAGTTTACACAATACCGCAAAAAACAAGCGAATTATATTCAGGGTACTCAGCATGATTTAAATGTAAAAATTGTGGCTCTCGATCAAAATAAGGAGGAAAAAAACAACCTCTTAAATGATCAACAAAAAGAAAAGCAAACCCTAGGCAAAGAAAAAAACACCCAAACCAAGGTGCTTAGCGGTTTAACCAAGCAAGAAAAACAGCTTAAGCAAGAGTTGAGCAAAAAACAGCGGGAGTCTATTCAGTTAAACAGAGCCTTGCAAGCAGCTGTTGCCCGAGAAATTGATGCCGAGCGTAAAAAAGCAGAAGCTGCAGCAAAAGTAGATGCAGATAAGGCGAAATCAGAAAATAGAACAGCCACAACCAAGCCGGTAGCAAAAGGCTCAAGTATTTTATCGGCAACTCCCGAGTCGGCTAAACTGTCTTCTGACTTTTTAGATAATAGAGGCCGTTTGCCTTGGCCCGTTGTCAATGGCAACATTACCGAGAGTTTTGGCACGCACAGTTATGGCGCAAATGTTACCATAGCTAATAATGGAGTTGATATTCGTAGCAATCCTGGGGCTACGGTAAGAGCCGTTTTCTCTGGAGAAGTGCGGAGGGTATTTAGTGTAGGCGCCACCTTTGCGGTTATGATACGTCATGGAGAGTATTTTACCATTTATTCTAACTTAAAATCTACAAGTGTAGCGGCCGGACAAAAAGTTTCGGTGAAACAAAGCCTAGGTGTGGTTGCCACCGACCCAAGCGATGACAGTACCGAAGTACACTTTGAATTGTGGAAAGGGGGCACCCCATTGAACCCTGCTGGCTGGTTAGCGAATTAAATTTAAGATGTCGCCGGTAAAAAATGTCGTATATTTGGGTATAATACTTATTAGCAGGTGAGCCAAAACGTAATCCTTTTCTTAAACATTGGTACTCCAGAAATGTTGTTTATCGTGCTAGCAGCACTCTTGTTGTTTGGTGGCGATAAATTGCCTGAAGTTGCTCGTGGTTTAGGCAAAGGTATTCGCCAGTTTCAGGACGCATCTGAAGAAGTAAAACGAGAAATTCATAAAAATATAAACGAGGTGAAGGCCAATATAGAGGAATCTATAGAACAGGAAACCCCGGTTGACCAAACGTCTCCAATAGAAAAAGATTCATCATCCTTAAAATAGAAATTATGTTAAATTTTATAGTATTAAGCCTATTCGGTACCCCAGAGCTTTTAGCCATTTTAGCTGTAGTATTGCTTATTTTTGGCGGTAGAAAAATTCCAGAATTAATGCGTGGCTTAGGCAAGGGCGTAAAAGAATTTAAAGACGCCAAAGACGGCAAAAACGACTCTAACGACGTCGAGAAAAAATAAGCCATCGGAATTTCCGTTTAAACCATTCATTTCTGTGTAGGGTTCGTCCTTTTGCACAGTCATTTTATTTGGCTAGCATGAAAACTAAAGCATTGCTTTCTGTTTGTTTGTTATTGCAGGTACTTTTACAATCTGTACCTGCTGCTGCTGTGCCAAGTAAACCGAGTCTATTGCCCGGTTCGCAATCCGAATTCAGCGTAACCAATCATCACTTGGTATTGCTTGGCGAAAAAAATGTAGGTAGAGACAGTGTGAAGCAAGTGTTTCCTAAAACCTTTAATTTGGCGGTTACGCAATACATTGAGGCTTTAACAAAACGCAAAGAACAAGTAGGGAAAATGTTAGGTTTATCCAACTATTACTTCCCGGTTTACGAAAAAGTATTTAAAGAATTCGGCCTACCCGAAGAATTGAAATTCTTGTCAGTAGTAGAATCGGCCCTAAACCCCAATGCAGTTTCTAGAGTGGGCGCAACCGGCCCTTGGCAATTTATGTTTGGTACGGCCAAAGCTTATGGGCTAACTATAAACACAGATGTAGACGAACGGAAAGATCCCGTACAGGCTAGTAAAGCCGCTGCAGCCTATTTAAAAGATGCCTTTGCCCAATTCGATGATTGGCTATTGGCCATTGCTTCGTATAACTGTGGTAAAGGCGCTGTATCTAGAGCTATCGCAAAAGCTGACGGCAAGGCCGATTTTTGGACCATTAGCCCGTATCTGCCTGCTGAAACACGCAATTACGTACCCAAGTTTATTGCTACGGCCTATATCATGAGCAATTACCAAAATTATGGTATTAGTCCATTATCGCCAGGTTTTAATACCCTTACCGATGTGTTTGATGTGGTAAAACCTGTTTCCTTGGCTGCCGTTGCACGAGCTACCGGAATTGATTTGCAAGAGCTTATTTTGTTAAACCCGTCCTATAAAAAATTAATGGTAAAAGGATCGCCAACCGCTCCAAAATCGGTGGTTATTCCCACCCAAAACCAACCGGACTATGCCGCCCTGTACCAAGTGCTTAACGGGATGTCTGTTAGCTTAGGCGTGGCAGCGCCCCAACCCAATACGATTCCTAAGGTTATATATTACACCGTAAAACCTGGCGATAATTTAAGCAGTATTGCAAAAAAATATGTAGGCCTTAGCATCTCACAGTTAAAATCTTGGAATAAATTATACAGCTCAGCCCTAAAAGTGGGTATGCGCTTAAAAATCTTTCAACGATAATATTCGTTGTTTTTTGGCGCCTGTATGGCTAAAAATTGTAATTTTGACAACCAATCATAAGTTTCTCCTATGAGTAAAATAAACCGAAAACAAGATGCACTAGACTACCACTCACAGGGTCGTCCAGGAAAAATTGAAGTGGTTGCTACCAAACCTACCAATTCGCAAAGAGATTTAGCCTTGGCCTATTCGCCAGGAGTAGCTGAGCCCTGCTTAAAAATTGCCGAAAATAAAGAGGACGTGTACAAATACACCGCCAAAGGAAACTTAGTGGCCGTTATTAGTAACGGAACTGCGGTATTAGGTTTAGGAAATATTGGTCCCGAAGCTTGTAAGCCGGTTATGGAGGGTAAAGGAATTTTGTTCAAAATTTTTGCTGATATAGATGTATTTGATTTAGAGTTGGATTGCACCAATGTGGACGATTTTGTAAAAATTGTAAAAGCCCTTGAGCCCACTTTTGGGGGGGTTAATTTAGAAGATATTAAGGCCCCTGAATGTTTCGAGATTGAGCGTAGGTTAAAAGAGGAATTGAATATTCCGGTTATGCACGATGATCAGCATGGAACCGCCATTATTTCATCGGCAGCCCTATTAAATGCCTGCGAAATTCAGAAGAAAAAAATTGACAGGGTTAAAATTGTGGTTAACGGAGCAGGTGCCGCAGCCATCTCTTGCTCACGTTTATACATGAGTATGGGTGTAAAAAAAGAAAACATTGTGATGGTGGATAGAACGGGGGTTATTAACCAATCTCGAGAAAACTTAGATCCAACCAAAGCAGAGTTTGCCACCACCCGTAAACTAAATACTTTAGCCGAGGCTATAAAGGATGCGGATGTATTTATTGGTTTATCGTCTGCGGATGTATTAACTGCCGACATGCTAAAAAGCATGGCAAAAAACCCAATCGTGTTTGCTATGGCCAACCCAGATCCGGAGATTGATTATAATTTAGCCATTAAAACTCGTAAAGATGTGTTAATGGCTACTGGCCGTTCCGATTACCCGAACCAAGTAAACAATGTTTTGGGGTTTCCCTATATTTTCCGTGGAGCCTTAGATGTACGTGCAACCACCATTAACGAGGCCATGAAAATCGCCGCTGTTAAAGCCATTGCCGATTTGGCCAAAAAACCAGTACCTGAAGCCGTAAACTTAGCATACAATACCAAAAACCTTAAATTTGGTAAAGATTATATTATCCCTAAACCATTAGATTTTAGATTAATTACGGCCGTATCTCCGGCTGTTGCTAAGGCTGCTATGGATTCGGGCGTGGCAAAATATGCCATTACCGATTGGGATGCGTACAGAGAAGACCTTAAGCTACGTTTGGGTATCGACGATGCCTTGTTGCGTGCCATTTCTAATAAAGCTAAACTAGATCCTAAACGTGTAGTATTTGCCGAGGCAGATAATTATAAGATTTTAAAAGCCGCTCAAATTGTAAATGATGATGGTGTAGCTACACCCATATTATTAGGAGATAAGCAAAAAATACTAGAGCTGATTGAAGCCAACGAATTGGATATGGAAGGTGTCACCATAATCGATCCAGAAGAAGAAACTGCAAAAATTGAGCTCTATGCAGATTATTTGTACCAAAAACGTCAACGTAAAGGTATAACCTTGTACGAGGCTAAAAAATTATTGCGTGACCGCAACTACTTTGGTGCCTGTATGGTACAATTTGGTGAAGCAGATGCATTAATATCCGGTTTAACCAAAAATTATATTCAAACTATCCGCCCAGCATTGCAAGTTATTGGTACGGAGCCGGGCGTAAATAAAGTAGCCGGTATGTATATGATGTTAACCGAAAAAGGTCCTGTATTTTTTGGCGATACTACTGTAAATATAAATCCTACGTTGAATGAGTTGGTTGATTTGACTGTACTTATTGACCGTTCGGTAAAAAAATTCAATATACAACCTCGAATTGCCATGTTATCGTATTCTAATTTTGGTTCAAACGAAGGAGAGGTGCCCGATAAGACAAGAGAAGCAGTTCGTTTATTGCATCAAAACCACCCAGATATATTGGTAGATGGCGATATGCAAGCAAATTTTGCCATGAACCCAGCCTTATTGAAAGATAATTTTTCGTTTAGTACCTTAAATGGCCAAGCGGCTAATACACTGGTATTTCCTAACCTTGCCTCGGGTAATATTGCCTATAAATTAATTCAAGAATTAGCCGGTGCCGAAGCTATTGGCCCTATTTTATTGGGTATGAATAAGCCGGTACATATTCTGCAATTAGGCAGTTCGATAAGAGAAATTGTGAATATGGTAACCATAGCCGTAGTAGACGCCCAGTCAAAAGCTGAAACCGGTATTATAGCTAAATCAAAGAGTTTGTTTAATCGAATTAGAAAAAGCAATTAAATAGTATGTACGCCTACATAGATGGAAAATTAAGTGTAAAGTGCCCTACCCATGTGGTTATAGAGGCTGGCGGTGTAGGGTATCATATCAACATTTCGCTGCACACCTATTCTTTATTGCCCAAGCAAGAGCGTTGTAAATTATACACCTGGTTGCATGTAAAAGAAGATGCACATACACTTTATGGTTTTATTGAAGAAGGTGAACGAAAGTTATTTTTGCATCTAATTTCGGTATCCGGTATTGGCCCCAATACTGGCCGCATGATGCTTTCATCTATTACGCCACAAGAAATTCAGCAGGCTATTGTAAAAGGCGATGTGCCTTTAATTCAACGTATAAAGGGTATCGGGCCAAAATCTGCTCAACGGTTAATTCTCGAATTGCAAGATAAATTAAAAAAAGAGGGTCCAGATTCGCTCATTTCTATACCGCAAAACTATACTATCAGAGATGAAGCACTTTCTGCTTTGGTGATGTTGGGTTTCCCTAAAATCAATGCAGAAAAGGCCCTAGACCAAGCAATAAGTGGGTCAAACGAAAGTTTATCTGTAGAGCAATTGATAAAAATTGCGCTAAAAAGCTTATAATTACCTAACCTTTTATTAAAAAAAGCCTTGAGGGAAACCGCCTACGTTTTCTTATTTTTTTTAAGTGTATTTCTATTTGGAATTTCGCAACAAGGGGTTGCGCAAGTAAAGACGTCAAACAGTGCCGATAGTTTAACATTACGTTACCCCATTAAGGATTCTAAATCCTTAATCTTTGGAAGATCTTTTGGACTAACACTGCCCAATCCATCTAATATTAAACGCTCGGTAGTATTTAATCCTTTAACCAAGCAATACACCATTCAGGATAACATAGGTGGCCAATTTTTTAGAAATCCATATTACTTAACTATCCCTGAATACCAACGCTTCGAAAATAAACAACTGCTAAAAAACACTTGGCGTGATTTGGCCGACCAATCGGTTTCAGCGGCCCGTCAACCGGGTTTTATTCCGCCGGTAAAAATTAATAGCCGCTCTTTTGAACGCCTTTTTGGTGGCTCGACCATTGAAATTATACCCCAAGGCTCGGCGGAGCTAACCTTTGCCGGCCGAATTAATAAAAACGAAAATCCGTTATTTAATGAGCGGCAACGTACGCAAGGTAATTTTGATTTTAACCAACGTATTCAAATGAATTTGGTGGGTCAAGTTGGCGAAAAATTAAAAATAAGCACCAATTACAATA
Organism: Sphingobacterium thalpophilum; assembly: GCA_945875895.1. Classification (GTDB taxonomy): domain Bacteria; phylum Bacteroidota; class Bacteroidia; order Sphingobacteriales; family Sphingobacteriaceae; genus JAIPAN01. Next base: position 123,341 of record CAMCMG010000001.1, on the reverse strand, counting down.
CCGAAGCCCAATTCGATTTTGAGAATCAGGTTAAGCTAGATTATACAGGCAAGGAAGACGAAATTGTACGTAAGGTGGAAGCCGGAAATGTGAGTTTACCACTTAGTTCATCGTTAATAACCGGTAGCCAAGCCCTATTTGGCTTAAAAACACAATTGCAATTTGGTAAATTGGGGGTTACTAGTATTTTCTCCCAACAAAAATCGCAATCGAAGGAAATTACCATTACCAATGGAGCGCAGCAAAACCAATTCAGGTTGCTTGCTGATAGTTACGAAGCCAACAAGCATTATTTTTTAAGCCAATTTTTTCGCAACCAATATAATTTAGCCTTAAAAAAGCTGCCAATAATTAGCAGCAACATCAATATTACTAAAATAGAGGTTTGGGTAACCAATAGAGTGGGTACCACTACCGATTCTAGGGATGTGTTGGCTTTTATGGATTTAGGAGAAAATAGTCCATATAACCAGGCACAAATTCAAGGGGGTGCAGCATATTCTTCTTACCCGGCTGGCTTTACTGGCCCCGGTTTTGCGCAACAATCTAACAATTTATTGCAGACCCTGCCGCTTGGAGCCCGCTTAACCAATTCGAATGCGATTAACGTATATTTTCAGGCAAATGGTACTACCGATAATTTTGCTAAACTTACCTATGCCCGCAAGCTAACAGATAAGGAATATGCCATCAGTCCGCAACTGGGCTATATTTCTTTAAATACGCCGCTTAATGCCGATGAAGTATTGGCGGTGGCATATCGCTATACAGTGAATGGTACAGAGTATCAGGTGGGAGAATTCTCTGCCGATTTGCCCGTAAATAATGAGCTTCCAGAGGTTTTGTATGTAAAATTACTTAAAAACGAAATCCTTAAAACCAATTTACCAACCTGGGATTTGATGATGAAAAACATCTATTCCTTGGGAGCATATCAAGTATCCTCTTCCGATTTTCGCTTAAATATTTTCCGTTTAGATGAGCAATCGGGAGTAGAAAAACCCCAAATGACCGAGGGGCAAAATACCAATGGTAAGTTGTGGTTGCAGCTTACTAATTTGGATAATATCAACCAACAAAACGATCGAAAGCCCGATGGCTTTTTCGATTTTATTCAAGGCATTACCATTGATGCATTGAATGGCCGTATTACCTTCCCTACGGTAGAGCCTTTTGGTGCTGATTTAGCCGCTCAATTTACACCTGCAGAAGCCGCTTTGGCTGCAAAATATGTGTACCAGCCTTTATATGATTTAACCAAGGCCGATGCCCAACAGCTCTACCCGCAGTTGAACAGGTACATTATTAAAGGCACCTACCAATCGCAAGTAAGTTCGGAGTTTCAACTCAATGCCATAAACATTCCCGAAGGTTCTGTGCAGGTAATTGCCGGTACCATACCTTTGCAAGAAGGCGTAGATTTTACTATTGATTACAATATTGGCCGAGTGCGAATTTTAAATCAAGCGCTATTAAATTCTGGGCAACCTATTCGCATTAAATTAGAAAATAGCGAACTTTTTGGTATGCAACAACGTTCCTTATTTGGCACTCGGTTTGACTATAGGGCCAATAAAAAACTGAACCTCGGTGCTACCTTACTCAATTTAACAGAGCGTCCGCTAACACCAAAAGTAAATATTGGCGACGAGCCTATATCCAATACCATTTGGGGTTTAGATATGAATTACCAATCGGATTCTCGGTGGCTTACCCGCATGGTAGATAAAATCCCATTCATTTCTACCAAAGAAAAATCAAGTATTACTTTTTCTGGCGAATTAGCCAAGTTTATTCCCGGTCACCCCAGTGCACTTAACTTTGCCGGGACTAAAAATGGCTCTAGTTATTTAGACGATTTTGAATCTACCCGGTCGTTAATTGATTTAAAGAGTGCTATTACTTGGCAAATATCGGGCACGCCACAACTGTTCCCAGAATCTCAGCAGTTTAATAATTTAACATATGGCTTTAACAGAGCCCGAATAGCCTTCTACAATATCGACCCTATTTTTTATAATCGGAGTGGTAGCGGCACCCCAGCTGATGTAAAGTTAAATGCCAATGAATTATCCAATCATTATAGTAGAGAAGTATTAGAAAAAGAAGTATTTCCCTTTAAAGATTCTCCCACCGGGCAACCCTTGTTTTTACCTACACTCAATATGGCTTTCTATCCCAACGAACGTGGCCCCTATAATTACACCACCGCCGGATTAAATGTGGATGGAAAACTACTTAACCCCAAAACCAGATGGGGTGGTATGTTCCGTAAATTAGAGAGCAACGATTTTGAAGCACTTAATATTGAGTTTGTAGAACTATGGATGTTAGATCCATTTCTGTATAAGCCTAATGCCGAAGGTGGCGATTTGTATTTTGATTTAGGTAATATATCCGAAGACATTTTAAAAGATGATCGAAAATCATTAGAGAATGGTTTGCCCACCGATGGAGACCCTACCAAAACCGATGCGACGGCTTGGGGTAAAGTGCCTAAACTACAGCCCGTTATTCCGGCGTTCGACAATAATCCCGCAGCCAGAAAATTGCAGGATGTGGGCTTAGATGGATTATCGGACATTCAGGAGCAGCAATTTTTTACCAGTTTTGTAAATCAAGTAAGCCCGCAATTAAATGCAACGGCTGCAACAGCCCTGGCTGCCGATCCATCGTCGGATAATTACCAATATTTCAGAGGCAATGTATTCTCTGGTTCTGCCAGTTCTATTTTAAAACGCTACGAAAAATATAACGGTACCGAGGGTAATTCTAAAACCCAAGAACAATCTTTGGCCGAAACAGGTATTGAAAACTCGGCTTCTACACCGCTACCCGATGGGGAGGATGTAAATCGGGATAATAACAGTTCTAAAGCCGATGAGTATTTTGAGTACAAAGTGTCCATTCGCCCGCAAGATTTACAGCAGGTAGGCACTAATTTTATTTCAGATATCGTTTCAACTAGTGTAAAGTTAGCCAATGGCAAGCAAGAAACTGTACGTTGGATTCAATTTAAAATTCCCTTGGCACAATTTCTTACTAAGGTGGGCAATATTCAAGATTTCAAATCTATTCGTTTCGTGCGTTCATATATGACCAATTTTGCCGATACCACCATTTTGCGTTTAGCCAAACTGCAATTGGTACGTGGCGAATGGCGCCGCTACAATGCCGAAAATAATCTGGCTAAAGTAATTGCCGATCCGGCACTTATAAACCCGGGTTTAGACAATTCTAGCTTAGAAGTAAGTGCGGTAAATATCGAAGAAAATGGCAAGCGAACTCCTATCCCGTATGTTACTCCCCCCGGTATTTTACGTGAATTAGATTACAGCGGATATAATGCCAATACCCGTCAAAATGAGCAATCGCTTTCAGTTAGAATAAAAAGTTTAAAAGATGGCTATGGCAGAGCGGCTTTCCGTACCTCCTTTAACGATTTTAGATCGTATCGGCGTTTGGAAATGTTCATCCACGCCGAAAGTGCCAATCCGGTAAATCCGATTAACGATAAAGATGTGAGCGCTTTTATTCGCATAGGTAGCGATAATCAAGATAACTATTACGAATACAGTATCCCATTAAAAATTACGGCACCAAATACCAGCGATGCCAATGCTATCTGGCCTGCCGAAAACAAAATGGATGTACCGCTAAGCTTGTTTCAAATTGCCAAAACGGCCCGTAATAATGCGCAATTAAGTGGCTTGCCCTGGCCACCCAATGTGCCTTTCCAGTATAGCGACGGACAAAATACCGTTACTGTAATGGGACAACCCGATATGAGCAAGGTACGGGTATATATGTTGGGTGTTCGCAATCCTTTGAAAACTGTTATAAATGCTGCCGACGATGGTTTAGATAAAGACGCAGAAGTGTGGTTTAACGAATTGCGTTTAAGTGATTTTGACGAACGTGGAGGTTGGGCAGCTACCGCTCGATTAAATGCCAAGCTAGCCGATTTTGCCGATGTATCGGTATCGGGCAGTAGAAGCACCAACGGCTTTGGCTCCTTGGATAGGAAGGTTAGCGAACGTAACCGTAAAGATCAATCTATTTTTGATGTATCCTCAAGCATAGAAGCCGGCAAGCTATTCCCACAACGTTCGGGTATCAAAATTCCGATGTTTGTGAATTTCTCACAACAGGTAAGTACGCCCATGTTCGACCCTCGTGCACCCGATATTGAGCTTAAAAATGCGTTAAATAATTCGCCTAAATCGATACAAAGAGACATACTGAATGTGGTTCAAGATTATACTACCCGTAAAAGCATCAACTTTACCAATGTGCACAAGGTGAAAACCAATACCGAGAGTAAACCTCAACTGTGGGATATTGAAAACTGGAGTGCCAACTATGCCTTTACAGAATACAATCACCGCGATTTTATTAACCAGCAAAGCATTCAAAAAACCTATAAAGCAGGCTTGGCCTATAATTATTCACGGCAGGCCAAATCTATAAGTCCATTTGCTAAAATTATAAAGAAAAACAGTTTAGCGCTTTTCAGAGATATCAACTTCAGCATCTTCCCGTCGGTAGTAAATTTCCGTGTAGATGTAGATCGGATGTACTCAGAAAATACGCTCAGAAATAACGACCCAAACAATTTTATTCCGGTGGGTACCACCTATAACAAGAATTTTCAGATGACTCGTTTATACGGCATCAGTTGGAATTTAACCCGTTCTCTCCAGCTCGATTTTAATGCTACCAATTATTCCATTATTGATGAACCCGATGGACGCATTAATGGCTTGAAACGAGATACACTTTGGCAAAACCTAATGCGCTTAGGCCGCACTACCGATTATGGCCATACGGCTAACTTTACCTACAATGTGCCTATAAGCAAATTCCCTGGCCTTGATTGGATAACCCTTACTACTCGGTATGGAACTACCTTTAACTGGAAAACAGAACCCTTATCGAGTATAAACGATCCAAGTATCAACCTAGGAAATAGCATTCAAAATACCCGAATACTCCAATTAAACCCATCCTTTAACTTTAGTTCGCTGTATAATAAAATAGGGTTTTTAAAACGGATAAATACGAATGAAACGGCTAACAAATTTGTGAAAGCCTTGGTAAACACGCTTACTAGCCTAAAAAATATCAGCGGGGCTTATACCCGAACGCAAGGCACCTTCTTGCCTGGTTATTTACCTAAAACCACCGCCTTTGGCCAAGATTTTTCGAGCGATGCGCCCGGGTGGGATTTTTTATTTGGTAGCCAGCGTGATATTAGACCACGAGCCATTACCGAAGGCTGGATTACGAAGGACCCACTTTTAAATCAACTCTACGTAACCGGCTTAAAAGAAGATCTCAATTTTAGAGGAACCCTAGAGCCTATAAAAGATTTGCGAATAGAATTAACCGCACTAAAAAGTAGCAATTTTAACTATGCTACCACCTTTAAATTTGTGTCTACATCTAATAGTTTCGATAACCTGAACCCCATTACTACTGGCGATTACAGTATTTCTTTCTTTAGTTTCGGTACTGCTTTTAAAAATGATAAACCTGGTAGTGCCGCCAATTTGTTTCGCCAATTTGAAAGTAACCGATCTGTTATTTCGCAACGCTTGGGCGCCTTAAATTCGAATTCATCGGGGGCGGCCAATGGCTTTTCCGATGGCTATGGTAAAGCTTCGCAGGATGTGGTCATTTCTTCTTTCTTGGCAGCCTATGGTGGCAAATCGGCCGAAAAAATTAGTTTAAATACCTTCCCTAAAATCCCGATTCCGAACTGGCGCATGAACTATAGCGGCTTAAGTAGCTTACCTTTCATAAGCGACATTTTCGCTTCTATAGATTTCAATCACGCTTATAAATCTACCTATAGCATTAATGGATTTAACTCCTTAGCCCGCTATACCGAGAGTAATGGCATGGTGAATGTGCGTGATGTAAGTAATAACTTCTTACCTAAATATCAATTTAACCAAGTAACCTTGTTTGAGCAGTTTGTTCCACTTTTAGGCATCGATATGCGCTTTAAAAATAATTTGAGTTCTAATTTCGAGTATCGTAAATCTAGAACCGTGGGCTTAAGTTTAGCAAATAGTCAGCTAGCTTTACAAACCGATGAAGCCATTGTATTTGGCTTGGGCTATAGAACCACCGATTTCAGATTCCCTTTTGGCTTATTTAAAAGCCTAAAAATGAATAATGATTTAAACTTTAAATTAGATTTTGCCATTAATGATCGTAAAACGGTGATTTATCGGGCCGATGTAACCGATGCCGAAGTATCTTCTGGAGCTAAAAACATCACCTATCGCCCATCGGTAGATTATGTGTTAAACCAGCGTTTAAACTTGCGCATTTTTTACGATGGCAACATTACTAAACCCTATACTTCACAAAGCTTCAATACCTCCTTTAGTAATTTTGGTTTTACCCTCCGTTTTGCCATTCAATAATACAGCGTTTATGTATTGATAATCTACCTCATTAACCCTATTTTTGAACAAACAAAAACATAACTATGAATTTCCCATCAGAACTTAAGTATACCAGCGACCACGAATGGATTAAAGTAGAAGGCAATCAAGCCTATGTAGGTATCACCGATTTTGCCCAGCGTGAATTAGGAGATATTGTGTATATCGATATTAATTCTTTAGGCAAAACAGTAGCTAAAGAGGCTGTTTTTGGCACCGTTGAGGCTGTTAAAACCGTTTCCGATTTATTTATGCCGGTTGATGCCAAGGTATTGGAGTTCAATAAAAAATTAGATACCAACCCCGAATTGGTTAACCAAGATCCTTATGGTGATGGTTGGATGGTGAAAATTGAATTGAGCGACCTTTCTCAAGTAGATGGCTTACTTTCTGCAGCTGATTATGCTACATCGGTAGGTGCATAATGCTAAAAAAACTTTGGTATTTTCAACTTGCTGTTATTTGGTCGATTATTATTACTGTTTTGTGCCTACTTCCAAACAGTAATTTCGAATGCACTAATGCCTATTTACCGAAGGGTTTTGATAAGATAGCGCACCTTCTCTTCTTTTTTGTGCTTACAATTTTACTGTTTTACGGCAAAATTAAACAACAAGAAAGTTATCAATATAGATTATTTACTGTAGTTAAAATTATACTAATTACCTCTTTTATTGGCTTAAGTATTGAGGTTATGCAACGGTATATTTTTACTTACAGATCTGGAGATCTTTTTGATTTTATTGCCGATATGCTTGGTGTAGCAATGGGGATTTTTGGGTATATTTTTTTACATCGGGCTAAATAACTATGCGTTCTTGCTTAATATATTTATTCCTTTTTTTATTCATTTTTACACTTGCTAGTTGTGGTATTTTTAAAAAATCGTGCGATTGTCCTACGGTTAAATACCAAACACAGCGTTTCAAATAGTGCTTATTTGGAATCATTACAAATAATGCTACCTTTGTATCACAATCGTGGAAAAAACAGCTAAAACACTATCGGATTTGTTTCCTGGCGAATCTGGAATCATTAAGGAGTTTACCGACTTAGAAATGTCGGTTAAGCTAATGGAAATGGGCTGTTTACCTGGTGAGCCGGTATATGTAGAGCGCATGGCTCCACTGGGTGATCCGATAGCGGTAACTATTTCCGGATACCAATTAAGTCTTCGCAAACAGGAGGCTTCTACCATCATTTTAGTTTAAAAAAACACGTGAAAAAGCATTTGAAAGTGGCGCTGGTTGGTAATCCCAACACCGGAAAGTCTACACTTTTCAATCTTTTAACAGGCTTAAATCAAAAAATCGCTAATTTTCCGGGGGTTACGGTCGATAAAAAAACGGGTACGTATAAACTCCCCACGGGTCAAGAAGCTCAATTAATCGATCTTCCGGGAGCTTATAGTTTATATCCTAAAAGTAAAGATGAGGCGATGCTATTGGAAGTATTGGCCGATACAAAAAATGAAATCTACCCCGATGTGGTGGTATTTATTGCCGATGCTACCAACCTGAAACGTAACTTACTCTTATTTTCTCAAGTTGCCGATTTAAAACTGCCCACCATTATTGCTTTAAACATGATGGACTTGGCAAAACGAGGCGGTGTGCATATCCAAATTGATAAATTAGCACAAAAACTAGGTGTGCGGGTAGTCCCAATTTCGGCACGTAATTCTGATGGGATTGATACCCTTAAACTAGCCATTTCCGAGACATCTAGTTTGGCTACCCAAACAGATACCATTGATTTTTCAGAATTGCTAAATCCAGTTGCTCTGCAAGAATTACAAACGGAGCTAGGTGTAAAAGAACCTTATGAAGCAGTATTACTTGCGCATCAGTATGGGCAAACCAGCTTTTTAAGCACCAAACAAAAAGAATACATAGGGGCATGGGTAACAACACACGGTTTTAAATCGCAAGATTTACAAGCGAAAGAAACCATTGCACGCTACAACGCCATTAACGAGGTATTATTTGATACGGTAAAAACCGATATACAACCCTTGGGCGAAAGTTATAGCAATCGCATCGATCGGGTGCTTACGCACAAAATTTGGGGTTTAGGCATTTTCATGCTCATCCTGTTTACCATTTTTCAATCTATTTTTTCTTGGTCGGCATACCCCATGAGCCTCATAGAAGATGCTTTTGTGTGGCTAGGTAATACGGCACACCAGTTATTGCCGGCGGGGCAACTCACTAATTTAGTAGTAGATGGGGTGCTATCTGGTTTAAGCGGAGTATTGGTCTTTATCCCTCAAATAGCTATTTTGTTTGCCTTTATTGCCATTTTAGAAGATACGGGCTATATGGCCAGGGTTACCTTTATGATGGACCGCATTATGCGCAAGGTGGGCTTAAACGGGAAATCAGTGGTGCCTCTAATTGGCGGTTTGGCCTGTGCCGTACCTTCTATAATGAGTGCTCGTAATATTGAGAATTGGAAAGACCGTATTATTACCATTTTGGTCACTCCTCTGGTAAGCTGCTCGGCTCGTTTACCTATTTATACCTTGCTCATTTCTTTGGTGGTGCCCGATTATCGAATTTTGGGCATTTTAAATATGCAAGGCTTGACTTTAATGGCCATGTATGTAATTAGTTTAGTGAGTGCAGTATTGGTGGCCTGGGTATTAAAATTAATTATTAAGGCTCGAGAGCGGGGTTATTTTATTATGGAGTTGCCGGTATACCGTATGCCTCGTTGGAAAAACGTGGGTTATACCATGTACGATAAAGTAAAGGCTTTTGTTTTTGAGGCTGGCAAGGTGATTGTAGCCATTTCTATTATTTTGTGGGTGTTAGCTTCTTATGGTCCGGGGAATAGGTTTGCGCTTATTGATGAGCAATTTGCCAATCCGAAGTATACACAGCAGTTTTCTCCGCAACAAGTAGCCAATTTAAAAGCATCGGCCCGATTAGAAAATTCCTATGCTGGGGTGTTGGGCAAAAGCATTGAGCCCGTAATTAAGCCCTTGGGTTTCGATTGGAAGATAGGCATTGCCCTAATTACTTCTTTTGCTGCCCGTGAGGTATTTGTGGGTACTATGGCTACTTTGTATAGTGCTCAGGGCGATGGTTCTCGAACAGAATCGGTACGAGATAGAATGGCCGAGGCCAGAAACCCCGATACGGGCGAATTGGTATTTACTCTACCGGTAGCATTTTCTTTAATGATTTTTTACGCATACGCCATGCAGTGCATGAGTACGCTGGCGGTAGTGTACCGCGAAACCAAAAGCTGGAAATGGCCACTCATTCAGTTGGTATACATGACAGCTATGGCTTATGTGGCTAGCTTATTGGTGTATCAGTTTTTAAAATAATGATGATATTTAGGGGTGGATAGAATTCAACTTCTCGACCAATACTTGCCGCCGAAATGTGCTCCGCTTATTGCCCGCTGGATTGATCATTTTCAGTGTGAATTTAAAATATCGCGAAGCAGAGGTACTAAATTAGGCGATTACCGCCCTCCCTATGCAGGTCAAGGACACCGCATTTCTATCAATTACGATTTAAATCCCTATTCATTTCTGGTAACCACCGTGCACGAGTTTGCGCATCTGCTTACCTGGAACGAGCATAAACGCAAGGCCAAGCCTCATGGCACCGAGTGGAAGGCCAATTTTAAACGTATGATGCGTCCTTTTTTCGAAAAGGAAGTATTCCCGATGGATATTCAACGGGCCATTGTGCAGTATTTGGAAAACCCTGCTGCGGCTAGTTGCAGTGATTTGCGTTTATCTCGGGCCTTAAAAGCCTATGATGTTAGTCCCGAACATTTATGTTTGTTAGAAGCCCTCCCTATGGGTTCTTTGTTTAAGTGGAAAGATGAACGGGTCTTTAAGAAAGAAGCCAAAATTCGCAAACGTTTCCGTTGTGTGGAGCCCGCTACCGGCAAGGTATATTTGTTTAATGCGCTGGTGGAGGTAGAGAGGATTACTGGTTAGTATTTTGGTTAAAGGTTTTTTCCATCTCGTCACAAGCTTCCCTGTTTAAAATCTTATGTTTATCATACTTTTTCCTTGATGAAAAAGTATGCAAAAAATCAAGGCAGAACGATGCTTCTGCCCACGGGCCTTTTCGCTGGCCCGCCGTTCTGCCGGGCTTAGCTTTTTAGTAAATCGGTTCCCAAAGTTCTATTTTGTTGCCTTCGGGGTCCATAATGTGTACAAATTTTCCGTAGTCGTAGGTGGCAATGTCATCTAACACCGGTACGCCGTTTTCTTTGAGTTTGTTTACCAGTGCTTCTATATTTTGTACGGTGTAATTAATCATAAACTCTTTTTTGGAGGGAGCAAAATAGGTACTTCCTTTTTTAAAGGGGCTCCATTGCAGGGCGTTTACTTCTTCGGGTTTGTGTATGTTTCTGGTTTGAAAGGTGGAACCCCACTCGTTGGTTTCTAGGCCTAAATTTTTGGTATACCAGGCATTGGTTTCCTTGGGGTTTTCGGTAAAAAAGAAGATGCCGCCAATACCGGTCACTTTTGGGGTGATATCTAGCGGCTGTTTGGTTTTGGGTTTTTTCATGCGGAATTTGAAGCAACGTGTTTATGCCTACACTAACGCAGAAACTCAAAAATTTAGTATGGCAGCGGCTGCTCCTAAAAAGAAATTACTTCTTTTTAGGAGCGTGTTCGGCTTTCCATTGTTGGCTAAACGATTGTTCGGCCACTTCAGGCAATTCGCGGTGTTTGGCCCAGCTTTTAGAGAAGAATTTTTGGAGTAGGCGGTTTTTGGTTTTACCACTAAAGAAATCCATCAGTTTACGGCTTTTCATTCCTTTTTTCCAGAAAAACCAGCCCCAACCTTCGGTACGGGTGCTTAGGCCTTCGTCCACTGCATCGCGGCGGTTAAGTAAAAGCATTTTATGAATATCAATTTTTACGGGGCATACTTCGGTGCATTGGCCACATAAACTAGAGGCATAGCTGAGGTGTTTAAATTCTTCCATGCCGGCTTGGTGCGGCGTAATTACCGAGCCAATGGGTCCGCTATAGGTAGTTTCGTAGCTGTGGCCGCCAATGTTTTTATAAACCGGGCAAGCATTTAGGCAGGCACCGCAACGAATACAGTATAGGCCTTGGCGTTGGTCTTTTTGCGCCAAGAGGTTGGTGCGCCCGTTGTCGAGCAAAATCACGTACATTTCTTCGGGGCCATCGCTTTCGTTCTCTTGGCGGGGGCCACTTAAAATGGTATTGTATACGGTTAGGTTTTGTCCGGTGCCGTGGGTAGAAAGCAGGGGCCAAAAAAGGTCTAAATCGGCTATGGAAGGAATGAGTTTTTCAATCCCTACAACGGCAATGTGAATTTTAGGGAAGGTGGTGCTCAGTCGGGCGTTCCCTTCGTTTTCTGTTAGGGCAATACTACCGGTATCGGCTAGTAAAAAGTTAGCGCCGGTAATGCCAATATCGGCACTGGTATATTTTTCGCGAAGCAATTCCCGTGCTTTTTGGGTTAATTCTTCTGGCGTAGCGTTAGGCTCGGTGCCAAATTTCTCGTGAAATAAGTCGGCAATGGCTTCTTTGCTCAAGTGCATGGCCGGGGTTACAATGTGGTAGGGTTTTTGCCCCAATAGTTGCACAATATATTCGCCCAAATCACTTTCTAAGGCCTCCACTTTATGTTTTTCTAGAAATTCGTTTAAATGAATTTCTTCGGTAACCATCGATTTGGATTTGATAACGGTTTTGGCACCCGATTTTTTAATAATGTTTAAGATTTCTTGTCTGGCTTCTTCGGCGGTATTGGCCCAAAGTACTTTGCCGCCTCTGCGTTGAAAATTGCTTTCGAACTCGGGCAATAACTTGTCCAAATTCTCCATCACTTTCCATTTAATTACGTGAGCTTTCTTTTTGGAGGCTTCTAGGTTTGCCAAGCGGCTTAATCCACGCACCACTGCCGCATCGTATTTACCAATATTGTGGTTAATAATTTGGCGGTGGCTTAAATCGAAGGCTTTTTCGGTGCTCTTCTCTTGAAATACGTGGGCCGTGTTGGACATAGAGCGAATTTAGGAAAAAGCATTCGCAAACGGATATAAAAAAAGCCCCCGAATTTCGGGGGCTTTTTTGTACTGCTCGGATAGCTTATCTATCAGCAGGGAAATCGTTTTTCACGTCTACTACCGGAGCTTTATCGCGGTTAGCAATATCCCAAGCGGTAAAGAAAACCAAACGGGTACGTTTAGCAAGCATTTCGAAATTTATTTTGCTTACCTCGTCACTTGGTTTATGGTAATCTTCGTGTACGCCGTTAAAGTAAAAAATAATTGGAATACCGTGTTTTGCAAAGTTATAGTGATCAGAACGGTAGTAAATACGTTCCGGATCGTTCGGGTCATTGTATTTATAATCGATGGTTAAACGAGTGTAGGTAGCGTTGGTGTATTCGCTAATTTTATGCAAATCGCTACTTAATTTGTCAGAACCAATTAAGTACACATAATCCGGATTGTCTTTGTGTTTCGGATCAACACGACCAATCATATCGATGTTTAAATTGGTTACTGTTTTCTCTAATGGGAAAATAGGGCTTTCTGAATACCATTCAGAACCTAATAAACCTTTTTCTTCGCCACAAACGGCTAAGAATAAGATGCTACGGCGTGGGCCATGGCCTTCGGCTTTTGCTTTGGTAAAGGCTTGCGCCATTTCCAAGACACCGGTAGTTCCAGAACCATCGTCATCGGCACCATTATTTACTTTATCAGTTCCCTCTGTAGTTAAACCAATATGGTCGTAGTGACCGCTTACTACTACAATTTCGTCTTTCAAATCAGTACCTTCCACTAAACCCATTACGTTGTCGGCTTTAACGTTGCTTACTTTAGAAAGTACGCTGGTTTGTACACCAGTTTTAACAGCTTTAGAAGCTGGTTTGCCAGTGCTAGCAATAGCTGCGGTTAAGCTAGTAATGCTACTTTTAGTTTTGGCTAAAATAGCATCGGCTACAGCTTTAGAAACAGTAATTACCGATGCTTGTGCCGGCTGATTTGGTTTATCTAAAATTAAACGAGCGGTTTGTAAATAACTAGCCATGCGTTTTAAATTGCTTTCCAAATCGGGGTTAAAGCTGATAATTAAGGCTGGGCCTTTGCTTTGTAAGTTGCGTAAGCGTTTAGCCGAATTCCAAGAAGAAGCTTTTTCTGTTCCGGTGATGATAGATTTTCCGTTTACAAAAGGTTCTTTTTCAGTAGAATAAAGCACTACTTTGCCTTTAAGATCTAGGCCAGCTAATTCATTGAATTTTTCATCTTCAATTCCGTAGCCTACAAAAACAACTTCGCTAATGCTTTTGGTAAAATCTACTTTAGAACTTGAAGTGTAAAAATCTTTGAAATTGGTAAAGCTTGTATTACCCACCTTTAAGGTAGAGTTGCCCGGAGCAATTTCTACCAAAGGCACTTTTTGCAAATAGCTACCATTTACCGGGGCTATCAAACCAAGGCTTTTAAATTGAGCTGAAATGTATTCGGCTGCTTTCCATGCGCCCGGTTTTCCGGTTTCGCGACCTTCGTACTCATCAGATGCAAGTACCGACAAATGTTTGTAGGCATCTTCTTTGGTAATGTAATTCCCGTATTTAACGGCAATTTTATCCTGAGCTACCGCAGTATTGCCTACCAATAAGGCTGCTGCAAGGATAAAAATGGAACGATTGTGTTTCATGTTTTATTAAATTTAGTTTAAGGATTTAGCAAGATATTTTATGTACTCTGTTGGCGTGTCTGCCGCCTTCAAATTCGGTTTGTAAAAAAGCATCAGTTATGGCTTGCGCATCGGCTTCAGAAATGAAACGTGCAGGCAAGCACAATACGTTTGCATTGTTGTGGGTGCGGGCTAGCACGGCCAATTCTACGGTCCAGCAAATAGCCGCTCGTATGTCTTGGTGTTTGTTGGCTGCCATGGCTACACCGTTGGCGCTGCCGCAAATCAAAATGCCCAAGTCGTATTCACCGCTTTCTACAGCTAAGGCAAGGGGGTGTGCAAAATCTGGGTAGTCTACTGAATCGGTGCTATAGGTACCAAAATCTTTGAGTTCGTTTTGGCCTAAGTGCGCCAATAAGATTTTCTTATAGGCAAATCCGGCATGATCGGCTCCGAGAGCAATGCGCATTGGTTTAGTTGACATAACTCAAATGTAAATTTTTCTGCGCTAGCTTTTCGTAAAATTTTGATGATAATTTAAAACACTTAGTTGCTGTAAAATTCAACTTCACTTTTTTTGCGCTTGCGATCTACTTTTGCAGATACCAGAATACTAATTTCGAATAATAAAAATAGCGGAAAACTTACCGTAAGCATGGTAAAAATATCGGGTGTAGGTGTTACCAATGCTGCAATTATGAGTATGAGTACACTGGCATAGCTGCGGTTTTTACGCATAAATTTAGGGGTCATCATGCCTAATTTCGATAAAATATAGATGATGATGGGCAATTCGAAAATTATGCCAGATCCTAGTGTTAGGGTAGCTACGGTTGATAGGTAGGAATCGATACTGATGTTGTTTACAATAATACTGCTAACGGTGTAGTTAGCTAAAAAGTTTATAGAAAGGGGGCAAATGATGTAATAGCCAAACAAAATACCCAAAATGAACAAGAGTGTGGCAAAAAACACAAAGCCCGTGGCCGATTTCCGTTCATTTGTTTTCAGTGCGGGTTTTACAAAGCGCCAAATTTCCCAAAGTAAATACGGGAAACCTAAAATTAAGCCCACAATAAGGGCCGAGTTAATCTGCAGGGTAAATTGCCCAGCCATTTCGGTATTTATAATATTAAATGGAATTTCTTTGATGCAAAACTCGGGGCCAAGGTTAAAGCGTTCCCCCAGTTGACACATCATGCGGTAGGTCCAAAAATCCGGTTTTTTGGGCCCCATAATAATGGTATCGAAAATAAAATCGTAGTAAACGAAGGCTAGTGAAGTAAGCGCTACAATAGCCAATGCGGCCCGAACCAAGTGCCAACGCAATACTGCTAAATGTCCAAAAAACGACATTTCTTCTTCGAGTGTAGCTGGCTTTCTCGATTTTTTGGCTGTATTTTCTGTTTCTTCGCTCATTTGGAGCTGTAAAAATACCATTCTTTTGTTCTAGAATGGCATTTTCTTGTAGATTGTATTAGCTTTTCATTTCAAAGGTATCCATAAACTTGGTAGTGAAATTACCGGCTCTAAAATCGGGGTCTTTCATTAATTGTAAATGGAAAGGAATGGTAGTTTTTACGCCATCAATTACAAATTCGCTTAGGGCACGTTCCATGGTGCAAATGGCTTCTTCGCGGCTTTGCGCCACGCAAATTACCTTGGCAATCATAGAATCGTAGTTCGATGGAATTTGATAGCCGGCATATACGTGGGTATCTATCCGTACGCCATGCCCACCCGGAGAGTGGAAATGTTTGATTAAGCCAGGTGCCGGGCGAAAGTTATTGTATGGATCTTCAGCGTTTATTCGGCATTCGATGGCAAACATCGTTGGCTCGTAGTTTTTGCCGCTAATGGGTTCGCCGGCGGCTACTTTAATTTGTTCTTTAATTAAATCGAAGTTTATTACTTCCTCGGTTACCGGGTGTTCTACTTGAATACGGGTATTCATTTCCATGAAGTAGAAGTTACGGTGTTTATCTACTAAAAACTCAATGGTTCCGGCACCTTCGTAATTTACGGCTTGGGCACCTTTAATGGCTGCTTCGCCCATACGCTTGCGCAAATCGGCGGTCATAAATGGCGATGGAGATTCTTCGACCAATTTTTGGTGACGGCGCTGTATAGAGCAATCACGTTCAGAAAGGTGGCAGGCTTTACCGTATTGGTCGCCAATAATTTGAATTTCAATGTGGCGTGGATCTTCAATAAACTTTTCAAGATATAATCCGTCGTTACCAAAAGCGGCTCCCGATTCTTGGCGGGCACTATCCCAAGCGTTTTCAAATTCTTCGTCTTTCCAAACTACCCGCATTCCGCGGCCACCACCACCGGCAGTTGCCTTTAAAATTATCGGATAGCCAATTTCGTTCGCAATTGTGATGCCTTGGGCTACATCGCTTAATAAACCTTCTGATCCGGGTATAGTGGGTACACCGGCTTTTTTCATAGTTCCTTTGGCCGAGGCTTTATCGCCCATGCCGTTAATTTGGTCGGGTGTGGCACCAATAAATTTAATGCCGTAATCTTGACAAATGGCAGAAAATTTAGCGTTTTCAGACAAAAACCCATATCCTGGGTGTATGGCATCGGCATTGGTTAACTCGGCTGCCGAAATGATATTGGGGATACTTAAATACGAATCTTTGCTAGGTGCTGGGCCAATACATACCGCTTCGTCTGCAAAACGCACGTGTAAACTTTCACGATCGGCGGTAGAGTACACGGCTACGGTTTTAATACCCATTTCTTTGCAGGTACGAATAATGCGTAGTGCAATTTCGCCACGGTTGGCAATTAATATCTTTTTGAACATGAGAATAGCGTTATCGGTTCGATAATCGGTTTTAATACAGATTTACGAATGAACTTATACGGGTTCTACTAAAAATAAAGGCTGATCGTATTCGATTGGGCTGGCATTGTCTACCAATACTTTTACAATACGGCCTGAAATTTCGGCTTCAATTTCATTGAATAATTTCATGGCTTCTACCACGCACAATACTTGGCCGGCTTTAATTTCGTCGCCCACGTTTACAAAAGATGGTTTATCTGGGCTAGCCGAGCGATAAAACGTACCAATCATGGGCGATTTTATGGTGATGTAGTTATCAGATTCGCTAACTGCAGGGGCTGCTGCCGCTGCCGGCGCTGCTGCTACAGGAACTGCTGCAGGAATAGAAGCACTAACTAATGTTGGCGTCTGATTCGTCTTTATAGTAATTTTAAAATCGTTTTCTTCGATAGAAACCTCATTTACACCTGATTTGTGTACAAATTTGATGAGATCTTGAATCTGTTTAATATCCATTTTTTTCACATTAAATCAATTTATTAAACTTTCTTGGGAGTCAAATTTAAGATAATTATTTCAAATTGCTTTTCGCTGTTTAATATGCCCACTTCAGGTATACCGAACCCCAAGTAAAACCTCCACCAAAAGCGGCTAAAATAAGGTTATCGCCTTTTTTTAATTTCGATTCCCAATCGTTTAAGCATAACGAAATAGTGCCGTTGGTATCCACCATTTTTTCGAGTTCGGCATTGTTTAAAACATACTCGGGAACATAGGCGTTAAATGCGGTAATGGCCGCACGAATTTTTTGCATAAATGGATGTTTATGAAGTGAATGCTGCCTTAATTTTGTCTACTAATTTCGACTCAATCATAGTTTTTGACAGCAAAATCATGTTTTTTATGGCCTCTGGGCTAGAAATACCATGGCCAATGATTACTGGAGCATTTACACCTAAAATAGGGCTACCTCCGTATTGTTCGTAGTTAAAGCGATCGAAAAACTCGTCTTTAAATCCTTTTTTGAGGGTAAGGATGTAGAAAGTTTCGGCCAATTTAAGCATTACATTTCCGGTAAAGCCATCGCATACAATTACATCGGCTTTCTCGTTAAATAAATCTCTACCTTCAATATTACCAGTAAAATGGATGTTTTTTTGCTCTTTTAAGAGGGAGTAAGCGGCTTGACTTACCAAGTTGCCTTTTTCTTCTTCTTCGCCAATATTCATTAAGCCAACTTTTGGCTTGCTAATGCCGTATACGGCTTCTGCAAAAATGCTCCCCAAAACGCCGAATTGGGCCAATACTTCGGGTTTGCAATCGGCGTTGGCACCCACATCGAGCATAATACCGAAGCCGTTTTTTAGTTTGGGTACATTGGTGGCAATGGCTGGGCGTTGAACACCCTCAATGGCTCGTACACTAAACATAGCGCCTACCAACATGGCTCCGGTGTTTCCGGCCGAGGCAAAAGAATCAATTTTTCCTTCTTTTAGGTATTGAAAACCAACAGAAATGCTTGAATTTGGTTTTTGTGTGATGGCTTTGGTTGGGTGTTCACCCATGCCAATCACTTCGGTGCAATGAACAAATTCAAAGCACGAGGCATCAATTTGCTGCTCGGCTAAAATAGGGAGCGCTTGCTCCTTATCGCCAAATAACACAATTTTTTGATCGGGGGATAAGACTTGCTGGGCTGCAATAGCACCCACAACAGTAGCTTTGGGAGCATAATCTCCACCCATAAAATCTAAGCCAATTTTCATTTTAGAAAATTAAACTTAGGCGATACTGGTGTTTTCGATTACTAATTTACCTCTGTAATACAAATTGCCATCAACGTTGTATGCACGGTGAGGTAAGTGCACTGCACCAGTTGTTTTGCAAGTAAACAGGGTTGGAGCCTCTGCTTTATAATGCGTTCTTCTTTTATCTCTTCTTGATTTGGAGATTTTCCGTTTTGGATGTGCCATAGCTTCCTGTTATTTATTCTTGTTAGTAATATTTTTTAAGGCTTCCCAACGAGGGTCGGCCACTTCTTCTGTTTTTTCTTCTGGTGCTGCCAATTTTTTCAGCGTTTCTAGCATTTCTGCATCGCACCAGGTCGTTTTTCCTTCTTCTTTACAGCGGTTAAACGTAGGAACGCCTAGCATAATGTATTCGTAAATTAAAGCAGATACATCAATTTCATTCTCGTTTTTGTGTAGTACAATCAGCTCGTCAACGTTGTCTTCTAACAGTTCATCGTTGCTAAACTTTACAATTTCTTGCTGCTCTAGGTGTAATGGTGTTGGAAAACCGGCCAAACACACATCGCAGTTCTGAAAAACTTCGCCATCAATTCGAAAATTAAGCACCAACATGGTTTCTTGTTTATCAAATTCTAGGGCTACTTTCAGGGAGCCTTTTTGTACTAGTGAATACTCAAATTCTTTAAAAAATTGTTCGTTTACCTCATATTCAAACACATGTTTTCCAATTTTAAGGCCAGAAAACGGAATTAAGTATTGCTGTAAAAATTTCAAAGCACGACAGTTAAGCCTGCAAATTTAGGAAAAATTATTCTAAGCGGAAACAGTTTTTTTGGAAAAAGGCAGCGGCACTTAATCGCGATCCCTAGAAAGTTTACTCACCTTTAAGGGTTTTGCACTTAAAATGGCATTTTCCCTACGATTTTTAACAATATGAATGGCGGTAAATACGGCTTCGCGGAAGGATCCGGCATCGGCTTCGTTTTTGCCGGCTAAATCGTAAGCGGTTCCATGATCGGGGGAGGTGCGTACCACGGGTAAACCTGCTGTAAAGTTTACGCCTTGATGAAAAGCTAGTTGTTTGAATGGAATTAAGCCTTGATCGTGGTACATGGCCAATACGGCATCAAACTTTTTCCAGCTTTGGTTGGCAAAAAAGCCATCTGCTGGGTAAGGACCAAAGG
Source organism: Sphingobacterium thalpophilum (assembly GCA_945875895.1). Classification (GTDB taxonomy): domain Bacteria; phylum Bacteroidota; class Bacteroidia; order Sphingobacteriales; family Sphingobacteriaceae; genus JAIPAN01. The sequence continues at coordinate 103,485 of CAMCMG010000001.1, read as the reverse complement.
CCAATAACCCATTTTTATTCGCTTCGGCAATGGCTGGTGCAATGATACTTTCTTCTTCTTTGCCTAATAAGCCAGAATCGCCGGCATGTGGGTTGAGGCCCAATACGGCAATTTTGGGTTTTTCAATCCAAAAATCGCTTTTTAAACTTTGGTTAATGAGCGCTAATTTGCTTAAAATTTTCTCTTTGGTAATGCTTTTGGGTACCTCACTCAAAGGTACGTGGCCGGTAACTACGCCAACTCGTAAATCTTCGCCCATTAAAAGCATAAGCGAATCTGAGGCGCCAGCTTTGGCTTGAATATATTCGGTATGCCCCGCAAAGGTGAAGGATTCACTTTGAATGTTTTGTTTATTAATGGGAGCGGTAACCAAGGCATCAATTTCGCCGGCTATTAAATCGTTGGTGGCTCTTTCTAAAGATATAAAAGCATATTTTCCACCAGTTTCATTGGCTTCGCCCAAATCAATTTTCACATCTTCTTCCCAGCAATTAATCATATTGGCTTTGCGGTGAAGTGCATCGGCTGCTTGGTTAATTACGTTGAAGCTAAAATCCTCAATTCCCATGGTTTTACGATGAAAGGAAGCCACTTTGGTTTGGCCATACACAATAGGCGTACAATAATCGAGGATGCGTTTATCTACTAAAGTTTTGATAATCACTTCTAAACCGATGCCATTTACATCGCCAATGGAAATTCCTATTTTGATTTTGTCGCTCATATGATCCTTCGAATTTCATCGAATTTTGGTGCAAATTACGGATTTGGCCCGAATGTTCGTCAAATACTGCCTAAACTTTGCTTATTTTGCCTCAAATTTACGCCCAATGAGTTTGGTAAGAGCCAAGAAACAATTAGGACAACACTTTTTAACCGACAAAAATATTGCCGAGAAAATTGTGAACAGTTTGCAACTGTCCGAATCGGTACAACACGTGTTAGAAGTAGGGCCAGGTATGGGCATTTTATCCGATTTTTTATTTCTACAAAAAACCTTTGAAACGTATTTAATTGATATAGACACCGAATCGATAGTTTTTTTGTATAAAAAATACCCCGAGGCAGGTAACCGTATTATTTCGGGCGATTTTTTAGCCTATGATTTTTCTATTATTACCATGGGCCAAATAGCCATTATTGGAAATTTTCCTTATAATATCTCGTCACAAATTTTGTTTAAAATATTAGAGAATAGGCAGCAAGTACAGCAAGTGGTTGGCATGTTTCAGAAAGAAGTGGCCGAACGTTGTGCCGCCAACGCCGGCAGCAAAGCGTACGGCATTTTAAGTGTATTTTTACAGGCCTATTATAAAGTAGAGTACTTATTTACGGTGAAAGCTGGTGTGTTTAATCCACCACCCAAAGTATTATCGGCAGTTATACGCCTTACTAGAAACGAGGTAAGTGCCTTGGATTGCGATGAACAGCTTTTTTGGAAAGTGGTAAAAGCCGGATTTAACCAACGTCGTAAAACCTTACGAAATGCCTTATCGGGTATAGTTGCCAAAGATAAATTGGCTGCCGATGAACCTTTGCTAGAGTTAAGAGCAGAGCGTTTAACCGTAACAGATTTTGTATTTTTAACGCAGTTAATTCAAGCCGCCAATGCCCACTAAACGTTTGTTACTAGTTGATGATTTGCATCCGCTTTTTAAACAAGAAGCTGAAGCCTTGGGTTATGTGGTAAGTGATGAACCTTTATTTACTCGTGAACAAACTCTAGCTTCTATCAAAGAATATGATGGTTTGGCCATTCGCACTAAATTTCAAGTAGATCGGGAACTATTAGATGCTGCCCCAAACCTAAAATGGATTGCACGTGCCGGTGCCGGAATGGATAATATAGATGAAGCCTATGCGAAAGCTAAAGGCATTCAATGTATCAATGCACCCGAAGGCAATGCCGATGCGGTGGGTGAACATGCCGTGGGAATGTTATTGGCTCTACTAAATAAGTTCCGCCAAGCCGATATGCAGGTTCGAAATGGTATTTGGGATAGAGAAGCTAACCGAGGTTGGGAGTTAAAAGGCCGAACGGTAGGCCTTATTGGCTACGGGCATATGGGCCAATCCTTTGCGCAAAAATTGCAGGGTTTTGGTGTGCAAGTTATTGCTTACGATAAATATAAAACCGGTTTTTCGGATGCTTTTGCTAAAGAGGTAAGCATGGAAGAAATTGTAAAACACAGCGATGTATTAAGCTTGCATGTACCTCTTACCCGAGAGACCAAACATTTGGTAAATCAAGAATATTTCCATCATTTCCGCAAACCTATCTTCTTATTAAATACCGCTAGAGGTGAAGTAGTAGATACGCTTGCGCTTTTACAAGCGTTAAAAGAAGGTAAGGTGTTAGGTGCAGGTTTAGATGTTTTAGAAATCGAAAAATTCCCCGCATTGGGAGAGGAGGCTTGGTACTCTGAATTACTGGCCCAAAGCAATGTACTCTTAAGTCCGCATGTGGCCGGTTGGACCCAAGAGTCCTACCGCAACCTATCGGAAGTATTGGCTCAGAAGTTAAAAAATTTGCAAATCTAAGTAGCTAACTTTATCTTCGTATATACCAAACAAGACTATATCGGCCCTGTCGACATAGTCTTGTTTGTTTTATATAGAAATCCTATTAACAAAGTAATGGCAGAGATTACCTATTATACCAAAGAAGGTATAGAAAAGCTTAAACAAGAATTACACGAATTGTGCACAGAAGGCCGTGCGCAAATTGCTAAAGCTATAGCCGAAGCTAGAGATAAAGGCGATTTATCTGAAAATGCCGAATACGACGCTGCTAAAGAAGCGCAAGGCCACCACGAAAGCAAAATTTCGAAACTAAAAAATGTATTGGCTAATGCTCGTATTATCGATGAATCGAAATTAGATACATCTAAAGTATTGGCCTTATCTATTGTGAAAATAAAAAATACCACCAACGGTGCCGAAATGACTTATCAATTGGTTCCGGAAAGTGAAGCGGATTTAAAAGCGGGTAAAATATCTATAAAATCACCCATTGCTCAGGGTTTATTGGGTAAATCTGTTGGCGATAAAGTTGAAGTAAGCATTCCGGCCGGAAAAGTAACATTCGAGATTATAGAAATCAGCCGTTAATATGAGCATCTTTTCAAAAATAATTTCGGGAGAAATTCCAGCACATAAAGTTGCCGAAACTAGCGATTTTTTTGCTTTTTTAGACATTAACCCATTAGTGGAGGGCCATGTTTTAGTAATTCCTAAAAAGGAAGTGGATTATATTTTTGATATCGACGATGAAACCTACGCCGGGTTGATGATTTTCTCCAAAATTGTAGCCGAAGGCGTAAAAAAAGCTATCCCGTGCAAAAAAGTAGGCGTATCGGTTATTGGCTTAGAAGTACCGCATGCGCACGTTCATTTAATTCCGATGAATGCGGTAAGCGATATGAATTTTAGCCGCGAAAAACTAAGCCCAAGTGCTGAACAGCTAGCCGAAACGGCTAAAAAAATCAGAATAGCACTTAGCTAATTCGCTTTTCGTTGGCTTTGGCAAAAGCCGCCCAGCCCGAATAACTTTTCCCGCTGTCGCCAGCATCATTTCGCTGAAACGAATGGCAAACGGCTACTGCCAATCCATCGGTGGCATCTAAAAATTCAGGATTTTCTGTAAATTTTAACAAGCTTTTAAGCATGGCCGCTACTTGTTCCTTGCTGGCATTTCCATGTCCGGTAATGGCTTGTTTTATTTTCCGGGGCGCATACTCAATAATGGCTAAATCGCGGGCCAAGCCAGCCGCCATGGCCACGCCTTGGGCTCGGCCAAGTTTAAGCATTACTTGCACGTTTTTGCCGTAAAAAGGGGCTTCAATGGCCAAGCAATCTGGATGATATTGATCAATAATAGCCAAAGTGCGCTCAAAAATGCGTCGCAATTTCAGCGGATGGTCCGATAAATCGTCTAAGCGGATAACCCCCATGGTAAGCAACTCCATGTTCGATTTCACCTCCTTAATAAGTCCATAGCCCAAAATGTTGGTGCCGGGGTCAATGCCTAAAATAATTCTCTCTTTGGCCGCTGTTTTGCTCATTACCCACAATAATACCCATTTTGTGGCTAAACCAATCTCCTTGGCTAATTTTTTTCTATCTTCAAGCGATGCTTTTAGCCTACCATCAAGAGAAATTAGTAGAAGCCGGTTGCGATGAATCTGGTCGCGGCTGTTTGGCCGGACCTGTATTTGCCGCAGCGGTTATTTTGCCTAAAAATTTTCAGCATCCCCTACTTAACGATTCTAAGCAATTAAGCGATAAACAACGCTTCGAACTTCGAGAGGTGGTGGAGGAGCAGGCTTTAGCTTTTGCGGTGGCCCAGGTAGATCATGCCGAAATTGATAAAATTAATATCCTGCAAGCCTCTATTTTAGCCATGCATAGGGCATTAGATCAACTTACTTTACGACCCGAATTTATTTTGGTAGACGGCAACCGATTTAAGAAATATCAAGAAACTCCACACGAGTGTATGGTGAAAGGTGATGGTCGCTATTTTTCTATTGCGGCGGCTTCCATTTTGGCTAAAACCTATCGCGATGAGTATATGGACAATTTGGCCGCTGAATTTCCACAATACGATTGGCTCAATAATAAAGGCTATCCTACCGTTAAACATCGCGAAGCCGTTTTAAAACATGGTTTTTCTCCCTACCACCGCCGAACATTTAAAGTGTCTGATCCGCAGTTGTCTATTTTTGGCTAAGGCTTCATTGCTTTTTCGTATTTTTGCACAAATTTATCGCTCATGAATAACACCGCTTTAACTAATACCCACATTGCTTTAGGTGCCAAAATGGTTCCTTTTGCTGGATATAACATGCCTGTACAATATGTGGGCATTAACGCCGAACACGAAACCGTGCGCAAAGCCGTAGGCGTATTTGATGTAAGCCATATGGGCGAATTTATTTTAAAAGGCGAAGGCGCATTGGATTTGATACAAAAAGTATGTTCTAACGATGCCTCTAAATTATGCGATGGTAAGGTGCAGTATGCTTGCTTACCCAATGAACAAGGCGGCATTGTAGACGATTTATTGGTATACCGCATGGATGAAAAAACCTACATGTTGGTGGTCAATGCCTCTAATATTGAAAAAGATTGGGATTGGATTTCGAAATTTAACAGCTTCGGTGTAGATATGAAAAACATTTCTGACCGTACCTCTTTGTTGGCTGTACAAGGCCCTAAAGCAGCTCAAGCATTACAATCATTAACCGATACTGATTTATCGGCCATGGAATATTACACCTTTGTGAAAGGCACTTTGGCCGGGGTAGATAATGTAGTCATTTCGGCAACGGGTTATACGGGTGCTGGCGGTTTTGAATTGTATTTTGATAATGAGCATGCCGATAAAATTTGGAAAGCCATTTTTGAAGCAGGTGCTCCCTTTGGTATTCAGCCTATTGGTTTGGGTGCCCGTGATACCTTGCGTTTAGAAATGGGTTTTTGCTTATACGGAAACGATATTGACGATACGACCTCTCCACTAGAAGCGGGCTTGGGATGGATTACTAAATTCACCAAAGATTTTGTGAATTCGAGCAATTTAGCCGCTCAAAAAGAAGCCGGATTAAACAAGAAATTGGTAGGCTTTGAAATGATAGACCGTGGTATTCCTCGTCACGATTACGAAATTTGTGATGCCAACGGAAAGGTTATCGGAAAGGTTACTTCCGGAACGCAATCGCCCTCTTTACAAAAAGCCATTGGCTTGGGTTATGTGCAAAGCGATTTTGCGAAAGAAGACACCGAAATCTTCATCAATATTCGCGAAAATTTGGTTAAAGCACAAGTGGTAAAGTTCCCATTCTACAAAGCATAAGCATGCAACAACGGAAATTAGAAGTTTGCCTTAGCCCAGCCTTATTACATTTACACGACATTCGCGAAAGCATTGTGGTGGTTATTGATATTTTTAGAGCCACCTCATCTATGTGCTACGGCCTAGCCAATGGCGCTGAAGCTATTATTCCGGTTGCTTCTGTAGAGGCTTGTCGTTCCTATGCAGATACCGACTATTTATTGGCCGCCGAGCGTAATGGCGAAGTGGTGGCCGGTTTCGATTTTGGCAATTCTCCCTTTTCCTATACCGCCGAAAAAGTGTCTGGTAAAACCATTGTGCTCACTACCACCAACGGCACGCATGCCATTAACGAAAGTCGCGAAGCAAAAAAAGTGGTAATTGGCTCTTTCTTAAATTTAGGTGCCTTAAGTGCTTGGTTACAAATACAACCCCACGATGTGCTATTGCTTTGTGCAGGTTGGAAAAACAAGGTGAATTTAGAAGATAGTTTATTTGCCGGGGCGCTAGCTTATCATCTAAAAAATGAAGCCTATAAATTGGATGATGCAGCTATTTTAGTGGCCGATTTGTACGAGTTGGCTAAGGGCAATTTAGCGGAGTTTATGAAAAAAACCTCCCACAGCGAACGCCTAAAAGAATTAAATATTGAGGCCGATATTGCCTTTTGCCTACAAATCGATGTAGTTGATTGTATCCCGGTATTGGATGGCGATCGCTTGGTGAAATTGGGTTAAGGTTTCAGCTTTTCGTTATCCTGGTGCCGAGTGGCATCTCTCTTGGTTTTTTTCTCGAGATTTTGTTGTAAAGCCTCGGTAAGGTTAACGCCCGTTTGGTTGGCCAAGCAAATGAGCACAAACAATACATCGGCCAATTCATCGCCTAGTTTCGCCTCTTCTTCGGCATTTTTAAACGATTGTTCGCCATATTTTCGGGCCATAATGCGGGCCACTTCGCCCACCTCTTCCATTAAAATGGCGGTATTGGTGAGTTCGTTAAAATACCTTACTCCGGTAGTTTTAATCCATTTATCTACGGTGGCTTGTGCTTCTTCTAGGGTCATGTTTATTCTTTGTTTTTGGTATCCATAAGAATGGTTACTGGTCCATCGTTAAGTAAACTAATTTTCATATCGGCTCCAAAAATCCCCGTTTCCACCTTTGAATTGCATTGTTTCTCCAATTCCGTTTTCATGAATTCATACAAAGGAATGGCTTTCTCTGGTCGGGCGGCACGAGTAAAGCCCGGGCGATTGCCTTTTTTGGTTTGAGCAAAAAGTGTAAATTGAGAAATTAACAAGATGCGACCTTTGATGTCGGCTAGGCCCAAGTTCATTAGGCCCTGCTCGTCAGAAAACACCCGCATATTGGCTATTTTTTGCGCCAGCCAAATCGCATCCTCGGTGGTATCGGCATCTTCAATACCTAGTAATACTAAAAAACCGGCCTCAATTTGCCCGGTAATGGTTCCCTCTACGGTGCAAGAGGCTTGGCTTACTCGTTGAATGACTGCTCTCATTTATACTCGAGTTTCGTTTCCGTGGTACATGCTTAAATAACTATCGTATCGGCTGGGCTCTATATCGCCTGCTTCTAAGGCTTTTAGTACCGCACAGCCGGGTTCGTTAATATGTTGGCAATTGTGAAATTTACAATCGCTCATTCGAGATCTAAATTCGGGAAATAAACGACCTAGCTCCTGAGGTAAAAGATCAAATACACCCAATTCTCGAATGCCGGGGGTATCAATTAAAAAACCGCCAAATGGCAGCGGATGCATTTCGGCAAAGGTGGTGGTATGTTGGCCTTTATCGCTCCAATCGGATATGGCACCGGTTTTTACATCGGCATCTGGCAACAAGGCATTAATTAAGGTCGATTTTCCTACGCCCGAGTGGCCGCTAATGAGGCTCACTTTATCTTTAAGCAAGGCTTGTATTTGGCTAATGTTGGTACCTTCCAACGCCGAAACTTCGTAGCAGGCATAGCCCAATTGGGTATAAATTTGTTTGTATGCTGCTAAAATTTCTAGGCCTTCATCGCTAAATAAATCGAGTTTATTAAAAATAATTTTGGCCGGGACTTCATAGGCTTCGGCAGTAACTAAAAAACGATCAATGAAACCAAGAGAGGTTCTCGGAGAGGCTAGGGTAACGACTAAAAAAGCTTGATCGAGGTTGGCAGCGATAATTTGTGACTGTTTAGAAAGGTTTACCGATTTACGAATGATGTAGTTTTTTCGTTCATGTAAATGGGTAATAATGCCTGTTTCTTGGTCTGGCTCGAGTTCAACGTCTACCCAATCGCCTACGGCAATGGGGTTGGTGGTTTTAATCCCTTTTAAACGGAATTTGCCTTGTATGCGGCACGACACGATATCGCCAGATTCGGTTTGAATTTGGTACCAGCTTCCGGTTGATTTGATAACGAGTCCTTTCACAATACTATTTCAACAAAAATATGAAAACATTATATAAAGATTTTATAACCATGGTGCTAGCGTTTAGTTATTGTAGCCGTTTGGTTAAAAGGGTTTCTATATTTTTAAAAAATTGATTGGGTTTTAGGCTTCGCCAGGAGATTTGGTCTAGTTCTCCACCAAAGTTGAGGTAATAATCGATGTTGTTCCGTTTAAACTCATCTATTACGTGTTCGCGAAAGTTGATGCCGGCTATCCAGCCATCTTCTACTTCTTGGAACCATTCCTCGTAATAGCAATCGTCGGATGAGTGGAAATTAAGTACGTTTTCGCCAATGAGAATGAATTTATTGAGGCCTTCGTCCACCATGAGGTCTAAAATTTCTCGTTTTAAAAACATGATGTCGTTGTGTAGGGCATCGTTCCATTCGCCAATTAGTTCTATGATGACGTAGCCACGATCGTAATCTGCAAATAATACTTTTAGATAGAGGGTTTGGGAGCCAAAAAAATCCCACTGCGGGTGGATGAGGTAATTGTAAATCTGCTTGTCGTAGGTAAATTCGCTATACACTGTTTCGTAAAAAGGCGAACGGGGGTCTTCAGCGGCAATATAGTCGTCACGCCAGCGGTAATATGGTTCTAATTCGTGCATGGTTTAGCCCCTGTTTCTGAAACCATCGCAGGCTTTGCGCACATTGCCAAACTGATCGAGTAATTGTTTGGCTTTTTCTTCGCTTACGCCTAATTCTTGTACCACCATGGCAATGGCTCGGCCCACTAATTTATGGTTGCTGAGTTGCATATCGACCATTTTATTGCCCTTTACTCGACCTAAACGAATCATTACCGAAGTGCTAATCATGTTTAGTATGAGTTTTTGTGCGGTACCCGATTTCATGCGGGTAGATCCGGTTACAAACTCGGGGCCTACCACCACCTCCACCGGAAATTGCGCTTGGGCAGCAACGGGGCTTTGTGCATTGCATACCACACAGCCGGTTAATAAGCCAGCCGCATTGGCTTGCTGCAGGCCGCCAATAACGTAGGGCGTACGGCCCGAAGCGGCAATGCCAATTAGGGTATCGCTTGCGTTTGGTTGATAGGCAGACAGGTCTTTCCAAGCTTGCTCGGCATCGTCTTCGGCAAATTCTACGGCTTTGCGTATGGCGGTATCGCCACCGGCAATAAGGCCAATTACCAAATCGAAGGGTACGCCATAAGTTGGCGGACATTCGGAGGCATCTACCACACCTAAACGGCCACTGGTGCCCGCTCCAATGTAAAATAAACGGCCACCGGCTTGCATACGAGGTACAATGGCTTCTACCAAAGCTTCTAGTTGCGGAATGGATTTCTCTACCGCTAAAGGCACGGTTTTATCTTCCTGGTTCATGCCACTCAACAAGTCGTGAGTAGACATTCTATCTAGGTTATCGAAATGTGAATCTTGTTCGGTACTCGGTTTCAAGTTAATGGAGCTTTGAGATACGTAAAAATGAGAATATTATCCCGAAGCTGGAAGTTTTGCTGATTTTAATTTGTGGGTTGCTTAAAGCGAAATTTCTAATCCTGCAGTGATCAATCTCGGTAAACCCACACGGATTCCTTCTGGCCTTCGAGTGCTTATATAGCGCACATTGCCTATATTTTTTGCAGATAAATAAATATTAAGATTTTGTTTTGGTAATTGGTAAAACAAGTTAAAATCTGTGATTACACGACTTCCTATTTTACCGCTGCGCCCATTTGTGCTAGGTGTAATGCTATTCAATTCATCGGAAAACTGAGAGCTGATGTAATTTGTTGCCAGTTTGAAACCTATGCCTCTATCTGGGCTGTAAGTTATGGCTGAATTGATCATTACTCGGGGTGAGTAGGGTACTTGATAACCCTTTACGTTGATTGTGCTACCGTTTGCTGGTACAAATCGGTTGGCATTATAATAGGCGTTTTGAAAAGTCGCATTACTCTCTAGCTTGATGGAGTTTTTTGTACCTAATAAAGGTGAAAAATCAAATTTAAAACCAGCTTCTATTCCCTTATGCATGGTTTTTCCGCCATTTATTATGCCAGCTGCGTTGGTGTTTCCGGATGAAACCGACACCGGGATAAGTTGATTGTCGAAATCCATTGCAAATGCGGTGCATTCAAGGTCTAGAAATTCCCCTACTTTAAATCGAGTGCCAATTTCGTAGTTCATACTTAGGGCGGCATCTATATTATATGAATAACCGCTAGTGTTTATAGCATCTTTAATTCTTGGTGGTGCAAAGCCTTTATGTAGGCCAACAAAAAATTGCAATTTTTCCGACCAAGCATAATTCACACCAGCCCCAGGAATAATGCTTTGCACTCGATTGTTAGCAACCAAATTGGTATCGCGAATAAGAACTTGATTATTTATGGTGAATCGTCCTCTTAAAATTTGACGCTCATAATTAAAGTTTTCATAACGGACCCCCATGTTAAGTGATAATTTTTGGGTAAGGTTTATTTTATTCTGGGCATAAAAGCTCACAGCATGCCCACGTCTAACTTCGCTATCACGCATATCGCCGGCAGAGGCATCGGCTTTTTGTCCAATGATAAATTGTTCTTCAGCCTGTTCATACAAGTAGCGTACGCCGCTTTGCAATTCGTTTTGGGTATTAAACAGTGTATATGTCCACTTTAGTTGAGGTTCGATACCTGCTACCCCAAAATTTCTATTGCGGTTGCCGCTTGAATTTAACATGTAAATTGCTCCATTGCTAACAGATGGGTCACCCCAAATTTGTCCGCTTTTATTGTTTGCTAAAGCGTTAAAAGTAAAATCTTGCCTTTGAAAATTTCTGGATATCCTATAGCCAAAAGCAGTAGTTTGTATATTCAACCGTGGGTTTACATACAGTTTATGTGTGGCACTTATAGCATACCTTTTTACTGGTAATCTATCTAATGGAGCCAGCTGAGCATAATCTTGGCCACCTGCATCAAACATGGTTTGGGTTAAGCCGACGTAGGTTGAATTCGATAATTCATGATACAAGCCTATTTTTAAGCCAAGGCTAGAACGTTGGCTAGTTTGCAGTTTAATTTTGGCTGACAAATCGTTTACCTGAAACCAGGTTGGGCCCAGATTATTGGCTCTTTTGTGTAAGTAGCTTACTAAAAATCCCACCTTACCTAAGCTGTTGCCATAGCTCCATAAACCAGAGAAAATTCCGCCCATGCCTCCCGATAATTTCATGCGTATTTGCTCCTGAGCTGGGGGATCGAACGTAAACATGTTGATTACGCCACCTGTAGTTTGTGGGCCAAAAAGTATTTGACCGCTTCCCTTTACAACCTCTATGCCGGCCATTTTATCAATGGAGGGGCTAAAATATAATTCCGGTTCGCCGTACGGGCCTAAGGCTATAGGAATCCCATCTTCTAAAACCAATACATTCCGACTTCTGTCGGGGTCTAAGCCTCTAATGCCAACATTGAGCCTCAGTCCGGCTCCTTCTTCATCTACCACATTTAGGCCAGGTAGTTTTCTTAATACCTCATTGCTCGTTAATGCGGCAGTTTGCTTGAGTTCTTTCGGGTCAATTAAGCTTAGCGATCCGGGTACCTGTGTAAATAGTCTATCTTTTTTACCAATAATGACTACTTGAGGCATCTCCTTCCGAATGCTATCTGATTGCGATGTAGCAGGTTGCAATTTTTTTTCTTGTGCATTTAGACGGGTAAAGGCCGCTACTAGTAAAAAAAAGAACAATAGTGTTCTACCCATCTCTTATTTAGATTAATTATAAATAATGTGCGAACATAGCACAGAAATTTATAAGAATCAAATTATTTAGAATAATTCTTAATAATATGAGACTAAAATGAAAAAGAAATTAAAACGGGTTATTTCTGTCTGAAAAAGATTTGAATGGGCACACCTTTAAAATCGAAGTTTTCTCTCAACTTGTTTTCGATGAAACGTTTGTAGGGTTCTTTAACGTATTGCGGTAAGTTACAAAAGAAGGCAAACATGGGTGAGGTTGCATTTATTTGCGTTACATATTTTACCTTAATGTACTTTCCTTTGGTTGCGGGTGGCGGGTAATGCTCAATTAGAGGTAGCATTACATCGTTTAGTTTTGAGGTAGGCACTTTTTTCAGTTTGTTCTCATATACTTTGGCTGCCCCTTCAATGGCTTTGAAAATACGTTGTTTCTCCACCACCGAGGTGAAAATAATGGGCACATCGGTAAAGGGAGATATTTTTTCGTAAATATGCTCTTCAAATGCTTTGGTAGTTTTGTGATCTTTTTCAATCAAATCCCATTTGTTTACCAAAATTACAATGCCCTTTTTGTTTTTCTCGGCTAGGTGAAAAATGTTTATGTCTTGTGATTCTATTCCTTCTACGGCATCAATCATCAATACAACTACATCGGCTTCTTCCAATGCTTTAATGGTTCGCATTACCGAGTAAAACTCAATATTCTCTTTTACTTTGGTTTTTTTACGCAATCCGGCGGTATCTATCAGCATAAACTCGTGGCCAAATTGGTTGTAGTGTATGTGAATAGAATCACGGGTGGTGCCAGCAATTGGGGTTACAATATTGCGTTCTTTGCCAATTAAAGCATTTATAAGTGACGATTTTCCTACGTTCGGGCGGCCAACAATGGCGTATTTAGGCAGGTTGTTTTGTGCTTCGGGTTCTTCTTCGAAATGGGTAATTACTTCGTCCAGCAATTCGCCGGTTCCAGAGCCAGTCATGGCCGAAATGAGGTATATTTCGCCAAGGCCTAAGCTATAAAACACAGCAGCTTCGTTGCGTAAATTGTTGTTATCTACTTTATTGGCAACTACGTATACCGGTTTTTTACTGCGACGTAAAATATGGGCAATTTCATCATCCAAATCGGTTACACCGGTAACCACATCCACCATAAAAATAACCACGCTGGCTTCTTCAATGGCAATGGTAACTTGTTCGCGAATGGCTACTTCGAATACATCTTCAGAATGAGCCACGTATCCACCGGTATCAATAACGGTAAAGTGGTTGCCCACCCACTCCGATACGCCATAATGACGATCACGGGTTACACCACTCATATCGTCAACAATAGCTTTACGGCTTTCAATTAAACGATTAAAAAGCGTTGATTTTCCCACATTTGGGCGTCCTACTATGGCTACTATATTACTCATGTTTCTTGGTCTTAATTCTCGTATCCGAAGCTTTTTAGGTAATTTTTTCGGTTACGCCAATCGGCAATGACCTTCACAAAAATCTCCAAAAATACCTTTTTGCTTAAAAATACTTCAATATCTTGGCGGGCATAGGTGCCTACCTTTTTAATCATTTCTCCGCCTTTACCTATTATAATATTTTTTTGCGAATCACGCTCAACCACCACTTCGGCACTTATGCGGGTTAATTTCCCTTCTTCTTTAAAGGCGGTAATTAATACCTCGGTGCTGTATGGAATTTCTTTGTCGTAGAGTTTAAATATTTTTTCTCTGATAATTTCCGAAACAAAAAAGCGTTCGGTCCGGTCGGTTAGTGTGTCTTTATCGTAATAGGGCGGATGTTCGGGCAATTTATCGTGAATAAATTGCAATACCGCCGGTATGTTGTGGTCGTGTAAGGCCGAAACTGCAAAAATGGCTTCGGGATTTAATAGCTCTTTCCAATGTTCAATCTTCGCCATTACCTTTTCCTCGTCCGATTTATCAATTTTATTGATGATAACCGCTACCGGTGATTTTGTTTTCTGTAAACGTTCCAGTACATCGTTCTCATCGTAACGCTCGTTGATGTCGGTTACAAACAAAATAAGGTCGGCATCCACCACCGAACCATTCACCACACTCATCATAGATTCTTGCAATCCATAATGCGGTTTTATGACGCCCGGAGTGTCTGAAAAAATAATTTGCACGTCGGGTTCGTTCACAATTCCTAAAATCCGGTGTCTAGTGGTTTGGGCCTTCGAGGTAACGATGGACATCTTTTCGCCCACTAGGGCGTTCATGAGGGTAGATTTCCCCGCATTCGGTTTCCCGACGAGACTCACAAAACCGGCTTTATGCGACATGGAATTTATTTTGAAAAAGATTTGGACTGCAAAGAAACGAAATATATCTTTGCAGTCCAATTTAAAACAGAGGCAAGGCGATCTTTCCGGCATTTAAATTGACCAAAAGATAGTGCGGGGTGGAGCAGTTGGTAGCTCGTCGGGCTCATAACCCGAAGGTCGTCAGTTCGAGTCTGGCCCCCGCTACCAAAACGTTAGAAGTACCTGAGGCACCGAAAACGATTTATGGCCCGTTCGTCTAGGGGTTAGGACGCCAGGTTTTCATCCTGGAAACAGGGGTTCGATTCCCCTACGGGCTACAGAAAAACAAAAAACCCTCACCGAATTTCGGTGAGGGTTTTTTTATAATATTTATTCAGTTATAAATTTTGATAGGCATCTATCATAAAAAGTGCTGTTTCTGCAAACTCTGCTCCTTTATTCATTCTGTCTAGTGCGGCTCTTTCGTAGGCTAGTTCTTCCGTTTGAGTGGTTAAAATACCAAATATAATGGGTGTATTATGATTGGCAGCCAGTATAGAAAAACCCTGTGTTACATACTGACAAACGTATTCGTAATGATCGGTATCGCCTTTAATAATGGCTCCAATTACCACTATGGCTTTGTACTTTTTTGTTTGTAACAAATTAGTGCAATAGCTTACTGTTTCAACGGCACCTGGGCAGGTATAAACTACAAAAGGTGTGTTTTTTCCCGTTAAATAATCTATACAACCTTTTTCAAGCAGGTTGGTTATTTCTGCATTAAATTCTGATTTTACAAGTGCAATCATTTTGCTAAGTTGATGAGGTGTTTGGCAATATTTATTTTATCGGTTAAGTATTGTTGATTGTGCGGATTGATTCTAGTTGACAGTTCTAAACGTTCGAAAGTAATGCCTGCATTCGTTAGAGCTGCCAATTTAGCTGGGTTGTTACTTAAAAATTTGAACGTTTTTAATTTTAATACTTCCAAAATCCAAAGAGCGTCTTGGTAGGTTCTGCTATCTTCAGACAAACCCAATTTTGTATTTGCTTCGTAGGTATTGAGGCCTAGTTCTTGCAAGTGATATGCGGCTATTTTATTCGATATGCCGATACCTCGTCCTTCATGTCCTTTGAGATAGATGAGGTATCCGTGCTTATTATTGGCAATTAGTTTAAGGGCCTCGTGCAATTGCTCTTGGCAGTCGCATTTTAGGCTTCCAAACACATCGCCAGTTATGCATTCGCTATGAAAACGTACAATGGGTGTTTTTTGGGTATCCTCTATACAACTTAAAACTACATGTTCGGTTTTATTTAGCGTGTTTCTAAAGGCTTGAATCGTAAAATTACCAAATTGGGTAGGCAAAAAAGCCTTAGAAAGCGGCTCAATATGGTTTTCGGTTTTATTTCGATAATCTATAAGTTGTTGAATGGTGATGATGCATAGTCCATGTTTTTGCGCAAATTGAGATAGACCTTCTCTCCGCATCATGTCTCCGTCGGAGTCCATAATTTCGCACATAATTGCAGCTGGTGCTTGTTTAGTTAGTTTGCAAAAATCAACAGCGGCTTCGGTATGTCCGTTTCTGTAGAGTACGCCACCTGCTTTGGCAACAACCGGAAATAAATGCCCGGGTTTACTAAAATTTTCTGGCTTGCTTGTTGGGTTGGCAGCTAAGGCTGCTGTAATGGCCCGCTCTTTGGCTGAAATTCCCGTAGTTATACCAAATTCAGCAGTGGCATCAATTGAATCGTAAAAGGCGGTTTGGAAACTGTCTTTTTTATTCGAATTCATGGGGCTAAGCTCAAATTTTTGAGCTATTTCTGCATCTATTGCCAAGCAAATTAAGCCTTTGGCATGACTTGCACATAGGTTTATTTTTTCTTGGTTAGCCCCTTCTGCAGCAAATATAATATCTCCTTCATTTTCACGATGTTCATCATCAACTACTACAATGGGATTTCCTTTTTCAAAACTTTTTAAGGCCTCTTCAATGGTATTAAACATGGTTTATTTACTTTTTTGTAAAAGTTGTTCGGTGTATTTAGCCAAAATATCAAATTCAATATTTACTATATCTTGTGGTTTTAAGCCAGCTAAATTGGTTTTTTCTAGTGTAGCAGGGATGATACAAAGTTCAATACAGTGGTCTATCACTTGGTTTATGGTTAAGCTTACACCGCTAATGGCCACTGAGCCTTTGTATACCACGTATTTTAAAAATTCTTCGGGAATATTAATACTAAGTGTCCAGGCTTTTTCTCCTGCTATAACTGTATTTACTGTGGCAACACAGTCTACATGTCCCAGTACATAATGCCCACCCAAAAAGCTATTGGGTTGTAGGGGGAGCTCAATGTTTACTTTTTGCTTTGGTACATAACTGTAAATAATAGTTTTTTGAATACTTTCTGGCGACACGAAGAATTGTATTGACGTTTCAGCAATCTGGGTAACGGTTAAACAGGCACCATCAATAGCAACACTATCGCCTAATTTAACTTTAGGAGCTATAACAGGAGTCTGTACCCAAAGTTCCCAGCCTGTTTCGCTTGGTATTATTTTTTCTATCTCAGCCAGTTCAACTATTCCTGTAAACATGATCAATTATGTGTAAATTTGAGTTTCAAAGATACAGCTTAAAATGACACCTGAAGCGTATTTACGCGAAGCTTTTTTGTTGGCACAACAAGCCAAAGCCAAAGATATTAGGCCTAACCCTTTTGTTGGTGCTGTGGTGGTTGCCGCCACTGGCGAAATTGTTGGACGTGGATATCATCAAAAAGCTGGCGGGCCGCATGCCGAAGTTTTTGCCATTGAGCAAGCCCTTCAAAATGGTGCAGATATATCATTATCAACACTTTACGTTAGCCTTGAACCGTGTTCGCATACCGGTAAAACTCCTCCTTGTACCCAACTTATTTTGAGGCATCGTATTCCAAAAGTGGTTATTGGTTCACTCGATCCGAACCCTAAAGTTAGTGGTGCGGCGCAACTCAGAGCGCAGGGGGTGGAGGTGATTGAGGTTGCTATGCCTGATTTTTTTCACACTAATCTGACATTTTTTGTCAACCAAACTAAAAAAAGACCGCATTATGTGTTGAAGTCTGCTACAACCCTTAACGGCAAAATTGCCGATTACCAGGGGAATAGTAAATGGTTGAGTAATGAGCAAAGTAGAGCCTACGTACACCAACTTCGAAACGACGCTGATGCTATTTTAACTACTGCACATACTGTTTTGGCCGATCAAGCTAAACTCAACATTCGGTTAGAAAAACAATCCGAACAAGAGCAAAATGTACTTGTTGTGGATCGGAATTTGACCCTGTTAAAATACCCCAATCATCCACTATTTTATCCCCGAAAAAGTACAAAAGTTTATGTTATAAGTGATCAAGTTTCAGTTCAACCTCTTGCACCTGGTATAGAAATTATTCAGGTTCCTTTTGCAGATGATGGACTGAATTTCAAGATTTTAAATGAACGCTTGATTGCCAAAAATCTATGTAAAATACTAGTAGAAGGGGGTGGTAAACTGAATGCTAGTATGATGAAGCTCAATCAAATTGACGAAATTTTTCAGTTTATTACACCTAAGCTATTTACCGATGCTCAAGCCTTGCAAGTTTTTCAAGGTACTGATAAACAACTATTTAGCGATATTAACTTACTTAAGTTGCTTACTATTAAACGGATGGATGATGATGTGTTGTTACACTATTTGGTGTCACACTAAATCTATATTATAGTGTACTCCTTTGTTTGTAGTTTGTTCGAGTGCATTGGCTACTAACAGGCTAGCTACAGTTATTAAGCTTGTATTCTCAAAATCAGTTACTGTAAATTTTGATGTATTTGGAGCGTGATTTCCCAGTTGGCTTAACAGCTCAGCCGCCTTATTTAAGCCAGTATTGGAGCGCTCTATTCCAACATAGTTACTCATAATAGCTTGAATGTCTGCTCGATTTAGTTTTTTGCAAACAGTTGTTTGCCAATTTGTATTGCTTGTAAACGGAGTTCGATTGATGCCTTGGTTTACCATATGTTGGGCAGCAAATTTACCAAAAGCTACTGCTTCCAATAGAGAATTTGAAGCCAAACGATTGGCACCATGTAGGCCGGTGGAAGCCACTTCTCCAATAGCATAAAGTCCTGTAACGCTACTTCCGCCCCACTCGTTTACAGCTATACCTCCACACGAATAATGTTGGGTTGAGATAACCGGAATGGGGTCTTTATGCACATCTAATCCGAGTGCTGTTTTACAGGTTTTTACAATAGTTGGAAAATGGCTATCCAAAATTTTGCTCGAAACCTGCGTGGCATCTAAGTAAACATGTTTCTCTTGGGTTCTGTTCATTTCGGCCAATATGCTTCGCGATACAATATCCCGAGGAGCCAAATCGCCTCGAGAATCGTAGCGGTGCATAAATGCTTCCTGTTGTTTGTTTTTAAGTACAGCGCCAGCCCCTCTTAAAGCCTCACTAATTAAAAATGTACTACCGTTTGGGTTGTATAAACCCGTTGGATGAAATTGAATAAAACACAAATTCTCTAGCTTTGCACCAAGCTGATTGGCTAAGTAAAGCCCATCGCCCGTTGCTAGAGGTTGGTTGGTGCTTTTTTGATACAAACTCCCTAATCCGCCAGTAGCTAAAACCAATTTTTGGGTTTGTAAGGTCTTAAAATGCTGCTTGGTTTCATCGTAATACTGAAGGGAAAAGTTTCCGCTATCTTCTTTTTTAACTTGCACAACTTGAGCTGGGCAAATGATATCCAGTTGAGGGTGCTGCTTTAATTGGTCTAAAAGAGCTAATTGTATGGCTTTACCGGTTTCATCGGCCCGGTGCCAAATCCGATGTGCACTATGGCCACCTTCTTTGGCTAAATTGGGTTGGCCATTTTTGTCGGCATCAAAAATTACCTGCCATCTTTGTAAATCGTGTATACAGCTTGGTCCTGCCTCAATTACTTTTTTTACTATATATGGATCATTCATTCCCGCACCAGCAACTAGCGTATCTGCTATGTGGTCATCCAAGCGATCTGCTGCAAGGTTTACTGCTGCAATACCGCCTTGTGCCCAAAGGGTGTTTGTTTGTGTTAAATCTGCTTTTGCCAAAAGTGCAATGCGCATTTTATTATGTATGAATGCGTCAGTTTCGGTGAGGTAAAGCAAGGTGCTTAAACCGCCAATACCCGACCCCACAATAATTACATCATAGCTATTTTGCATTAGTGAATAGTTAGCATATTTTGAAGCGCCTTTAATGCACCAGCTTGTGTTTTCGGGTTTACTTTAATTTCGGGTAGTTCATAATATAATGCATTGTAAATTTTTTCTAGGCTATTCATTTTCATATATGGGCACTCAGAGCAAGCGCAAGAATTACTTTCTAAGGCCGGAGCCGGGATAAGTATTTTATTGGGTACCGCTAATTTCATTTTATATAAAATTCCAGCCTCGGTAGCCACAATAAATTTTTGCGAAGGAGAATTTTCTACAAAAGCTAAAAGTTTATTTGTTGATCCTATGAAATCGGCTTTATCCAATATTTCGGGCAAGCATTCGGGATGCGCAATTAAGGTAGCATCTGGGTGTTTTTCTTGTAATCTAATTAATTTTTCTACTGAAATATTCACATGAACAACACATGCACCATCCCATAAAATTAGTTTGCGACCAGTCATTTTTTGTACAAAGAGTCCCAAATTTTTATCGGGGGCAAAAATAATTTCTCGGTCTTTAGGAATAGCATTAACCACATCTACAGCGTTGGATGAAGTACATATATAATCGCTTAATGCCTTAATCTCAGAACTGCAATTGATATAACTTACTACTAAGGCATTTGGATGTTGCTTTTTAAAAGCGATAAATTCTGCTTCGGGGGCCGAGTCGGCTAAGGAACAGCCGGCATTTAAATCGGGTAAAAGTACTTTGGCCTCTGGATTTAGGATTTTTGCTGTTTCGGCCATAAAGTGCACGCCACAAAATACGATTATAGAGGCCTTTTGTGCTTTAGAAGCTTGCGCTAAGGCCAGACTGTCGCCCACAAAGTCGGCAATAGATTGAATGTCTTGATGCACATAGTAATGGGCCAGTAGCACGGCATTTTTTTCTTTTTTCAACTTTAATATAGCTGCCTTTAAATCGATGCCTTCAGGAACCGATCTGCTTAAATAACCTACTTTTTCAAGTTCATGCTCAAATAACATAGTTGCTTATTTTTAATGACATATCTACCGATTGGATATGGTGTGTTAAATCTCCTATTGATACATAATCTACCCCAGATTTTGCATATTCTACCAAGTTCAATTCATTTATCCCACCAGATGCTTCTGTTTTAATTCTTGGATTTTTATTAAGTTTCAGTGCTTCTTTAAATCCTTCGGGACTAAAATTATCGAGTAAAATGCGACTAACAAATGAAAAAGAACGTGCAATTTTGAATTCTTTAGTTGTTTTAACTTCAACCACCACCGGACATTGGATAGAATGAGTATTCAGATAATCTTGGCAAGATTTCAACGCATTTTCAATACCGCCAGCCACAGCAATATGATTGTCTTTAATTAAAATCTCATCATACAAACCAAATCGATGATTTTCTCCACCACCTATTTTTACGGCCCATTTTTCGCATATTCTAAAATTGGGCGTTGTTTTTCTAGTGTCTAAAATTTTACACCCATAAGGCCTAACTAATTGCACCAATCTATGTGTTTTGGTGGCAATAGCACTCATGCGTTGCATACAATTGAGTAGTAAACGCTCTGCTTTAAGTATAGCATGTATTGGCCCCATTAATTTTCCAATAGCTTGATTTTTAGTTACTTCTTGTCCATCGAGGTAATCAAATGCGCACCTTAATTGGGGGTCTACTTCGGCACAAATCAGCTCAGCTAACTCAATACCAGCAAGTACACAAGGCTTCTTTACCCAAAACGTAGCCTCTCCCATTGTCCCTTCGGGTATGGTACTTAATGTTGTAATGTCACCCGATCCAATATCTTCAAACAAGGCTAGTTTAATAAATGAATCGATTTCTTTTTGTAACATGTTTAGATCTAAGTAGATGAGGACACTCAGCTATTGATATTAGTTGCATTTGCCAGCCACCCACGGTGGTGACTTAGTTTGAAAAGCCTCATGCAAAAATATCTAAAGATTTTACAAGTTCGAAATTAACGGCGCACATTTACATCAAAAAGAAGTAATAAAATCTCTGTAACTTGCCTACTTAATTAGTTTAAATTAGTCAAGCCGATGATTATCCATTCTAAAAAATTAAGCATATTTATTTTTTTTATTAGTGTTTTCATGTTCAATAATTTGAGTTCAAGCGCTCAAAGCAAGATGAATATTGATGAAGGTTGGAAATTTCATTTCGGCCATGCTGCCGATCCGGCAAAAGATTTCAATTATGGCGTTGCAGCCATTTTTTCCAAATCGGGAAAAACAGACCAGACCGCTTTGGCCGCTAATTTTGATGATAAAGACTGGCAAACCCTTAATTTGCCGCACGATTGGGCGGTAGAATTGCCGTTTAGCAATTCGCCTAATTTCGATGTGCAATCGCATGGCTATAAACCAGTTGGAGGTTTGTATCCCGAAACGAGTATTGGTTGGTACCGTAAGCATATATCTATTGCCAAAGCCGATTCGGGTAGCCGCATCAGTTTACAGTTTGATGGAATTTTTAGAAATGCCAGTATTTGGGTAAACGGATTTTATTTGGGCACCAATCAGAGTGGTTATGTAGGCCAAACGTATGACATTAGCGATTATGTAAATTTTGGAAAAGACAATATTATTGCTGTACGGGTAGATGCTACCCAATACGAAGGCTGGTTTTACGAAGGTGCCGGTATTTACCGCCACGTGTGGTTAAAAAAATCTAACAATTTGCATCTGGCACAAGACGGTGTATTTGTGCATTCGGAAGTGAAAGAAAAGCAAGCCACCTTATTTGTAGAAGCCACCATTAAAAATGAACAGATAAGTGATGCCTCGGCTATACTATATTCATACCTTACTAACCGAAGTGGCAAGGTTTTAGCGCAAACCAAGCCACAAGCCATTCGTGTTTCTCGAAATGGGAGTACCAGCATTAAACAACAATTCAGCCTTGCTAACCCCAGAATTTGGTCTTTAGAGGATCCTTATTTATACCGTATAGTTTCGGTAATTAAGCAAGGTAAACGAGTGGTAGATTCTCTAAAACAACGCATTGGTATTCGTACTCTTCGTTTCGATGGCAAAGAAGGTTTCTTTTTAAATGGCAAGCACGTAAAAATTCAAGGCGTAAACAATCACCAAGACCATGCAGGAGTAGGAAGCGCCTTGCCCGATTATATGCAATACTACCGGGTGCAATTGTTAAAAGAGATGGGTGTAAATGCCTATCGAACAAGCCATAACGCACCAACTCCCGAATTGCTAGATGCTTGCGACAGCTTGGGTATGTTGGTAGTAGACGAACAACGTTTGCTAAATAGCAGTCCCGAGTACCTCGATCAGTTTGAGCGCCTTATTAAACGTGACCGCAACCACCCCTCTGTATTTTTATGGTCTATTGGCAACGAAGAAGGCTGGATACAAGCCAACAGTGTGGGCAAACGCATTGCGCTAACCCTACTAGTCAAACAGCAGGAGTTAGACCCTTCACGTACCAGTACTTATGCTGCCGATATGGGTAATGTTTTTAACGGAGTAAATGAAGTCATTCCGGTTCGTGGTTTTAATTACCGTCAATTTGCGGTAGCTGATTACCATAAAGATCATCCCAACCAACCCCTTATTGGTACCGAAATGGGTAGTACGGTTACTACCCGTGGTCAGTATGCATTGGATTCGCTTAAAGCTTACGTACCCGACCAAGATATTACTGCACCTTGGTGGGCCAGCCGTGCCGAAACCTGGTGGAAATTAGCCGCTGAGAATGCATATTGGGCTGGTGGATTTATTTGGACTGGCTTTGATTATAGAGGTGAACCAACACCATTCAAATGGCCAAATATCAATTCGCATTTCGGGGTAATGGATATGTGTGGCTTCCCTAAAAATATTTACTACTATTACCAAAGTTGGTGGACCGATAAAGATGTTTTGCATATTTCGCCCCATTGGAATTGGCCCGATAAAAATGGCCAGCCGATCGATGTGTGGGTAAACTCCAATGGCGATGATGTAGAGTTATTTTTAAACGGCAAAAGTTTAGGAAAGAAAACAATGCCTCGTAACGAGCATTTGCAGTGGTCGGTGGTGTATGAACCAGGCACCTTAGAGGCCATTGCCTATAAAAAAGGGAAGCGTTTAACTAGTAAAGTAGAAACAACCGGCCCAGCCGTGGAAGTAGTGCTTACCCCGTATAAAACTACTCTACTTGCCGATGGACAAGATGTTGCCGTGATGAACATTACCGCGGTAGACAAAGAAGGTAGAGAGGTACCAACAGCAAATCAATTAATCAAATTTTCTTTAAAGGGCGATGCCCAAATTATTGGCGTGGGCAATGGCGATCCAAGTAGTCATGAAGCCGATAAATGTGCCGATGGCGCTTGGCAACGTAGCTTGTTTAATGGCAAATGTCAAGTACTGGTACAAGCTGGCAAAACTGTAGGCAGCATTCAGTTTGAAGCCAGTGCTGAGGGTCTTTGGAAAGCTTCTACAGATATTATAACGGTATCTCCAAGCAGTGTAGCCACAATTACGTCGGATAAAAAATACGAGCTTTCTGGTGAAGCCGCTAAACCACGACAAGCCACCCAAATGTTGGGAGCCGACATCTCTTTTTTACCTGAGCTAGAAGCTAAGGGTATTAAATTTTCCGATAAAGGGGTAGAAAAAGATCCCATTTTGATTATGAAGGAACACGGATTAAATTATGTTCGTTTGCGCATTTTTAACGATCCCGCCAATGCTAAGGGTTACTCTCCCGGAATTGGTTTCTGTGATTTGGCCCATACCAAGGCCATGGCCAAACGTGTTAAAGCGGCCGGAATGAAATTGCTTTTAGATTTTCATTACAGCGATTATTGGGCCGATCCTGGTAAACAATTTAAACCTGCTGCTTGGGAGAATTTAAATCCTGAAGAATTAAAGCAAGCGCTATATGAGTATACGAAAAAAGTGATACAAGAATTGAAAGACCAAGGCACCACCCCCGATATGGTACAAATTGGCAATGAAATTAATCACGGAATGGTATGGCCCGAAGGCAGTGTAAGCAATATTGATTACTTAGCCCAATTGATTAAAGCCGGCACTGCAGCAGTAAAAGCGGTTGACCCCACTGTGGTGATGATGCTGCATGTGGCGCTTGGCGGCCAGCACGATGAATCGACCTTTTTTATTGATAATATGTTGGCTCGTGGGGTACATTTTGATGTAATTGGCGAATCGTATTACCCAAAATGGCATGGCACTTTAGCCGATTTGGAAAGCAATTTGACTGGCTTGGTGAAACGGTACAATAAAGATGTGATGGTGGTAGAATATTCTCAGTTAAAAAACGAAGTAAACAAAATTGCCTTTGAACTCCCCAATGGAAAAGGCAAGGGTACCTGTATTTGGGAGCCACTAAGTACGTGGGAAGCCTTCTTTACTAAGGATGGAAAATCGAATGCTTATTTAAGTGTGTACGATACGTTGAGTAAACAGTATATACAATAAAAAAAGCCTCCAAATTGGGAGGCTTTTTTTATGTATTCTTAGTTTACCGTAAAACTATACACACCAGAATCGGACGTATTGCCCTTTAGATCTTTCGTAATCACTTTCCAATAATACGTGGTTGCGCTAGTTACAGATACGTTATTGATTACGCTAGCTGTAAGGTTGCTTTGCAACACACTAGGCGAATTGGTAGTTCCCAAGTACACGTCGTAGGTGCTGATGTCGTTATTCACATCGCTTCCATTCCAATCCAAAGTAATTTTTCCGGCAGTAGCTGTAACGGCTTGCCCTTGGGTAGGGGTAACCATTTCGGCTGGGAACGGAGCGTGACTCGTAACTCCAGAACCAGAATTAAAAAACTTCCAAATATCACTCGGTGTAGTGGTGCTTGTTTTGCTGGTTTTAGCTATAATTTGCCAAGAGTAGGGGGTGTTTTGCAGCAAGGTTACTTCCAAAGTAGTACTCGTTGTGTTTTGGGTGGTACTGGCTTGGGTTAATAGATTTTTAATAATTAAATCGTAACTCTCCGCATTGCTAGCAGCAATCCAAGAGAATAAAATTTTACTCTCTGTGGCCGATACTACTGTGCCGTTTAAACAAGCCTCATTTTGGGCTGGTGCGGCTAAGCTAGTTTTAGTGGGTGCTGCTGCTGCTGGGGCGCTACCGCCTTTTTTTCCGCAAGAAAAAAGAGTAACACCAAGAATACAAGTGGCTATAAAAGTTCTCATTTTTTAAAGATTTTATAAGTTTGATCTCCTACCGTTAATAGGTAGAATCCGCTTTCTAAATTACTAACGTTAATTTGTAGAGTTCCGGTGGCATTTTGGTAGGTCTGCTGAAATACCTTTACTCCGGAGCTATTGCTGATGTTTACAGCAACGGTGCTCGTTTGATTTCCGCCCAATTTGATAAACAACATATCACCAAAAGGATTCGGATAAATGGTTGCTTTATCGTTTACTAGTATAGCTTCATCAAAAGTACCTTGGCAAGGTTTATCGGTTGTTACCAAAATTTGGTTGGTACCCAATTGCAAAGGCAGCGTAATACTACTGCTATTGGTTTGGTAGCTTTGGCCATTTAACTGAATTTGATAGGTATTTGCTCCAGTTAGGTTTAAGGTAACCGAATTGGTTACAGGATTAACTTGTGAGAGTACCGCCAAATCTTTGGGTTCACCTACTACTATGCTATAACAAATTTTGTAGCTTGTATTTCCGTCGGCAGTAATACAAATGGCATAGGTGCCTGCTACTAAGTTGGGTATCGTTAAGCTAGTTACAAATGGGTAGTTGGTTGTTTGCCCGTTACTGGTTACTGCTGCGGTATAGCTCAATGCCTTGTCAGCGGTAATGGTAATCGATCCATTATTGCTTGCTCTACAGGTTTCATCTACAACAATGGTATTGAAATTATTATAGGCAAGCGGGAACGCTACCCCCACAATTACCGGTACTGAGGTTACTGTGCAGGTTCCCACTGTTTTTTGTACGGTATAGGTACCTATTTGCGTGGCATTATAGGTTGTAGCGTTTGCACCTGGAATACTAATACCGTTTAAGAACCATTGGTTACCCGTTGCGGCATCTGAAGTTAAAATGGTTCCATTTTTTGTAATGGTAGGAGCTGCCAAACTACTGGTAGTTACGGCAGTGCGTTGTCCATTGGTACAGCCTGCAGAACGTACGGCTAAATCGTAGAAATAATAATAAAAGGCTTGGTAGTAATTGGCATTTACTCCAGTTGGATCGTTAGCTGTATTGCCGGTGATACTGAATACATCGCCTATATTAAATGGATAGCCACTCACTCCACTATTATTTCGGAAAATAGAAGCTCCATTTTCATATTCAATAGAAACGGTATAATCGCCAGCTTCCGGAAGCAGTAAATTTAATGGGTATACTTGCCCCGTGGCACCATTAGGCGTTACATCAAGGGTTACTCTCGATACTTCTGCCCCTGTGCTAGTTTTGCTGGCAATAAACGTAATTTTTCCACCGGCACCAATATACAATCTAGCACTTTCTAGTACTACAGGTGCATTGGCTTTCATTAATACAGATGGGTTGTTCCCGCTTAAATATGCATTGCTACCAACCCCAAAAATAGTATTGATTGCTGGTCCTACTTTGCCGCTAAAATTGTTTACACCTGCATGAAAGGTGGTAATATTACTTCCTGCTTCGGTATAGCTTGCACTTTGTCCCGGTAAATTAAAGGCAACAGGCAACGCATCAGTTGCATTTTTATACCAAAAAATAGTACCACCGCTAGTGCCAGTTAGGGTATACGAACTTGCATTTTCACATTTGGTTACTAGTAAATTACTAGCAGCTGGTGGTGTACTCGTTGTAACGGCACTGCTAAGTAAATTATTCAGTGGGTTTAAATCGCCTGTTAGTGTGGTTTCTGTTTCTATAGTATACGTAGTTCCGCTTACTAAGTTAAATCCTCCAGTTGTCGTAATGTTTACATCCATTCCAGGGTTAATACTACCCGAGTAGGTTCCTGTTAGGGTAGTAAGCAACGTAGTTCCGTCGTATATGCGTGCGGTTAGGCTTATACCACTTACTGCGCTGGTACCAAAATTTTTAACATTTGCAGTAATTGTTTGACCTGTTTTTGAGCAGGTACCGCTTGCGGGATCTATCAGGGTGTTTACACCTACATCTTTACTAGGAGCATTAAACTTGATATTCATATCTAAAGTTTCGCCATTGGCATACGTTCCGCAAGAAGTTATGGTCGTGGCGTCGGTTGTTTCGGATAGCACAATCCGTACACGGCTGGTATTTCCTATGGTTACCGTTGCTGGAATTGCGATAGGGCTTGTTAATATGAGAATTCCCGTACTGCCGAGGTTCGGCGTTGGGGTTGCAACCAACTCATTTACCTCATCAAATGCACCGTCGTTATTAAAATCGATATATACTTTAGCAATTTTATCCTGTTCTGTACCACAGGTTCCTAAAGTTACACTACTAAGTGGATAGGTAGCTCCTGCTTCTACCTGTATGGTTTGGTTCGTTGCATTGGTATACCCTCCTGTAGTATTACAACCAGCAGCGGCATTGTAGGTTGTATTGGTTAGGCTAAAGCCTATAATTTTAGAATTGGGCGCACCAGTTGGTGCCGAAGCACAGTAAGTAGTTCCGCCCACACCAGATAAAATTAAAGAATAGGCTTGTTTAGCGCTAGTCAAACTTCCTTTATGGCCAATGGTCAAGGTGTAGGCTTTGCCTGGTATAGGATTGCTAATAATTATTTGCTCTACGTTATCTAACGTATTATCACCGGTAGTGGCAGAATTTGCTGGTATCATTGGATTTAGTATCCAAGGTCGGTAGGTTTGCGTACCATCGCTTATGCGTAGATCTAGATCGTTCTTTAGCTTAGGGGTAGGGTCATCGTTGCTATTACCAGGGACACCAGGGGGGTCCGTCCAGCAAATGGTAGCTACCAATGGGCCTGAACCAGAACTAATTAAGCTTATTGATTTAGATGCTGCTTCGTTTAATACATCTTCTGTAATTCGGTGGGTCCCACCGTCTCCTAAAATTACCTTTGCCGCTTTTTCAGCATTTACCAATCCCCAGCCATAAATATAATCCGGGCCGGTATTTCCTGCATCATCTGCCGTATGAATAACTAAACCTTTTAGGCTGGCAGATCGCATAACTGCGCCTGCATTTTTTAGTGCATAGGCTTCTTGTAGTAATACCAACGTACCTGTAACATTGGGTGCTGACATGGAGGTTCCGCTTAATGATCCGTATGCGGTAGGGCTAGTGGGAATAGTGGATGTAAGCGATACACCCATGCCAACCACATCGGGTTTTATACGTCCATCGTCGGTAGGGCCAAAACTACTAAAAGAAGATATTTGGATAGTACTCGGTGTAAAGGGTCCATTAGGTATACCGCTAACGGCGCCTACAGTTAAAATATTTTTTGCATTTGATGTGAGAGAGAGACAATCGTACGAGTCGTTACTATAAATATCTCCAGCAGTACGGGTAAATTGTGTCCAAGTGCCTGCAACTTGCCTGTAATAGGTTTGCCCATCCGCTGGGCCAGTTTCTCCGCGGTTATTTCCCGCTGATTTTACAGGGAGGTAATTGGGTGATAGATAGCAGATATTATCATAATTCTCAGCAGTAGCATCGTATAACCCAAATTTATAATCTTTGTAAGCCCCATCATTGCCCATCCATTCCCAACGGGCAGCTCCACCACCACTTGGTGATCCATTGTAATACCAACCAGCAATATACCCGTAAGAGTGATTAGAAATGAGCATGCCAAGATTTGCCTCTGTGGCCATTTCAGGAGAATCTCCATTGAAATCGTATGAAACTAAACGTTGCAGTCCGAAGGCCATACCTTTGGCATTGGGGTTAACACCAGCAGCCATAATGGTACCGGCAACGTGTGTAGCGTGCTGGCTTACCCCCGTTGTGGCATTTTTATTTAGAATACGATTGTTAGCAAATTCTTGATGTGATACGTATACCGAACCGCCATCCCATTCACCAATTTTATCTTTTAAGAAGTTGCTTGATCCGCTCAAACTTAGGCCTAATCCACCGTTTGTATAAAGTTTATTTGCTCGGGTAGTCGCCGCTGCATAGGAATTGTTATCGGTAACTAAATACAGAGGATGGCCCGCAGCATCTAAACTTTGCAAAGACATCACTTTCCCGTTTTCAAATACCTTGAAGGTAATCCAATTGTTTTTTTCAGCAGCCTTAAAAGCCTTTTTACGATCTTTTTCGTCGCTATTTTTATGAGTCCGAGCAAATTTATTTAGCTCCTTGGCGTTGGTAGAAATTTCTTGGGCGAATAGTACATATCCGGGCAAAAGCACGATTAATAGTACCATTAGGAATGTTTTTTCTACGTAAAGAGAATTTTTTAGCTTGGAGAAAAGGGTAATCATATCTTGTGAATTTAGCGGCGTTATGAAACGTTAAAATACAAAATACTTGTTAAAAATAAATAAATAAAAATGATTTTAAATCATCAAGCTAATTGACTGATAGTTCTCCACTCAATTGCTTGAGAGCTATTTCTGCTTGTTTGGCTTGAAATTCCGCATCGCTGGTACGAGCCGAAGCATTTAAATAATTTAATTGAGCTTCTCTAAATTCAATCGCACTTAAACTACCTAAGCGAAATTTATCCAAAGAAATGTCCATGTTTTGTTTGGCTGTTTCTTGGTTTTGAGTTTCTAAACGTACCAACAAAAGGTTAGTGGTATAGGTTTGATAGGCTTGCTGCAATTGTGCTTGTATGCGTTGTTGGGTTTGTTTGAATTGAATTTGCGCACTGCTAACTCCAATATTGGCATTTTTCTCGTTTCTACTTTGTAAAAAGCCATTAAATAAGGGCATGCTGGCAGTAATACCATAGGTAAATCCTCTTCCTGTTGCTTCACGGGCAAAACCTAGTGCTGAGCTGGAGTTTGAGAAGGTGTAGCCCGTGTTTACGCTTATGCCTGGGTAGCGGCTAGCTCGTACTTGAGTGAGGTTTAGTTTGGCAACTTGTTGTTGTATATCGGCTAAACGTATTTCCGGATTTTTTGTTTGTACCGCCTGTAGTAATTCAGCATAGGTAAAAGTTCCTTGTAGTGCAATGGTATCACTTACCGTGAAATCGGTTTCTAAAGATCTTCCCATTAGTAAATTGAGTTGGGTTTTAGCTTGCTGAAAAGCATCTTGCTGACGCAATAGGTTTGTTGTATCGGTATTTAAATCAACTTTAGCTGCTAGCACCTCTAGTTTAGATGCTTTGCCAATATTGTAACGGGCTTGTGAATTTTTTAGCCGTATTTGAGAAACTTCTACTGCCGATAGAAATGAATGAATATATTGGTTTTGGCGAACCAAATCGAAATAGGTATTCATAACATCGGACAATGTATTCTCTACCGTGAGTCTGAAATTGAGTTCGCCGCTGGCTTGTAGTTTTTGTAAACGAGTGTAATTTGCAAACATGGCAAAACCATCAAAAATTCTCCAATTAAGGTTAATTCCGACATTTGTATTGGCATTTTTGGCATTGTCTTGTTGTTGCTGGGTGCCGTTTGCTAGTGTTTGTTCGCTATTTTGTACAGAATTATTGTTGGTAAAATTGCCTGTAATTAATGGCATTATTCCGGCATTGGCTAGGCTGACATTGTTTTTGGCAACGCTCACCTGATTACTACGAAGTTGGATGTCGTAGTTGTTTTGTAAGGTGAGCTCAATAGCCTGTTGCAGGCTGAGTTTTTCTTGAGCATAGCAAGCAGTACTCAGAAATAGTAATACTAAAACACGGAGACTATTTTTCATTGTTTTTAGATGGACTAGGTGATTTTAGTGGTTTTGACCATAAGCTGTAAATGGCCGGAATAACATAGAGCGTAAGCACCAGAGAAAATAAAGTCCCTCCAATAATTACAATACCCATGCCCATCCTACTTTTTGCGGCGGCTCCAATAGCCAAGGCAATAGGAAGTGCACCTAAAGCAATGGCTAAGCTGGTCATTAGAATAGGGCGAAGCCGTGCTTCGGCGGCTTTGCGTATGGCCGATGCTACAGGCTCTCCTTTTTCTTTTAACTGGTTGGCAAACTCTACAATTAAAATACCGTTTTTGGTTACTAAGCCAATAAGCATAATGGTTCCAATTTGGCTAAAAATGTTCCAGGTTTGCCCGAAAAGCCATAGTGAGAAAAATGCTCCGGCTACGGCCATGGGCACTGTTAAAATAATAATAATAGGATCTATAAAACTTTCGAATTGAGCAGCAAGTAGCAGATAAATGAGTAATAAAGCCAAAGCAAAGGCAAATAGGGTATTGGAAGAACTTTCTTTAAAATCTCGAGATTCGCCGCCTAAATCGGTAGAAAAACTATCGTCCAATACTTTTTTACTTACATTATCCATTGCATCAATGCCATCGCCAATACTTTTACCAGGTGCTAAGCCGGCAGAAACGGTAGCCGAAACAAAGCGGTTATTATGGTACAGTTGTGGCGGGGTACTTTGTTCTTCTACCTGAATTAAATTATCTAATTGGATGAGTTCGCCCCGGTTGTTACGTACAAAAATGGATGTTAAATCTGTGGGGTCGTTACGGTTCATCCGATCGTATTGCCCAATAACTTGATATTGTTTACCATTTTGGATAAAATAGGCGAAACGTTGCCCACTTAAAGCAAATTGTAAGGTTTGTGCAATATCGAGCACCGAAACGCCTAAATTTTTTGCCCGTTCTCTATCAATGGATAGGTTTATTTCGGGTTTGTTAAATTTAAGATTCGCATCCGATACAGTGAACGTAGGATCTTTACTTACTTCCTCCATAAAGAGTGGTAATTTTTCTCTTAATTTTTCAAAATTAGGTGCTTGTATAATGTAGCTTATAGGCAAACCTCCTCTACGGTTTACCGAGATGGTGGGTTGCTGTACTACAAATATTTTTCCTTCGGAAAAGCCTTTGGTAATTTTAGTTAGCTTATCAGTCAGTTCAGTTTGTGTGGCTTTTCGTTGGTCGGGCTCCGTTAAGCGAATACGTACAAAACCAGTATTTGCTGCGCCACTACCACTAAATCCGGGAGCGGTTACGGTGAGGTTAATGCGTTTATCCGGAATAGAATCTTCCACCATTTGTGCCACCTTTAACACAAAATTATCGGTGTATTCAAAAGATGCTCCTTCGGGTGCAGAAAGTTGCATGTTAATGGCACTACGATCGTCATAAGGGGCTGTTTCTTTTTGTAAAATAACCCAGAACAATCCAATTAAAGCAATACAGCCTGCTAGAATGGCAAAGGCTCTTTTTGGTTTTTGCAAAAAGCGTTCGAGAGATTGCGTGTAACCGTTGGTTAGGGCTACAAAATAAGGTTCGGTACGCTCATAAAATTTAGTTTTTTTCTGATGCCCTTTCATTAAATAGGCATTGAGCATAGGCGTTAAAGTAAGCGATACAAAGGCAGAAATAAGTACGGCCGCCCCAATTACTACGCCAAATTCTCGGAACAATCGGCCTACAAATCCTTCTAAAAAAATAACCGGTAAAAACACCGCGGCTAGAGTAATAGAAATAGAGATTACTGCAAAGAAAATTTCGTTAGAGCCTTTAATGGCGGCTTCAATAGGCGAATAGCCCTCTTCAATTTTTTTGAAAATATTTTCAGTTACCACAATACCATCATCAACTACTAAGCCAGTAGCCAATACAATGGCTAGCAAAGTAAGTACATTGATGGAAAACCCAAACATGTACATCACAAAGAAAGTGGCAATTAAAGATACCGGAATATCTATTAATGGGCGGAAGGCGATGCTCCAGTCGCGGAAGAATAGGTATATAATCAGAATAACCAATACCAAAGAGAGTAGGAGGGTTTCGGCAACTTCGGAAACTGATTTTTTGATGAAAATGGTTTGATCTATCGCTATATCGAGTTTAAAATCTTTAGGCAAATCTTTTTTAATTTGCTCATAACGTTTATAAAACTCATCAGAAATATCTAAATAATTGGCACCTGGTTGCGGTACAATGGCCATACCAATCATGGTTTTACCAGATTGACGCAACATGGTTTCCTCATTTTCAGGGGCCATTACTGCCGAACCAATATCTTTTAATCGGATGATGTTTACCCCATCGTTTTTAATAATCAAATTATTAAAATCATCTTCTGAAGATAAGTTTCCCATGGTTTTTACAGACAATTCGGTCGACTCTCCGGTGATTTTGCCGGAAGGGAGTTCGATGTTTTCTTTGTCGAGAGCCGTTTTAATATCTAGTGCGGTTAAGCGGTAGGCCGCCATTCGCGATGGGTCTATCCAAATGCGCATGGCCATGCGTTTTTGCCCCCAAATTTGCACGTTACTTACTCCCGGAATGGTTTGTAAGCGTTGCGCCAATACATTTTCGGCATAATCGCTCAATTCCAATTGATTGCGGGTATCGCTTTCTAGGGTCATCGATAAAATAGACTCCGAGTTGGCATCTGCTTTGGCTACAACCGGCAAGCCGTCTATATCTTTTGGTAGGGAACGAGCCGCTTGCGACACTTTATCGCGAACATCATTGGTGGCTTCTTCTAAATCTTTAGTAAGGTTAAACTCTACGGTAATGTTGCTCGATCCTTGATTACTTGATGAGGAAATATTGCGTACCCCATCTATGCTGTTGATGGCTTTTTCTAATGGTTCAGTAATTTGCGATTCAATCACAGCGGCATTGGCGCCCGGGTAACCGGTACGTACCGATACTACCGGTGGATCGATAGATGGAAATTCGCGGACGCCCAAAAAATGAAAGCCAATCAGTCCAAAAAGGACTAAGCTCAGGTTCATAACAATGGCCAGAACCGGACGTTTAATGCTGGTGCTCGATAAACTCATGTACTTAGTTTTTCACTATTACTTTTACCGGACTCTCATTTTTTAGCGACATCATTCCCGAAGTTAATAGGGTATCGCCTAAAGCTAAGCCAGAGAGCACTAAAATATATTTATCGGTGCGTGGCCCAGTTTCAATTGGTATTTCTTTAGCTAAACCATTGCTACTTATAAATACTTTTTTCCCTTTTAACACAGGTATAATAGCTTGTGTAGGAATTAAAATAGCATCGGGTATACCGGCCAATGGCAACGTAATTTTAGCAAAAGAGCCTGGAATCAACTGGTTGCCCACATTACTAGTCTTGGCTTTTAGTTGCAAGGTTCTGGTATTGGTTTCTATACCCGGATCCATAGCGTAAATTTTAGCGCTAAAGGGTTTGTTGTTTCCGTCTACGGTAAACTGAATTTCTGTTTGATTTTTAATTTTTCCGGCATATTTTTCCGGCACCGAGAAGCTAATTTTAACCATTTGGCTATTTACGAGTTTGGCAATGCTAGTGCTAGGGCTTACGTATTCACCAGTGGAAATTGAGCGCAAGCCGATGCGCCCACTAAATGGGGCAGTGATGGCGGTTTTAGATAACTGTGCCCTAATAAGTTCTGTTTGTGCCTTTAGGTTGGTTAATTCGGCAAAAGCTATATCGTATTCTTCTTGGCTTATGGCTTCTTTTTTTAGCAATTGTTTTGCCCTCGATTCTGTTTCGGAGGCTAGTTTTTGTTTACTTAGTGCTTGTTTAAGTTGCGCTTGTAGTTCGGTATCGTTTATTTTTACGAGTAGTTGTCCTTTACGTACATTAGTACCTTCTGTAAAATAAATACCCTTTACCAGGCCAGCTATTTCAGGCCTAATTTCTACTTCTTCATCAGCCTCTACAGCTCCGCTTAGGGTAATATTACTATCAAAAGCTTGGCTACTAACAATTATGCCATTTACTTTTGTAGGAGGCATAGCACCCGCATTTTTACCCCCTTTAGGTCCACCTGAACCACCTTTTCCTCCGGCCCCTTGTTGTGCATTTTTAGTAATACGATACAGGATGGCAGCACCTAAACAAAGGGCTAATAAAACATAGAGAATGCGTTTCGTTTTCATTTAAAATAGCTGTGATTTAGGGGCAAAAGTAAGATATTCGGGGCACATGTACCCGAAATGTATCCAATAAATTACAGCTGCAAGATTTTCAAAATTTCATACTTTGAAATTTAAAACTACTTTTGTTATAAACCTATTCTTTTAGAACCAATGAAGAATCTAAAATCATTTTTGTCGTTCCTAGTTATGGCCCTATTAAGTACACAGGCAATGGCGCAAAGCCACATTTCTTTTGAAGTATCATTTGTGGAGCCTCAGGCACATTATGTAGAAGTGAGTATGTTGTTAAAAGGTAATCATCAGCCACAACTTGATGTGAAGATGCCCGTTTGGGCACCTGGTTCTTATTTGGTGAGAGAATTTGGAAAGAATGTAGAAGGATTTAAGGCCATAGATGAAAAGGGGCAAGCACTTGCGTTTCAAAAAGTGAATAAGAGTACTTGGCGTATCCAAAATCCTAAAAAATCGGATATTCGAATTTCTTATAGAGTATACGCTTTTGAAATATCGGTACGTACTAGCTTTGTAGATGCTTCCCATGCATTTTTATCGCCAACAGGTATTTTTATGTATCCGGCAGGGCAATTGGCTAAACCATCAACAGTCACCATTAAACCATATACTAGCTGGTCTAAAGTATCTACTGGCTTAAGTCCCGTAAAAGCCGGTGCTTTTATCTATACCGCTCCAAACTTTGATATCTTATTTGATTCGCCAATTGAAGTGGGAAACCAAGATGTATTTGAATTTACAGCAGCCGGTGTTCGCCATGAGGTAGTAATGTATGGTGGCGGTAATTACAATGCCGAGAAATTAAAAGTAGATATGGCTAAAATTGTGGAACAAGCAACCACAGTTTTTGGCGAAAATCCGAATAAATATTATGTATTTATTGTACACAATTATGCATCGGGTGGTGGCGGTTTAGAACACCTAAACTCCACGGTATTGGGTCATCCAAGAGGGCAATATGCTACCGAAAATGGCTATAAAAGTTTCTTAAGTTTGGTTGCTCACGAGTATTTTCACCTGTGGAATGTAAAACGGTTACGCCCTGTTGCGCTCGGCCCGTTTAATTACGATGCAGAAAATTATACCAGTAATTTGTGGATAGCCGAGGGCTTTACAGCTTATTATGAGAATTTATTTGTGCGCAGAGCCGGTTTTTATTCTCCAGATGAATATTTAGGAATAGTAGCATCGGGCTTGAGCCTGGTTGCTAATCAGCCAGGAAGCTTAGAACAATCGGCACACGATGCAAGTTTTGATGCGTGGATAAAATACTATCGTCCTAACGAGAATTCGCGTAACAGCAGCATATCGTATTATGATAAGGGCAGTATTATTGCCATGCTTATGGATTTAGAAATCTTGCAAGCTACCGCCGGGCAGAAAAAATTAGATGATGTGATGAACATCATGTACTACCAATATTATTACAGATTAGCTCGTGGCTATACCGATGCAGAGTTTAAAGATATGGCAGGTAAAATT
The DNA here is from genome assembly GCA_945875895.1 of Sphingobacterium thalpophilum. Taxonomy (GTDB): domain Bacteria; phylum Bacteroidota; class Bacteroidia; order Sphingobacteriales; family Sphingobacteriaceae; genus JAIPAN01. Next base: position 66,513 of record CAMCMG010000001.1, on the reverse strand, counting down.
GCAGGAAAATCAATGGAGGCATTTTACAACGATTATGTATACGGTACTAAAAAACCAGATTATAATGCCTTTTTAAAAGCTGTTGGTTACCAATTGGCAGACGATAATGCAAGTAAAAATGAACCGTATTTAGGCATCAGTGCTAGTGCTCGGACTGGAAAATTTTTAATCACTTCGGTTGCTAGAAATAGCCCGTCGTGGAGAGATGGCCTAAACGTAAACGATGAGTTGTTAAGCATTAACGATGAAAAAGTGAGCGGTACAATGGCTGAGCTAGACAAAGCTATTGCCGCCAAAACCGTTGCAGAAAAAATAAAAATCGGCATTATTCGCGATGGTTTGCCAATGACCTTCGATCTTACTTTAGATCGAAATCCGGCAGTTCGCTATCGTTTTGTTTCGGTAGATAAACCAAGTAAAGAGCAGTTGCTGCTTCGAGCAAAATGGCTAGCCCTATAAACAACAAAGCCTCTCAAAAATTGAGAGGCTTTGTTGTTAGAAAGTAAAACGTAGCGATAAGCCTATGCCTTCGCCATTTAAACGGGTATTGGGTGTAAGTTCAATAGCAGGTTTCCAATCCATAGCAATATTTATAGGAGCATCAGGAAATTTAAAGTCCAAGCCTAAAATACCATCGGCAGCTAAGAGTAGTTTATTTTCATCAGCAGGTTTATAGGTTCTAGAGCCAAGGGTGGCACCAAACCCATAGTACCAGCGTAATCCATCTACATCATTTATGGGAGCATGTTTTTCCATTAAGCCGGTAACTCTAAAATAAGAGTAGTTTGTATTTGATTGAAAATTGACAATAAACTCAAGCGCATTGTTTGTGTTTACAAAAGTTTTATAACTAATACTATTAGCAGATCCAAAACGACCGCCTATAGCATGTTTGTATTGTGCAAATGCCCCGCTTGTACATACAGCCATTAGCAAGGTTACACAGAGTAAGCATTTATTTTTTTTCATTTTTTTATGGATTATGGCTTCATGTATAGTAGCAAATATCCTAAATATTCCTTCCTCTTAGTCAAAAATCGGCTTAAATTTTATTCTTTAGCTAACTTTTACTATATTGGTACTTGTAACGCCAATTAACCAATCATGTCATCCTTTACCCGAGTTCACGATCTGCTCCCCCGAATAGAAAAACAATTTATGGGAGAAGTATTCATTGCTGGAAAACAGCATGGGCAGTGGATTACCTATTCTAAATCTCAATTCTTACATCTTGTTGATGAAACCAGCCGCGGCTTATTGGCTTCTGGTATTCAACGTAACGATCGGGTGGCTATTATGTCGTCAAATAGGCCAGAATGGAATATGTGCGATTTAGCTATTGTGCAAATAGGCGCCGTTTTGGTGCCTATGTATCCCACATTGTCCGAGCAAGACATTCGTTTTATTTTAAAAGATGCTGAGGTAAAGTTTGTGTTTGCAGGTAGCAAAGATTTGGTAGTCAAATTAAATCAAGTTAAAAAAGAGGAAGGCTTAGCCTTAGAGATTTATTCTTTCAACGAAAACGATGGTGCTCCTTTTTGGAAAGAACTGTTTAAGAAAAGTACTCCTCATGTTGACTTACAACCATTAAGAGCTAGTGTACAGCCCGAAGATTTAGCCACACTAATTTATACCTCGGGTACCACTGGCACACCGAAGGGAGTGATGCTTACCCATAGCAACTTGGTTTCTAACCTAGTGGCTACGGCGGGTATTTACCCACCTAATTTAAAAAGAGCATTGAGTTTTTTACCGCTTTCGCACATTTTTGAGCGCATGGTATCGTATATGAATATGTATATGGGGGTGAGCATATATTATGCCGAGAGTTTAGAAACGGTAATGGCCGATATACAAGAAGTAAAACCAAACGGCTTTACTACGGTACCTCGAATGCTCGAAAAAATATACGATAAAATTGTAGAAAAGGGATCAGAGCTTAAAGGTATTAAACGCAAACTTTTTTATTGGTCTTTAGATTTAGGCTTGAGATACGAATTGTATGGTCAAAATGGCTGGTGGTATAATTTTCAATTAGCTATTGCCAATGTATTGGTGTTTACTAAATGGCGTGCCGCTTTGGGTGGGGAAGTAAAAACCCTCATGTCTGGTGGTGCGGCCTTGCAGCCCCGTTTAGCTAGAGTGTTTTGGGCGGCTAGAATTCCGGTATTGGAGGGCTATGGCCTTACCGAAACTTCTCCAGTAATTTCGGTAAATGGTTTGGGTAAATACCAAGCAAAATTTGGTACAGTAGGTAAACTTATTGCCGATGTGGCAGTTAAAATTGCCGAAGATGGGGAGATTTTATGCAAGGGCCCTAATATCATGAAGGGTTATTATAATCGACCTGATTTAACAGCCGAGGTGATGGATGCTGATGGATGGTTTCATACAGGCGATATTGGCGAAATGACGGATGATGGCTTTTTACGCATAACCGATAGAAAGAAAGAAATATTTAAAACGGCCGGTGGGAAGTACATTGCGCCGCAAGTAATAGAGAATAAATTTAAAGAGTCAACACTAATTGAACAAGTCATGGTAGTGGGAGAAAACCGTAAGTTCCCATCGGCTCTAATTGTTCCAAACTTTGCTACCCTACAGTCGTGGTGTGCAATTAAAAGTATTCCATACACATCTAAAGAAGAGGCTATAAAACTACCCGAGGTACAGGAAAAGTACCAACGTGAGGTGTCCGCATTAAATGTTGATTTTGGGCATTGGGAGCAAATTAAAAAGTTTACACTCTTGCCTAAAGAGTGGAGCATAGATGGTGGAGAACTTACTCCTAAACTTTCCCTAAAACGAAAAATGATTTTAGCCAATCACTTAAAAGAAGTAGAAGCCATGTATGCCGATTTGGAAAACGGCAAAATCTAGGGCTATTGCTTATCCTTTTTCGCTGTTGCCTCTTCCACTTTTTTAACTACCGATTTTTCGGTTTTTTTTATCCAATCCATTAAGGTCTCCATCCATGAAGCTACGTTTTTTGCCGTAACTCCTCGGGCCAATTGCTGGCTTATAATGGCCACCAATCCTTTTAGTACTATGCTCGATTTTTTGAAAATAACAGAATTAAGTAGGATAGGTAAACCCAATTGTGCCAAAGAGCTAAGCAAATCCGATTTGCCCGAGTCATCGTGGTTAAAAAGATTTTTTATAAAATGAACCCAGCGTATAGGGGTTGCTACTATAGCTTGAATATGGCTTAGCTGCTCCTCAAAATCTGCTTCACGTAAAGCAATTTCCCAGCGCAATTTTTTCTTTTCGGCTCTAAGCTCGGCTAAATTTCTGATAGGCTTATGCAGCATGGTTATTCTCCTCTCCGCTGTCGCCTAGTACCTGATTAATGGTTTTATCTATTAAAGGGCGTTCTATAAGTGGGTTTTTTAGCGCAACTAGCAAGGAAGCTAAAATTAAATAAATCCCCATTACAGCTAAAAATCCGCCCTCTACACTTTTTAACACATCGCCTAAATAAAAAGCCAAAGCCAAACTACCAAATAAGAAGGCTAGTGCTAAGCAAAGTAGTACAAGCAGCTTACTTACCATGCCAGCATAAACATGCGCCAAGTCCTGAAGTAGCTGTTTCAACTTCAAATCCATTTCTGCTTAAAAAATTAAAAAGAAGTTGCCCAATCGCAACCTCATCATCAATAACTAAGATTTGCTTCATAAAATCTGTCTCAAACTGGCCTAGAATCTCTTCTACACAAGCCTATGTGTTGAGTTAAATATACAGATTTTATCCTACTAGTTAAAAAAAGGCTTAGCGACCTTTGAATTGAGCGGGTCTTTTTTCTAAAAAGGCCGACACACCTTCTTTAAAATCGGCGGTATCAAAACAACGAGCAAATTGGTTAATTTCTTCCTCAAAGCCGTTTATTCCATCGGTTAAAGCGGCATTTACGGCATTAATGGCTGCACCCACTGCAATAGGGGCCCTACTTAAAATCTTGCTCATTTTTTCTTCGGCAGCGGCCAATAGGTTTTCTGGCGCTACTACCTCGTTCAGCAAGCCTATTTCCAATGCTTTGGCAGCTGTTATCATATCGGCAGTTAAAATCATTTCTAAGGCTCGGCCTCTGCCTACCAATTGGGTAAGGCGTTGCGTACCACCATATCCTGGAATTAAACCCAAAGTTACTTCGGGTAAGCCTAAACGGGCATTTTCTGATGCAATACGCATATGGCAGGCCATAGCCAATTCCAAGCCACCACCTAAGGCAAAGCCGTTAATGGCAGCAATTATTGGTTTTTCGCTGGCATGCATACGATCAAATACTTTATGATGCCCTTCTTGAGCAAAAATGCGTCCTTCATCGGTATTCAAGTCGGCAAATTCACTAATATCTGCTCCGGCTACAAAACCTTTTGGCCCGGATCCGGTAAGTATAATACCGCCAACCTCGGGGTTGGTAAAAGCATCGCTTAGTGCAGTATGCAACTCTGCTAAGGTTAATTTATTTAGTGCATTTAATTTGCTTTCGCGATTAATAGTAATGCGTAAAATGCGGTTATTTAGCGATAATAAGATGTTTTCGTAATTCATAAATTGCAATTAAAAAGAGCGATTTTCGGCTACCCAATTTGTAATATAACTTGCTATTTCTTGCGTGTTTGTGCCCGGAGCAAACAATTTACCTACGCCCATATCCTGTAGTTTTTCCGTATCGGCACTTGGTATAATTCCTCCACCGGTGAGTAGTACATCTGTTAGCCCTTTGGCCTCCATTAATGCTATAATTTTTGGAAAAACGGTGAGGTGTGCTCCAGATAAAATGGAAACACCAATGGCATCAACATCTTCCTGTAAAGCGGTATTTACTACCATTTCAGGCGTTTGGCGCAAGCCAGTATAAATTACCTCCATACCTGCATCACGTAACGATGTAGCAATAATTCGGGCCCCCCTATCGTGGCCATCTAAGCCTACTTTGGCCACTAATACACGAATCGGTCTTTTCACTATTTTTTGTTTTGATGTGTAAAAATAGCAAGAAAATATGAATGCACTACCAACTAGATAATTGGTGCAATGCGGGGTAATTTTATTATTTTTGTCGCCCTATCTAAATTAAAACAAAAGATAAATAGTATGAGTGAAGAGCGGTCTTTACATTTCTTAGAAGACATTATTGAAGCAGATCTAAAAAATGGTACGCATGACGGTCGGGTGCTTACCCGTTTCCCTCCAGAGCCCAATGGCTATTTACACATTGGTCATGCCAAATCTATTTGTTTAAATTTTGGTTTAGCCCAGCAATATGGCGGCACAACCAATTTGCGTTTCGATGATACCAATCCTGTTACCGAAGAAACCGAATATGTAGAGAGTATTAAAAAAGATGTAAAGTGGTTGGGTTTTGATTGGGCTCAAGAATTATATACATCCGACTATTTTTCACAACTCTACGATTTTGCTGTATCGCTTATTAAAAAAGATCTGGCTTATGTAGATGATAGTACTGCTGAAGAAATTGCCGCCGGTAAAGGAACGCCTACCGTACCCGGTACCCCTTCGGTTTGCCGCAGCCGTAACATCGAAGAAAACCTTCAATTATTTGAAGAAATGAAAGCCGGAAAATATCTTGATGGGGCTAAAGTATTACGAGCTAAAATAGATTTGGCTGCACCCAATATGCACCTTCGCGATCCATTGATGTACCGCATTAAACACGCTATGCATCATCGTACAGGCGATGCCTGGTGTATTTACCCCATGTATGATTTTGCCCACGGGCAAAGCGATGCCATTGAAGAAATTACCCACTCAATTTGCACTTTAGAATTTATTCCGCACCGTGCATTATACGATTGGTTTATTGAAAAATTAGAAATTTTTCCAGCAAAACAATACGAGTTTGCCCGATTGAATATCGATTATGCCGTAATGAGTAAACGTAAACTACTTCAGTTGGTAAACGAGAAATTCGTCAACGGTTGGGACGATCCTCGAATGTTAACCATTAGTGGCTTACGCCGCCGTGGTTATACCCCTGCCAGTATTCGTAATTTTTGCGATAAAATTGGGGTTGCCAAACGAGAGAATCTGATTGAAATGAGCTTGTTGGAGTTTTGCATTCGCGAAGATTTAAATAAAACGGCTTGGCGACGGATGGCGGTGCTCGATCCCATTAAATTGGTAATTACCAATTATCCCGAAGGCCAAGAAGAACTCCTCCACGGAGAAAATAATCCGGAAGTAGAGGGTGGTGATGGAGAAAGAAGTATTCCGTTTAGCAAAGAATTGTGGATTGAGCGGGAAGATTTTAAAGAAGAAGCTGATAAGAAATATTTCCGCCTGGCCCCAGGCTTAAGCGTACGTTTAAAAAGTGCCTACATTGTAACCTGTACAGGTTTTAAAACCGATGATTTTGGTAAAGTAACCGAAGTGTATTGCGCATATATTCCCGAATCGAAATCGGGTATCGACACCAGTGGCTTGCATGTAAAAGGTACCATACATTGGGTAAGTGTAGCGCATGCTAAAACTGCCGAAGTACGCTTATACGATCGCTTGTTTCAAGTAGAAGATCCATCGAACGAAGACGGCGATTTTAAGGAGTATATTAACCCAACTAGTTTACAGGTGCTTTCTAAGGCTTATATAGAACCCGATTTGGCTACCGCCCAGCTAGGAAGGGGATACCAATTTATTCGTAAAGGGTATTTTACCTTAGACCTAGACACTACGGCTGAAAATTTAGTGTTTAACAGAACAGTTACCCTAAAAGATAATTGGGCTAAGAAAGCCTAAGCTAGTTATGGAAAACAAACGCTTGGCTTGGTTGCAGGCACACATTGGTAAATCTACCAAGAATAGCCCTTCGCCTTTTGCACATTGGTTGGATGGTGTATTGGAGCAAGCCGAATTGGGTGAAGTTGCTGTTCGTTTTGCCGTTCGTCCCGATATGACCAATCCTTTTGGTATGTTGCATGGTGGTGTAATTTCCGGAATGTTGGACGACGTAATAGGTACTGCCGTTGCCAGTTTAAATAAAGACCAAGCTTTTGTATCGCTCAATCTAGTAGTCGATTTTATTAATGCCGCTAAGGTAAGCGATGAGGTGGTGGCCAAGGCCACCGTAATTCGTAATGGAAGAACGGTAGTGTATGTGCAAGCAGAACTCATCCACCACTCTGATAAAATTTTAGCTAAAGCCACTAGTAATTTAGTAAGCTGTACCTAACAAAATTAGGTAGTTTTACCCATAAATTTTTGCTTCACCAATTAGCGGAACATTTATTATAATTTTCGAAAATTCTATTAAAGGCATGATTTTTAATGCCTACCTTTATATATCAATATCTACAAATAGATATACTATTTGTAAACATCAAAATATTGCATCAACTATTTTGGTGATTTTAAACTGCGACTTTTTTTAATAAACGAACAAAAAATGGATTTTAATGCATCACAATTGCGTGGGTGTAGTCTGTTGTTCGTGGGTAGTCGCAGTACCTATTTCACTCGGGCTACTTGCCCACGCATTTTTTAATTTTTAGCTGTTAATCCACTGTTTTTCTATGGTTTTTTTCCAAAAGCTAGGGTGTATAAAGTAGCTATATTTTACCTTTAATAGGATGGGCAAAGATTCGAAATTTTTAATCAATTTTCGGCAATCTTCATTTTTACATGCACAAGTCATTTCCCAATAGGGGTCTAATTCTGTTGATGAGTAATCTAACAGCAATTCTGTATTTGCTGCCAATGGCGTTGCGGCAACTAGCTCTAAATACTTATTAATAAATACGTTGGGTTTGCAGGAGTGGTTTACAAATAGCACGGGGCTTCCTTTAGGTGGAATAATCCATTCGTTGGGTCCAATACCAATCCAATTGGGTCCTTCTTCTGCAAATTTTGGGGTATAATCATGAAAAACACGATCGCCTTTTAGGCTAAGAATACACTCTTCATATGCTAGGGGACACTTACAAAATAAACCCATACCCGATATGGCGGAGGGTGCAGTATATAAAATGTTCATGGGCAGATTGATTACATGCTTGATGTAAAACGCCACCCATCGGGAAGATATTTTATAGGCTAAAAATTAAGTTTTTTCTTCCCACCATACAGCCAAATGCCCCAAAGTTTCTACTGCTTTGTGCATATCTTTACCGATACCCATTCCAATTTGCTGTTAAAGAATAGGAGCTAAGTGCTTGCATGAAATACGTATAAATCGTTGTTATATATACCCAGTCTCGGTATATTTTTTAGTTGATTTATTAATAAAGAATCTTATTTTTAAGATTCTTTATTGGTTAAACAGCCTATGCACCATCTTCGATTTATTTGTTATATAGCTTTTATTGCATTGCCTTATTTTGCTTTTGCTCAAAACATCGAGGAGCTAAAGACCATATCCCAACAAGAGGCCGCTGTTCATCAGCGGTTACAGTTGCAAAGTGGCCAAATAGCTCAATTTACAACGGCTAGTGATGCTTTTGATGTAAAATATTATCGCTGCGAATGGGTTATTGATCCAGCAGTACGCTATATTTCGGGCAAAGTTACGGTGTATTACGTAGCTAAAACGTCCATTAATAGCATCAGCCTAGATTTGATGAATAATTTGTCGGTTACCGAAGTAAAGCAACGTTCATCAGTTCTGGCTAAGCAACATTTAAATAATGTGCTTACTATTAATTTGCCCGTTAGCTTGGGCGCAGGCACACTAGATTCATTAAGCATAACTTATCAAGGTAGCCCAGGCCCCGATACGGGTTTTGGTGCCTTTATAAATAATACCCACAATGGTGTGGCTGGTATGTGGACCTTAAGTGAACCTTACGGTAGTCGGGAGTGGTGGCCTTGTAAAAATGGCTTAGACGACAAAGCCGACTCGATTGATGTTTTTGTTACCCATCCTTCTATATACAAAGCATCTTCTAACGGATTATTAAAAAGTGAAACGGCTGTGGCCGGCGGTAAAACACGTACCTATTGGAAACATCGTTATCCCATTGTATCGTATTTGGTGTGCTTGGCAGTAACCAATTACAGTGTTTTTTCTGTGAATGTACAATTGGGTAATAAATACTTACCCATTCAAACTTTTGCTTACCCAGAAAGTTTAACTGCTTTTCAACAGGGTACTTTGAATACACTTTTTGCGATGGCTTTGTTTCACCAAAAATTTGGTGATTATCCTTTTATTAACGAAAAATATGGGCATACCCAATTTGGTTGGGGTGGAGGAATGGAGCACCAAACCAATTCGTTTATGATAAACCTATCTGAAGGGTTGGTAGCCCATGAATTGGCTCATCAATGGTTTGGTAATAAAATTACATGCGGTACTTGGGAAGATATTTGGTTAAATGAGGGCTTTGCTACCCATTTGGCTAGCTTTTACGACGAGAATAAATACGGCCAAATTAGTTGGGATGGCGTCATTACGAAGCGTAAACAAGTAGTGGACTATATTACTTCTCTACCAGATGGTTCTGTAAAAGTGAGCGATACCACCAGTGTAAACCGTATTTTCAGTAACCGATTAACGTATCAAAAAGGGTCATATTTATTATATATGTTGCGTTGGAAATTAGGTGATGAGGTATTTTTTAAAGCCATTCAGCAGTATCAAAAAGATCCAAAATTAGTATATGGTTTTGCTCGAACTGCTGATTTGAAACGAAATTTAGAGCAAGTAAGTGGCGTAGATTTAACTGAATTTTTCAAAGATTGGTACGAAGGGCAGGGCTATCCGAGCTATCAAGTACAATGGACTCCAGTAGGTATTGACCACGTGCGGATTAAACTCAATCAAACCACTTCGCATCCCTCAGTAGATTTTTTTGAATTACCCCTAGCATTAAATTTTTCGAATGCAAGCCAAAGTAAAACCCTTGTGCTCGATAATAAAATAAATGGCGAAGTTTTTATTAAACACCTGGGTTTTATTCCTACTAGTGTAGTGGTAGACCCGGAATATTGGCTCATAACCAAAAACAATACTACGCAAAAAGTGAGTGATGAACTCAACCCCGAAAATTTTGTAAAAATATATCCGAATCCTATTGGTGATCAATTTTCGGTGTATTTGCGTAATTTTTCGTCGTCAGAAACTATACTATCCATTTACACTATGCAGGGCAAATTAATCCAGAAAGAACGTGCCGTTTTAGTAGAAAAAAGTGGCGTTTCAGTAATTAATTCGCAGCATTGGGCTCAAGGTACCTATATTTTAAAAATCAGTTCGGGCGGGATAAAACAAAGTTTTAAATTGATAAAATAGGGTGAACGCTGAAAAGTTTTCAGCACATTGAATAAGCTAAACAATTATGAAAAAACTAGTTATCGGTAGTATCCTCTTTTTAAGTGCCTATTTACCTAGTTATGGCCAGTTAACACCTTTCGAACAAAGCACTACTAAAAACGTAAGTGCAACGCATGCCCAGGCTATTGCTTTTTACCAAGTATTAGATGCGCAATTTGAAGAGCTTAAACTGCTGACTTGCGGTTTAACAGATAGCGGGAAGCCACTTCATTTGGCTGTGCTTTCAAAAAATAAAAATTTCGATCCAGTAGTTTTACGTAAGCAAAATAAACGCATAATATTAATCAACAACGGCATTCACCCGGGTGAGCCCGAAGGTATTGATGCCACGATGATGTTGGTAAGAGATGTATTGAAAAACCATTCGCTGCCTGCCGATGTGGTTATTTGTGTGATTCCTCTTTACAATATTGATGGAAGTTTAAATCGCTCATCCACTTCTAGAGCTAACCAAAATGGTCCGGATGCCTATGGTTTTCGAGGAAATGCTCAAAACTTAGATTTAAACAGAGATTTCATTAAAACTGATTCTAAAAATTCGCGATCATTTCAAGAAATTTTTACTACCTGGCAACCCGATATCTTTTTTGATAACCATACCAGCAATGGCGCCGATTATCAATATGTAATGACCCTTATTGAGACCCAACAAGATAAATTAAATCCTATTTTGGCCAATTACATGAGCAAACAACTCACACCCGAATTGTTTAAGCGCATGAAGGCAGGCGGTTTTGAAATGACACCTTATCTAGATCATGTGGGCGAAACGCCCGACTTAGGCATTCAAGCATTTTTAGAGCTCCCTAGATTTAGTACAGGTTATGCAGCATTGCACCAAACCATGGGCTACATGCCCGAAACACATATGCTCAAACCTTTTGCGCAACGGGTGCAGGCTAGTTATCAATTAATGACACACCTGGTAGCGTTTACGCAAGAGCATGCCACCGAAATTGGCAAAGTGAGGGCGCAAGCTTTGGCGCAAGCAGCCCAACAAACTCAATTTGCACTAAACTGGAAACTCGATGAAAAACGGGTAGATAGCTTGCGTTTTAAAGGCTTCGAAGCTAGTTATAAACCCAGCGAAATTAGCGGTCAAAATAGATTGTACTACGACAGAACAAAACCCTACGAGAAAACCATTCCTTGGTTTAACCACTACGAAGCTACGCTAACGGTACAGGCTCCTAAAGCTTACATCATTCCGCAGGCTTGGCAAAAGGTAATTAGTTTGTTGCAGTTAAATGGAGTAAAGCTAGAGCGCTTAAAAAAGGATAGTGTATTCCGCCTAGACATGTACACTATTGTTGATTATAAAACAGGGGCTAAGCCTTACGAAGGTCATTATTTACACAGCCAAGTTACGCTGAAAGCACAAGAGCACACGGTGAAATTTTATGCCGGCGATTATGTGGTTCGGGTAAATCAACCTCAAAACAGATATATTGTAGAAACCCTAGAACCCCAAGGTGTGGATTCATTTTTTGCTTGGAATTTCTTTGATAGTATTTTAGGCCAAAAAGAATATTTTTCGGCTTATGTGTTTGAAGATACTGGAGCAGAAATTCTGAAAAAAAATCCCGAATTACGGAAACAATTGGAAGAAGCAAAAGCACAAAACGAAGCCCTGGCCAAAAGTGGCTCGGCACAGTTAGATTGGGTATACCGGCATTCCGATTATTTAGAAAAAACGGTTAATCGGTATCCGGTCGGAAGAATTTTAAATTAAGTATCATGCAAGAATATTTAAGCCAAACCCCAGTAGCCAGCATTATTTTACTTTTTACGGTCATAACGAGTATTTACGCCTTCTCCAACCACGAGGTTTACGGAAAGTTTATGCTACATCCGTATAGTGTAAGCCGAGGGCAACGGGTGTACTCAGTGTTCACCAGCGGACTTATTCATAAAGATTGGGGGCATTTGCTCGTAAATATGCTCTCCTTTTATTTCTTCGCTTTCCCTTTGGAGCAAACCTTAGCTTCTTTAAGCAGCTTTGGCCATTGGCAATTTGCAGGCTTGTATGTGCTCAGTTTAGTATTGAGCGATTTAGGCTCTATTATTAAGCACAAGAATGATTTTTGGTACAATAGTTTAGGCGCTTCGGGAGCGGTTTGCGCCATTGTGTTTAGCTATATTTTATTTTATCCGCTTACCAAAATGATGATTTTCCCATTGCCTATTCCCATTCCGGCAGTGTTGTATGGATTTTTGTTTTTAGGCTATTGCTGGTATGCCTCTCGTAATTCAAGTGATCATATAAACCACGATGCGCATTTTTATGGGGCCTTGGCAGGGGTTAGTATTACGGTTTTGTATCACCCAGATATTGTACCCTACTTTTTGGGCCAACTGTTGGAGAGGTAATTAGTGGAGCGGCTGCTGTTGAAAAGCGCCGGTTTCATCCGTTAAAAAACTCATCGGCTTTTCCGGGTCTTTAATAATTTCGAATAGGGTAAAACCCCAAGCTTTCCAGAAATTTTCGAGCACTTGCCCATAGGTTTTCACATCCCAAACATCAAAAATGGGTTTACTGCTGATACCTTGCAAAGGCATGGCCTCTATAAATATGGTTTCGGGAGTTGGCAGTACGGCATATTCGGGTAGGCGGTTAAATAAATAGGCCGAATAAAAGAAACGAGCACAGAGTTCTTCAAACTGAGCAGGGCTTAGCGTCTGATCATCACAAATTTCCAATATTTCGTGGTGGTATTGCACATTGGTGCCGTTATCTTGTAAGCAGGCAATAATGCCAAAATCGTGGGCACGGAGGCTAAAGCTGAGGGTATTTAGCTCATCGCGGTAGCTAAAAAAATTATCTTCTTGTGCCAACTTAAACACCTGAATGCTCCAAGGTTTAGGTTCTTCGAAGTTAATAGGTTGAATGAGCGATTGCAGCATGATATGCAAGTTCCCGAACTTATGCGCCATGGCTTGCGATAGCGAAAAGGGTTCGCCAAGGGTTTTTTGTTGGCGAATGCCTTGTTTAATTTCGTGGTAAATAATACCGTAAAGCAACTTCGAAATCCATTGAAAAAGACGAAGGTCTGGCACCTCTTTCACCTGCTTATATCCTCCTAAAAAAGCTGCCTGTATTTCGGCTTCTAGCGGTGCTAAAGCTTCTTCATAGACTGCGCTACTGCAAGGAACCTGGAGGTCTTTGTAGGTAACCATGCTTTCATCCAATAATTTAAACGGACGATCTGCTAAGCCAAAGGCTTGCAAAAACCAGGGCGCAAACACGCCTATTTCTTCTTCGGGCGATACCAGCGACTGCCCACTTAAAAAGCAGTGCTTAGTATCAAATTGCAGGGTTTTAAAGGGGTGGTATAAACTATCCTGCATGCATTAGTTATTCCCAATAATCACCGGCGTCCCTTTGCTATTTCCCATAATAATGATTTTGGTATTGGGCGATAAGGCAATTTCTTTTTGGGCCTTAATTGCTTCGTACTGCAATTGTTTATCGCTTAGGCCAGTAGATAAAATACGTTGGTAATCGGCAATACCTTGTGCTTCCACTCGTTTACGCTCTGCTTCTTGGCGTTCTTTTTGCAAAACAAAGGTCATTTTTTGCGCATCCTGCTCGGCATTAATTTTAGACTCAATACTTTTCTTTACCGATTCGGGTAGGGTGATATTGCGGACTAATAATTGCTCTAAAACTAAACCTCGTTTTGCAAAACTCTCGTTAATGGTTTTAAAAATTTTATCCTGAAATTCTTGGCGTTTGGTAGAATACAAAGCCACTGCTTCGTAATAAACGGCATTATCGCGAATGGCGGTGCGGGAAATTGGACGAACAATTTTATCCAAATAATCGTTACCGATCTCTTTTAAAATACGTGGTGCTTCGGTAGCTCTAACTTTAAATAAAACAGAAAGATCAATGGTTACTTCCAATCCATCCGAAGACAATACTCGTATGGCATCGTCGCCAGCTTTAGTTCCTTCATCGTGAATGCCCGACATGGTATAGTTCTGTGTTTTGGTATCAAAGTTGGTTACCTCTACCAAAGGATTGACCACGTTTAATCCACTGTATAATACATCGTTTTCTACCTTTCCAAATAAGGTTTTCACACCTACTTGGCCGGCATCAATAACCTTAAACATAGATACAGAAGCACCTAAAAGGAGCAGTAAAACACCTGCAATGCGTAGCGGATTGCTAAATTTTTGAATGGGATTATCGGCACGAGACAATTGGAAACCTACGATTAAGGCAACGAGGCCTAAAATGAGTAAAAACATTTTTTTTAGTTTAAGTGAAATTTAATCTTTTTTTGAGAGGCTTTTTACGTTTTTCAATAACCTGGCTTTTAAAAAAATAAGTAAGGCTAGAGAAAAAATTGCTGCCACCGTAATACCGTAATGTTGTCCCTTAGCCGCCCAATAGGTGCTAAGCGTGAGTACCATAATGCCAATATTTAACAATAAGTTGAGTAAAACTTTGTAAATCATGTTAGTATACCGGTATGTTAGGGTCAATTTCTTGAGCCCAAGCAAGAATGCCTCCTTTTAAATTATACAATTGGGTAAATCCTTGTGCCTCTAATTGCATAACGGCAGCCGCACTGCGTGCGCCACTGCGGCAATGTATAATTACGGGTTTATCGGTAGCAATTTTCCCTACTTCTAAAAGCAGTCCGCCCAATGGAATATTTTCGCCGTTTAGGTTAGATACTTCATATTCAAACTCTTCCCGAACATCTATCAGCTGAAAATCTTCTTGCTTATCTAATTTACGCTTAAGTTCTTTTACAGTAATTTCTTTCATACGTATGCCTTTCTTAACAAAGGTATCAAATACTCAACAATAAAATTTAAAAAATCAATTACTATGCTTGCATATCAATTTTGAAATCTTATATTTGTTATGCAAGCATAGTAATAGATGAAACCCGAGGAAACTGTTGATTATTTTTTAAAGGTGGTTTGGCAAAATGTAGCCAACACCTATAACCAAATTGCTTCGGGTTTTGGCATTACACAAGCCTTGGGTTATGCCCTTATTAATATTCACGACGAGGGCATAGCGGTTTCCCAAATTGCTAGTTTGTTGGGCGTAAAATCTACCAGCCTATCACGTATGTTAAATAACATGGAGGGTTTAGGTTTAATTTACCGCAAGGTTTCACCAGAAGACAAACGTTCGGTAAAAATTTACCTCACCGATTTTGGTAAAGAACAACGCCAAAAAGCCAAAGAAGTAGTGCGCAAGTTTAACGACTATTTAAACATTCATTTAGAACAAAAAGAGCGCCAGCAATTAATTGCGGCCTTACAAAAAATAAATCAGCTCACGCTGGCCTATCACCCTACATCTGGACTATGAAAAGAAGTATTAAAAAAGTAGCTGTATTGGGCTCGGGAATTATGGGTTCTCGTATTGCCTGTCATTTTGCCAATATTGGCTTAGAAGTGTTGTTATTAGATATCGCTCCCAAAGAGCTTACCCCCGAAGAACAAGCCAAAGGCCTTACGTTGGAACACCTAGCCGTACGCAATAAAATTGTAAATGCGGCTTTAGAAACAGCAGTAAAATCTAACCCATCGCCCATTTTTACCAAGCGTAGCCTTAGCCGAATTAGCACCGGTAATTTTACCGACAACATGAAAGACATTGCCACCTGCGATTGGACAATTGAAGTGGTGGTAGAAAACCTAGATATTAAGAAAAAGGTATACGAGCAAGTAGAACAATTTCGCAAACCCGGCACCTTAATTACCTCCAACACCTCGGGTATTCCTATTCATTTAATGGCCGAAGGACGTTCCGAAGATTTCCAGAAACATTTCTGCGGTACGCATTTTTTTAATCCGCCCCGTTATTTACGCTTGTTAGAAATTATTCCAATACCACAAACCGATCCGGAAATTGTAGATTTTCTGATGCATTACGGCGATCAGTTTTTGGGTAAAACCACCGTGTTGTGTAAAGATACCCCAGCATTTATTGCCAACAGAGTAGGCGTTTACTCCATCATGTCTTTATTGCATTTGGTGGAAAAAATGGACTTAACAGTAGAAGAGGTTGATAAATATACTGGTCCGGTATTGGGTCGCCCAAAATCGGCAACTTTTCGCACTACCGATGTGGTGGGATTAGATACCATGATTAACGTAGCCAATGGGTTATACCAAAACGTTCCCAACGATAAAGCACATCCCCTTTTTCAATTACCGGGCTATGTGTTAAAAATGAAAGAAAACAATTGGTTAGGCGATAAAACCAAGCAAGGATTTTATAAAAAAGTAAAAGGCGAAAACGGCAAAAGCGAAATTTTAGCCCTCGATTTAAAAACACTCGAATACCGTCCGCAAGAAAAAATAAAATCGGCTACACTCGATGGTTTAAAATTAATTGATAACCTCCGCGACCGCATGAAGGCCTATGTCAAGGGCACAGACCGAGCCGGCGAATTTTTTAGAACGGCTTTCTTCGGCTTATTCGAATATGTATCCGATCGTATTCCCGAAATTTCTGACGAATTGTACCGCATAGACGACGCCATGCGTGCCGGCTTTGGCTGGGAGTTAGGTCCTTTCGAAGTATGGGATGCTATTGGCATCAGCGAAGCACTTGCCGGAATGAAAGCCCTAGGCAACGAAGCAGCCCCATGGGTACACGAAATGCTAGCTGCCGGACATACCTCATTTTACAAGGTTGAAGATGGTGTAAAAAAATACTACGATATTCCGAGCAAAAGTTACAAAGCCATACCGGGTACCGATGCCTTTATTATTTTAGATAACATTCGGGCTAGCAAAACCATTTGGAAAAATAGCGGTACCACCATCACCGATTTGGGCAATGGCATCATCAACCTAGAATTTCATACCAAAATGAATACCATTGGTGGCGATGTGATTCAAGGTATAAACAAAGCCATTGATTTGGCCGAAAAAGATTTCCGCGGATTGGTTATCGGAAACGATGGAGCCAATTTTTCTGCCGGTGCCAATATCGGGATGATTTTTATGGCGGCCATTGAGCAAGAGTGGGATGAAATTAACATGGCCATTCGGGCTTTTCAAAATACTTCCATGCGCTTGCGCTACTCGAGTATTCCGGTGGTTTTGGCACCTCACAATTTAACCTTGGGCGGTGGTTGCGAATTTGCTTTACACGCCGATCACGTACAAATTAATGCCGAAACCTATATGGGCTTGGTAGAATTTGGCGTAGGCTTAATTCCCGGAGGAGGAGGCACCAAAGAATTTGCACTACGTGTTTCGGATGAATTGAAAGATGGCCAAATAGACCAAAATGTATTGAAAGATCGCTTTTTAACTATTGCCATGGCCAAGGTTTCTACCTCGGGTGCTGAGGCAGCTGATTTGGGTTATTTACAAGCGGGTAAATACAGTATCACCATGAACCGCAGTCGTTTAATAGCCGATGCAAAAGCTAAAGCCTTGGAGCTAGCCGATGCCGGATATACACAACCGGTTCGTCGTACGGATATAAAAGTATTGGGCAAATCGGGTTTAGGCATTGTTTACGCAGGTGCCAACTCTATGTTTGCCGGAAATTACATTTCGGAACACGATAAAAAAATATCTGAAAAATTAGGCTACGTGATGTGTGGTGGCGATTTGTCGGCACCAAGCATGGTAAGCGAACAGTATTTGCTCGATTTAGAGCGTGAAGCTTTTTTATCGCTGTGCGGAGAAAAGAAAACCTTGGAACGTATTCAAAGTATCATTACCAAGGGTAAACCATTAAGAAATTAATTAAGGAGAATCATGCAAGAAGCATATATCATAGCAGGATACCGTACCGCGGTGGGCAAAGCCCCAAAAGGAGTTTTCCGTTTTACTAGGGCCGATGAATTGGCTGCCGAAGTAGTAAAAGCCCTCGTGGCCTCTGTGCCTAATTTAGATAAAGATCAAATAGACGACGTGATTGTGGGTAATGCCACCCCCGAAGCCGAGCAAGGTTTAAATATTGCTCGTATGGTTTCGCTAATGGGTTTAAATACCGATAAGGTTCCCGGTGTAACCATGAACCGTTATTGCGCATCTGGCTTAGAAACCATTGCTACGGCCGTGGCGAAAATTCGTTCGGGTATGGCCAATTGTATTGTGGCCGGTGGAGTTGAAGTGATGTCGGGTATGCCTTTTGGCGGTTGGAAATTAGTGCCCAACCCCGAAGTTGCCAAAGCTCATCCCGAATGGTATTGGGGCATGGGTTTAACCGCCGAGGCTGTAGCCAACGACTACAAAGTGAGCAGAGAAGCGCAAGATGAATTTGCTTTTAATTCTCACCAAAAAGCAATTAAAGGTTTAGAAAGCGGACGTTTAAAAGCTGGGGTGTTGCCCATCAGCGTTACCGAGAATTATGTAGATGCCAATCTAAAAAAGAAAACCCGAGACTATATCGTTGATACCGACGAAGGTCCGAGATCGGATACGAGTATTGAAAAATTAGCCAAACTAAAGCCGGTTTTTGCGGCCAATGGAAGCATTACGGCGGGTAATTCTTCGCAAACATCCGATGGTGCTGCCTTTGTATTGGTAGTTTCGGAAAGCATGCTGAAGCAATTAAATGTACAGCCTATTGCCCGTTTAGTTAGTTATGGTGTGGCCGGCGTTCCTCCCCGTATTATGGGTATTGGTCCGATTGAAGCCATTCCTTTGGCTTTGAAAAAAGCAGGTATGAAACAAGATCAATTGGATTTAATTGAATTGAATGAGGCCTTTGCCTCTCAATCTTTAGCCATTATAAACACCTTAGGGTTAAATACCGATATCGTGAATGTGAATGGTGGAGCCATTGCCTTAGGGCACCCATTGGGTTGTACAGGCGCCAAATTAACCGTACAAGTACTTAACGAACTAAAAGCAAGAAATAAAAAATATGGCATGGTAACTATGTGTGTAGGTACTGGCCAAGGAGCAGCAGGCATTTTTGAACTGCTATAAATCAATATATCATGGAAAAAACACATACAAAAGGTGGTGAATTCATCATCAAAGACACTGAAGCGGCAGACATTTTCATTCCCGAAGAGTTTGACGAAGAACAGTTAATGATTAAAAAAACCTGCGAAGACTTTTTGCAGGTAGAAGTCAACCCCAATCTAGACCGCATTGATAAGCTAGAGGAAGGCTTGATGCCAAGTTTGCTCGATAAAGCTGGCGAATTGGGTTTATTGGCTGTTTCTATACCCGAAGAATACGGCGGTTTTGGTAAAAATTTCAACACCTCTATGTTGGTGGCCGATATTGTTGGTGCCGGACACTCTTTTGCCGTAGCCATTTCAGCACATACTGGTATTGGCACCTTGCCTATTTTGTATTACGGCAACGAAGCCCAAAAAACAAAATACATTCCCAAATTAGCTAGCGGAGAGTGGAAAGCTTCTTATTGCTTAACCGAACCAAACTCGGGTTCTGATGCCAATTCGGGGCGTACCAAAGCGGTATTGAATAAAGAGGGCACTCAGTATTTAATTACCGGCCAAAAAATGTGGATTACCAATGGTGGCTTTGCCGATATTTTTATTGTGTTTGCCAAAATTGAAGAAGATGAAAACCTTACTGCATTTATTGTAGAGAAAGGTTTTGGTGGCATTACCATGAATCCCGAAGAGCATAAAATGGGTATTAAAGGTTCCTCAACCCGTCAGGTATTTTTTAACGATTGCCCGGTGCCGGTAGAAAATATGCTTTCCGATCGCCAAAATGGATTTAAAATTGCCGTAAATATTTTAAATATTGGTCGTATTAAATTGGGTGCAGCAGCTATCGGTTCTTCTCGTGCGGTAATTGATAAGTCTATTAATTACGCCAACGAGCGGGTGCAATTCAATCTTCAAATTTCAAAATTTGGGGCTATACGTTATAAATTAGCCGAAATGGCTACCCGTAATTTCGCTATAGAAAGTGCCTGCTACCGAGCTGGCCAAAACATCGACGATGCCTACGATGCACTCGTTGCTGGAGGCATGGAAACAGGAAAAGCCAAATTAAAATCTACCGAAGAATTTGCCGTTGAGTGCGCCATTTTAAAAGTATGGGGATCTGAAATGTTGGATTATGTGGTAGATGAAGGTGTACAGATTTATGGCGGCATGGGTTATTCTGCCGAAGCGCCTATGGATAGAGCCTACCGCGATAGCCGCATCAACCGTATTTTCGAAGGAACGAATGAAATTAATCGTTTACTGATTGTAGACATGCTCTTGAAACGTGCCTTAAAAGGCGAATTGGATTTAATGACGCCTGCGCAAGCGGTTGCTTCCGAACTGATGTCTATACCTGAATTTGGCGAAGAAGATGACAGTTTATTTGCAGCCGAGAAAAAGACGCTTAAAAATCTGAAAAAAGCAGGTCTCATGATTGCCGGTTCTGCCGTGCAAAAACTGATGATGAGTTTGGCGAAAGAGCAAGAAATTCTGATGAATATCGCCGATATTATTGGTGCGGTATATGTAGTCGAATCGACGATTTTGAGAGTAGAAAAATTGGTAAAAGCTAGAGGCGAAGAAGCCGTGCAAGGCCAATTAGATATGATGCGTATTTATTTGCAAGAAGCTGTAGATTCGGTTTATTTGGCTGGTAAAGAAGCCTTAAACTCTTTTGCCGAAGGCGATGAATTAAACATGATGTTGGTAGGCTTACGCCGCTTTACCAAGCTGGCACCTTTTAATATAAAAGATGCCCGTCAACGTGTAGCCAAACAGCTTATTGAGGCTAATAAATATTGTTACTAAGTACTTGCAAAAGAGAGCCGTTCTAATGCAAATCAGAGCGGTTTTTTTTGTTAAATAATGTTAAGCTGTCGTTTTTTCGGTTTAAAAGGATAAATTTGTGACTCAGAAAATCCGATGACTAGAAACTTTTTCGCTTTCTTTTGTGCTTCTATGCTAGCTTTAGCCGGCTTAAGTGGCTGTACCAAAACCTATCCAACTATTGCCGAAGTAGATGCGCAAGCCGTAACCAATTATATTCAAAGCAATAATTTATCTCTTCAGCAGTATGGCCAAACAGGTATCTACTATCAGGTAACCCAGGTTGGCACCGGTCCGAATATTGATTATTCTATCCAAATCCCATTGATTTATACCATTAAAACATTAGATGGCACCTATGCTTCTATTGATACCTTTAACAACCGTTACGGAGGTTATTTCGGCTATTTTAAGCCAGATTCTTTACGTGAAGTAATTAAAAATACCTTGATAAAACAGGGTGGAACTATCCGTGTAATTGTACCCTCGAGATTTGCATTTGGCAAAGCAGGCAGTGGTAGCGTACCCGGAAATAGTTCGGTAGATTTTACGATTACTGCAATTACCGCAAGCAAATTGGCAGATTACGACGATTTTACCATGCTGCAATACATGCAAGCAAATAATTTAACAGGCTTTACCAAAGCAGCAGAAGGTTATTATTACAAGTTAAGCGATCCGGGATCTGGCACTGAAACCATATCATTATCAAGTACTATTTCTGTAGAATACACCGGTAAAACGCTCAATGGGACTGTTTTTGATAAAACAACAGCCGGTTCACCAGCTACGTTTAGTTTGGGTAGCACGGTGGAGGGTTGGCGTTTAGCACTTCCTTTGTTGAAAAAAGATGGGTCGATGCAAATTATCATCCCATCAGCTCTAGGATATGGCCTTTCTGGAAGTCAAAGCATCGCTCCTTTCTCTTGTATGTTTTTCGATATCAAAGTAACCGACGTAGTCAACTAGGCGCTACTTTTCTAAAGCCTTCTTGTATACACTTAACACCCTATCACGAGCAAAGGCGTGATCTACTATGGGTTTATTGTAGGTAAACGGATCACTAAATTCGGGAACCCATTTTTTTACATATACGAGTTGGGCATCAAATTTTTGCGTTTGTAAGGTGGGGTTAAATACTCTGAAATAAGGAGCTGCATCGTTACCACAACCGGCAGCCCATTGCCAGCCACCTACATTACTAGCTTGTTCATAGTCTAACAATTTTTGCGCAAAATAAGCTTCGCCCCAACGCCAATCTATTAACAGGTGCTTGGTTAAAAAACTAGCCACAATCATGCGTACCCGGTTGTGCATAAAACCCGTGTTATTCAATTCCCGCATTCCGGCATCTACAATGGGATAGCCCGTTTTTCCTGCGCACCAAGCGGCAAATTCTTGTTCGTTATTTCTCCACTCTATGCGATCGTATGCAGGCTTAAATGCTTGTGTGGCGCTATGCGGAAAGTGCCATAAAATCGTGAAGTAGAACTCTCTCCAAATGAGTTCCATTAACCACGTTTTATCGGCTACGGTTTGTGCAGTTTGCACCAATTCTCTAATGCTAAGGGTGCCGAAACGTAAATGAAGACCTATTCTAGAAGTAGCTGGCAAAGCTGGAAAATCTCTGTTTTTGCCATAGTTATCTAACACATTTGTGTACTCTTTTCCCGGAATGCGTATGCTGCTTGGCTCAAAGCCCATGGACTCTAAGCTAGGTATTTCCCTATTTTTTAACTGTTCGCAACTAGCTAAGAGGGTTTCACTCGGGTAAGTTTTAATTCCCGTTTCACTCAATCGTTGTAACCATTTACGGCTGTATGGAGTAAACACGGTATAGGGTTTTCCGTCGTCTTTTACTACTTCGTCTTTCTCAAAAATTACGTGGTCTTTAAACGTATGAAAAGCAATTCCTTTTTGTGAAAATAGAGTAGCCAATTGTTCATCTCGAGTACGAGCGTAAGGTTCGTAATCGTGGTTTACAAAAACGTTTTTTACCTCATATTCAGTCAAGAGTTCTTCCCAAGCCTGTTCCGGCGTGGCATGTTTTACTAGCATTGATGACCCGGCGGCTTTTAATTCTTCATTAAGGGCACTTAGTTCTTGTTGAATAAAGCCCACTCGAGCATCGCTTCGGTCGCTGAGTTTATCAAGAATATTCCGATCGAAAATGAAGAGCGGCACTACCGGTAAGCCGGCATTAAGCGCTTCAAAAAGTCCACGATTATCACGTAAACGTAAATCACGGCGAAACCAAAAAATAGTAACAGCTTGTTTAGGCATACAGATTTTTTAAGGCTGATGAAATACTTGGAAAATCGAATTTAAATCCGGCATCTTGAATTTTAGAAACAGCTACTCGGGTGCTTCCTAAAATGGCGGCACTGCGTTCGCCTAATACTGCTTTTAGTAAAATAGATGGAACTCCGGGCAACCAAAGTGGTCTTTTAAATTGTTTAGCCAGGGCTTGCGTAAATGTGCTATTGGTAATTGGTTCGGGTGCTGCCATGTTGTAGGTACCTTGCAAATTGCTATGCTCTACTGCAAATAGGTACATGTTTACCACGTCTTCCCAGTGAATCCAGGAAATCCATTGTTTGCCCGAACCTAGGTTTGCGCCGAAACCGAATTTTACAGGCAATGCCATAGGAGGTAAAGCGCCGCCCGCCACATCCAGCACTATTCCGGTACGAAATGTTACGATGCGTAATCCGAGTGCTTCACCCTCATCAATGGCTTCCTCCCAGGCAATACACGATTCGGCTAAAAATCCTTCACCTGCCGGGCTATTTTCACTTAGCAATTCATCGCCTCTATCGCTATAAAAACCTATGGCAGCGGCAGAAATTACAGTTTTAACGGATGTGTTATAGCTGTTTTTTAAGGCGGTGTAGATTAAGCGTACAGAGTCTGTTCTACTATCAATAATGGCTTTTTTTCTAGCCCGAGTCCAAGCTTTATCTACTATAGCCTCACCTGCTAAATGGATGACGGCAACTGCCCCCTCAAAGCAACGTTCGTCTACTACGTTTTTAGAAACATCCCAGGCAAACGAACGAATGCGTTTATCCATGCTTGGGTTTAGTTGCCTACTTAAAATACGTACTTCGTAGCCCTTATCAAGCAAGGTTTTGCATAATCGTTGACCAATAAGGCCGGTACCGCCACTTACTACTATTGTTTTGTTCGTCATGTTAGTTTCAAAAATTGCTATTTTTAAGCAATTATTTGCAAAATGCATACAATTTAACACCTAGAAGACATAGAAGTTATATATTTAAAAAAAACTATTATTTAAAATATGAAAAAGACACCCTTATTAGAATACCTTATTTTAGCAGCAATCATTGTTACCATATTTATTTCTGAATACCACTATCTAATATTGAAAGATTATGAAAGGGCTATATTTATTGGTTTATGGCCACCAACAATGATAGGACTGCTCATTTACCTTAATTTGAAAAAATGACATGGAGAATTTAGATATTTTTATTCTGACAGCTATTGTCTCAGCTTTATATTTAGGATATGCTTTTATAGTTCTGGGCGCATCAAAACGTAAATAACAAAGTCCCTTGTTAATTTACTGTTGGGGTTGCCTTGCATTTGTTAAATACAATTTTAACATACTAGAAATGCAAATTCACTAATCTTATTATGATCTATCAAAAACACCTTTTTATTTGCACCAATCAACGGGCAGCCGATGCTCGTGTATGCTGTGGCGAAGCTAATGGGCTGGCTTTAGTGACTGCTTTTAAGAAAGCGATAAAAGATAAAGGGCTAAATGCCGAAATCAGAACCCAGCGAACCGGCTGTTTTGATCTTTGCGAACGTGGACCCATTTTGGTGGTTTATCCCGAAGGTGTTTTTTATGGCAAAGTGCAGTTGAGCGATGTGGAAGAAATTGTTTCAGAACATGTAGAAAACAACCGAATTGTGGAACGTTTGGTGATTAATTCTAAAAAAGAAGCCTAGTGGCTAAAGTAATTGTTATTGGCGCCGGAATTGCCGGAATTGCATCAGCCATTCGGCAGGCCGTTAAAGGGCATGAAGTAGCTGTTTACGAAGCCAATGCCTATCCCGGTGGTAAATTGTCAGAGTTTAGATCTGGCGATTTTAGGTTTGATGCCGGCCCGAGTTTGTTTACCATGCCACAATATGTAGATGAGCTGTTTACTTTGGCCGGTAAAAATCCAAAAGATGAGTTTACTTACGAGAAATTGGAAACGGTTTGCCGTTATTTTTATGAAGATGGTACCCGTATTAATGCTTGGGCCAACCGAGATAAATTGGCGGAAGAAATAGCTTTAAAAACCAAAGATCCAGCTTCGTCTGTACATAAATTTCTAGATTATAGCGCCCGAATTTATGATATTACCCACGCTATTTTTCTAGAAAAAAGTCTGCAACGTATTCAATCTTTTTTGAACTGGGAAACTTTAAAAGCTATATTCCGATTTCCGAAAATCGATCCTTTTCGGAGTATGAATACCGCGAATACCGATTTTTTTAAAGACGATAAAACCATCCGATTTTTTAACCGCTATGCTACTTATAACGGATCTAACCCATACAAAGCACCGGCAACGTTAAATGTAATTCCGCATTTAGAGCAGCATTTCGGCGCTTATTTTCCGAATGGAGGCATGGTGGCCATTACGGAAAGTTTGGTTAAACTGGCCGAAAATTTAGGCGTAAAATTTAATTACCATGCCCGTGTAGAAGAAATTTTGGTGGAGGATAAAAAAGTTAACGGCATCCGTTTAAATGGAGAAATTATACCCGCCGATCGGGTGATTTCTAATATGGACATTTGGTTTACCTATCGTCAATTGTTAAAAAATGAAGCCGCTCCAAAACGTATCCTGAGTCAGGAGAGAAGCAGCTCGGCACTCATTTTTTATTGGGGCATTAAAGCGAAGTTTCCGGAATTAGACTTGCACAATATTTTTTTCAGCGAAGATTATAAAAAAGAGTTTGCAGCTATTTGGGAGCAACAAGCTATAGATGTTGACCCTACCATTTACGTCAATATAAGTGCTAAATACCAAACTGAAGATGCGCCAAAAGGTGCTGAAAACTGGTTTGTGATGATAAACGTACCGGCCAATACAGGCCAGAATTGGGATAAACTTATTGCAGAAACACGAAAAAACATTCTCCAAAAGTTATCCCGCATGTTGAATCGGGATATCGCTCCGCTCATAGTTAGTGAAGAGCTATTAGACCCCCGAAGCATTGAACAAAAAACCGCTTCGTACCAAGGATCCTTGTACGGAACCAGTTCTAATAATCAGTTTGCGGCTTTTTTGCGCCATGCCAACTTCTCGTCTAAAATCAAAGAGTTGTACTTTGTTGGTGGCAGCGTGCATCCGGGTGGCGGCATTCCGTTGGCTTTACTCTCAGCAAAAATTGTTGATGACTTATCTGCCTGAAAGCGAAACGCTTTGTAAAATTACCTATATTTAAACCATGTATCCGCCACGCCGAAACGCTTTTATTTATGCCTTCTTTACCTGGTATATCAACCGGATAATTGGCCGTGATTTTAAGTATTTTGACTATAATCCCATCGAAATTGACCCAAAGCGTGCTGTTTTATTGCTGTCCAATCATTTTTCCTGGTGGGATGGCTTTTTACTATTCCAGCTGAACCGTTTATTTCTGCATAAAAAATTCCATATTTTGGTAACCGAAGAGAATTATCGTTCTCACGGATTTTTAAAATATTTGGGTGCCTTTTCGGTGAAAAAGCAATCGCGAAGCATGATTGAAACCTTAGAATATGCCGGTAAATTATTAAACGATCCGGCTAATTTGGTAGTCATTTTTCCGCAAGGTAAATTGTTCTCTAGCCACTGCGATGAGGTGTTATTTGAGAAAGGGTTGATGAATATTATTAATTCCTCCGACCGTAAATTTCAATACCTATTTGTAGCACTTTTGGTAGATTATTTTCAGTTTAAAAAACCTACGGCCAAGGCCTATTTGCAAACTTGGGAAGGGGCCGAGTTTACCAGTTTGCAGCTTATTAAAAGCGAATACAATAAGCATTATAGCCAAGCAAAACGTAGCCAAAACCAAGAAATCGTATACGTATGATAGGGGTATATGTGTTTTTCTTTTTTTTAGTCATTCGCTTTTCTGTAACGCTATTTAATTTTATCTCTCGTCCTTTTTTGTTTAAAAGTGCTCTAAAGCACAAGGAATTGGTTTCTATACTTATTCCGGCCCGAAATGAAGAGCGAAACATGGCTAAGCTCCTAACATCTTTAGCGCAAGAAGATTACCCTAACCTAGAAATTTTAGTTTTAGACGACGGCTCTACCGATGCTACCGCCGCTATTTGCGCATCTTTTGCCGCAAAAGATATTCGATTTAAAGTGCTTACAGGACAAGCATTGCCTGAGGGCTGGCTGGGAAAAAATTATGCCTGTCATCAATTGGCTAAAGAAGCCAAGGGTACCTATTGGGTATTTTTAGATGCCGATACTTGGGTGCAACCCGGGTTCATTGCTGCACTGATTCATCG
The DNA here is from genome assembly GCA_945875895.1 of Sphingobacterium thalpophilum. Classification (GTDB taxonomy): domain Bacteria; phylum Bacteroidota; class Bacteroidia; order Sphingobacteriales; family Sphingobacteriaceae; genus JAIPAN01. The sequence goes on along the minus strand of CAMCMG010000001.1, from coordinate 38,938 downwards.
CATGAAAATCCGTCGCCTAGATTTATTGAGTATATTCCCTACGCAAGAGATGCGCACTTTTGGGGAACATCTCTTCGTGCCACTCATTAATTATGTGTTGCTCAATTTGTTGCCGCTTCGTTTGGTACAACTCTCTAAGAACCTACTTTTTTCAGCTGCTAATGGCCAATGCATGGCCTTTGATGCAGCTAGCTATCGCCAAAATAAATGGCACGAACACGTGAAGGCAAATGTGGTGGAAGACATAGAAATTATGAGAGCTGTAAAATTTTGGGGCGGCGATGGAGAGGTTCTGCTAGACCGTGGATTTATATCGAGCAGAATGTATTGTGGATTTTCGGAGGCTTTGGAGGGTTTTAGTAAAAACGTATTGCTTGGCTTTGGCAATAGCATTTTTGTGATTAGTGTGTATTTATTTTTGTTGGTTGTGGCCCCCTTGCTTTTAATTTTCTTTGTCGATATCCGATTAAGTTTATTTGCCTTAAGCTTAATTTTACTAAGCCGGGTAATGATTGCCTTGCTATCCGGGCAATCGCTATGGAAAAGCATAGTACTACATCCGCTACAGTTGCTTAGTTTTGTATTGCTTGCCTTTGTTGCTGCACAAAAAAAACTAACCCGTAGCAGTACATGGAAAGGGCGAAATGTGGCATGAAAAAGAAAGAATATATCTTAAGTTTTTTCGTAATTCTATTTCATCTGGTAGGTTTTTTAGGCTTTTTTTTCGGCTATAAAGAACTGTTCACGAGCCTTATTCCCTTTCATTTACTCCTCATGTTAGTCTTGCTAGTGTGGAGTTATGAGTCTTTTAACAGCCGCTTTGCACTACTTATTTATTGTTTAGGTTTCGGTATAGAATTCTTAGGAGTGCATACCGGAATTATATTTGGCAGCTATCAGTATGGCGATGCATTGGGTTTTAAACTTGCCAATATCCCTTTGCTTATCGGCGTAAATTGGGTCTTATTAATTTTTGCCGCCGGAAGTGCTATACAATATGTACCCATTAAATCTGATGTGTTAAAGGCGGTGCTGGCTGCAGCTTTATTAGTAGTACTCGATGTATTCATAGAACCTGTAGCTATACGCTTTGATTATTGGTATTGGGCTTCAGCCACTGTTCCTTTACAAAATTATGTTGCCTGGTTTGTATTCTCATTCGGTTGTTTTTGGCTCTTTTTCAATCAAAAAAAGAGCACTAAAAGTTTCGTAGCAGTCACACTCTTACTAGCACAATTTCTTTTTTTTATGGCCTTAAATTATTGGGTTAAACCCTGCTAAATTTGTACTTTTGAATTGTTATGAGTTATAATCTTCAAGTGACTATTGATGGTGATTCAGGCTTTTGCTTTGGTGTGGTTTATGCCATAGATATGGCCGAAGAAATTTTAGCCGAACAAGGCTATTTGTATTGTTTGGGCGATATTGTGCACAATGATGAAGAAGTAGAACGCTTAAAAGCAAAAGGATTGTGTATAATTTCTCATGAAGACTTGCCCAGTTTAGAAAATGAAAAAGTGCTCATTCGGGCACATGGCGAAGCACCCGAAACGTATAAAATAGCTTTAGAAAAAAATATAACGCTAATTGATGCTTCTTGCCCAGTAGTATTGAAATTGCAAAACCGCATTAAAAATTCATATGATGATAAAGAGAAAATTCTCATTTTTGGGAAACACGGCCATGCTGAGGTTATTGCTCTGCAAGGACAAACCAATAACAAAGCATTGGTATTTCAAGATTTGACCGAACTAGATCAGGTTGATTTGCCTAAATCATTTACACTCTACAGTCAAACCACCAAAAGCACCGAGAAGTTTTATCAAATTAAAGAAGAACTAATTAGCCGTGGCTATGATATAAAGGCCCACGATACCATTTGCAGACAAGTATCTAACCGCGACAAGGAATTGCCCGAGTTTGTAAAGAATTTCGATAAAGTTGTTTTTGTATCGGGTAAAAAGTCATCTAACGGCAAAGTGTTGTACGAAGTATGCAGAAAGTACAATAGCAATACGTATTTCGTATCCAATGTTGGCGAATTAAACTCTTCCATGTTTGCTCCTGGCGAAAAAGTGGGAATCTGCGGCGCTACGTCAACCCCCATGTGGTTAATGGAAGAAATCAAAGCTGCCCTAGTAAAATTATAGAATGAGAAAAATAGGTTTTTTGATGCTTAGTTTGTGTTTGGCATCTATTCTTTCTGTTTTTGCCCAAAAAAAATCTACAGAAATAAACTTAGTTACTACCAAAGGGTCTTTATCAGGAACACTTTTACCCGCCAACCCTAACCAAACAATAGCCATTATAATCGCCGGTTCTGGTCCAACAGATAGAGATGGTAATAATTATTTAGGCGTAAAAGCAAACTCGTATAAATTAGTAGCCGAAGGCTTAGCCAAACAAGGTATTGCAAGCTTAAGGTACGATAAGAGAGCTGTGGGTAAAAGTAGTAGCCCAGGCATGAAAGAAGCCGACCTCCGCTTTGATGATTATATAAACGATGTTAAAAGTTGGCTTAACTACGTGCTTGATTCCCTAAAATACAAAAAAGTAGTGCTTATTGGCCACAGCGAAGGAGCTTTGTTAGCTAGTATCGCCGGCCAAGTTGATCGGGTTACTGGAGTTGTTCTGGTGTCGGGTATGGGCCGTAGTTTTGATGAAGTTATTGCCGAGCAAATTTCTAAAAATGCCCCTTTGATTATACAGCAAGAATCGCAAACTATAATCGATTCTTTAAAAGAAGGCAAATTGGTTTCAAAAGTACCTTCATATTTTAATACACTTTATAGACCCTCGGTACAGCCATATTTAATCTCTTTACTCAAATATGCTCCCTTGGCACAGGCTTCTATGCTACAAAAACCGGTTCTTATTTTACAAGGTGATGCCGATAGCCAAATACAGGTAAAAGATTCTGAGGCCTTGGCTAAAGTAGTAAAGCAAGCTCAGCTAGTCATAATCCCGAAGATGGATCATGTGCTTAAAGAAGTTGCAGACCTGCAAAAACCATTGGCAAATTATACAAATGCCGAGGGGCCATTAGCCCCAGGCTTTTTAAACGCCTTAACAGATTTTATAAAGAACCTTAAATAGAGGGCTTAGCCCATGTTGTGGTAAACAGCCTGTACGTCGTCGTCTTCCTCTAATTTGTCAATTAGTTTCAATACATCGACTGCCTGTTCTTCGTTCACCTCAGCTGTAGATTGTGCTACTCGTTCTAATTTGGCACTAATTACTTCAATGCCTTTTTCTTCTAAGGCTTTTTGCATTTTGCCAAAATCTTCAAATGCGGTATGAATTACGGCAATATCTTTTCCTTCTTCGCCTTCTTCAACATAAATTTCTTCTAGGCCAGCATCTATCAGTTCAAATTCTAATTCCTCTAAATCTACTTCTCCAGGCTCAAAACGAAATACCGATTGACGGGTAAAAATAAAATCTAAGGAGCCTGTTTTACCCAAATTGCCATCACATTTATTAAAATAACTACGCACGTTGGCTACAGTACGGTTTGTATTATCGGTAGCAGTTTCTATTAAAATAGCTACCCCGTGTGCCGCATATCCTTCGTACACCAGTTCCTCGTAATTGCTTTCATCTTTATTGCTGGCACGTTTAATGGCAGCTTCTACACGGTCTTTAGGCATGTTTACCGCTTTGGCATTTTGCATGGCTGTGCGCAATCCTGAGTTGCCATCGGGGTTGGCACCGCCTGCTTTTACGGCCATTACAATCTCTTTGCCCAAACGGGTAAATTGGACGGCCATTTTGGCCCAACGTTTAAATTTTCGCTCTTTTCTAAATTCGAATGCTCTTCCCATGGGCTATTACTTACTTAAATTTTTAATCATATCTGTACTGATGTCTGCCAAATCGAAGGACAATTTCCATCCCCAATCTTCTTTAGCAAAGCTATCGTCTATTGATTTTGGCCAGCTATTGGCAATGGCTTGGCGTGGATCGTTCTCGGTGTACGAGAGCGTAAAATTAGGAACTTGTTTGCGTATTTCTGTAGCTAATTGTTCGGGTGTAAAACTGATGCCACTTAAATTATAGCTCGAACGAATGCGTAATTTTTCTGCCGGAGCATCCATTAATTGAATGGTGGCCCGAATGGCGTCTTCCATATACATCATGGGGAGTGCGGTGTTTTCTGATAAAAAACATTCGTAATGCCCATTTTTTAAGGCTTCGTGAAAAATATGTACTGCATAATCAGTTGTGCCACCGCCTGGTTTCGCTTTCCAGCCAATTAATCCCGGATAACGAATACTCCGAACATCCAACCCGTATTTAGTAAAATAATATTCGCACCAGCGTTCGCCGGCTAATTTGCTAAATCCGTACACCGTGTTCGGATCCATTATACAATACTGGGGGGTATGTTCTTGGGGCGAATGTGGCCCAAATACCGCAATTGAACTCGGCCAAAATACTTTTTTCACCTTAAACTCAACCGATAAATCGAGCACATGGAGTAATCCATCCATATTTAACTCCCACGCCTTTTTAGGCTTTTGTTCGCCAACTGCAGAAAGTATGGCTGCTAAAAGATATACTTGAGTGGGTTGGTATTTCTCGAAAAGGCTGCGTAGGTTCTCTTGGTCTAATACATTTACTTGTTCAAAAGGACCAGTAAAAGTTTGAGGCTCCCGAATATCGCAGGCAATTACCTGCTCTTTGCCATTGATTTGGCGAAGGGCCTCTACTAATTCTGTCCCAATTTGCCCGTTAGAGCCAATAACCAAAATGGATTCACGCATGTTTTGCTTGGGTTTCAAGCAAAGGTAAAAAAAAGCTACAACCAAGATGCATGAAAGCGGCTAATTCAATTTAGTAGCCAATACACAGGTTTTAGTATAATTTTTTACTTGTCCGCTAGTGTTAAATACCTGAATTTTTAGAATGTAGATACCTATGGGTACCCGTTCTGCTTGATCATTGAGGCCATCCCAGACCCATGCGCCTTCTGTGCCCATAGTTTGGTTTTTGATGAGATTGCGCACCATTTGCCCTTGTTCGGTAAAAATTAGAACGTTGGCTATCCAGCCAGGTGTTTGCCAATGATACAGTATGGTGAGGGCATCCTCAAAGCCATCGTTATCTGGTGATAAGGTGGCAGAACTTAAGTTAATTTCATTAGCGCCCGCCACTCCTTCTAAAAATTGTGAATTCTGATAACCAGGCGTAGCAAAGCCAACTGCTGCTGCTGCCGATCGGAAGTTGCCGGGAGTATTGGCCGCTAGGCTGAACAGACTGCGTTCTAAGGAAACCCCTTCTGTATTGGATAGGAGTGCGAAATGCATTTTATCCGAATAGTTAAATTGATCGATACGCATGGAATCTCTAACGAGAATGGCTACGCCAGTATCGTCATTAAACGAAGGTAAAGCAACAACTTTAACTAATGTATTGGGCTGATTTACGGTGTAGTTGGCCAAAATATAGTCCGTATCGGTGCTTAGTACTCGATACGATTTTGCTGGAATGAGATTGTTTACTCCGCTAACTGCTTTCAGGCTAATGAGTTTATCTTGATCGTCTGCGCTGGCAATACCTAAGTCTTTTAAATCGAGTGGATGGTCGGTATTGTTATAAATTTCGACAAAATCAACACCACCTACTTTAGGATTAAATAAGATTTCGGAGAGTAGTAAATCGCCTACCAGAATTTTCTGGGGTAGAAAAAAATCAGTGCTATTATTGGGTACCTGAATGAGCACCCCACTACAATCACTTACTTGGTTGCTGCTGAGGGTGTATGTTAAGCCTCGGCTAAGAGGGGCTGCAAACTTTAGTTGCACCTCAGTGAAATTGGGCGCCACTGCCACTCCCGAGATGGGCTGGCCTACGCCGTTGTTTAAATTATAATGGCTAGGCACTACCGCCGAGGTGCTATCTATAAATCGATTAAATTTAAGGCTTAAGGTTACGCTATCTAATACGGTTACCGAGAGCAGTTGCAAGGGTGCCGGATTGGTACCTGCCTGATAAATGCTATTTATTTTCCCCGGAGTGCCGCCGCTGATATCCGAGCTGGCTCCCCAATTCTGAATGCCCGTACAAATTGCTTTCGGGTTGATGAGTTCTAAGCTATATCCGCCCAGTTTTTTAGTAGCGTCTTTATACCAGGTATCGGCATAATTTACTTGGTCCATTACTACCCCCTTATCATTCTTCAGCACCAACATATCGCTTGCATTATTTAGACTTGGCCAGGTGCTTGATCCGATGACTTTTCCATAAAGGGTAAAATTAGGCACATCGGTTAAGGCACATAAAATCACAAATTCATGCGGGTCCAAACTTACATTGCCAATGGTGGCGGTGCTAGTGCCATCGCTATAGGTCCAATTTTGTACCGAAATGGGAAAATCGGTGGTGTTCCAAAGTTCTATAAATTCTACGCTAGGTAAATCAATTTGTGGCGATGGATCTGCAAAAATTTCGTTAATGAGGATGTCTTTTGCTTGTGCTACATAGGGTTTTTCATAGTAATAACTGGCAGAGTTGGAATTTTGTTGTGTGTTAAAGTTAAAGTCAGTCATGTTGTTTACCTTAATGTTGTAACTATTCGTATTTAGTTCATTTACAAATTCAAGCAAAAAGGTATTGAGCATATCTGTTTTTTTTGCTGTACTAGGTGTGCCATAATCTTGATTTAAGTCTTTTAAGTTGTAATTTATTATGTTTAAAGCCGTTTCTAGGCTTACAGGTTCGTGAAAAGTAACCTCAACGGTATGTACATCTACTCCTTTTGCAGAAAGTAGTTGCGGAGGTATATTATCCAACATAAGATGATCTATTGTTAAATCATCAAAATAAAATTTATCCGAGTTTGTGGAGGTGTATTTGCATTGTATTCCAAACCAAGAAGTGATAAGATGTGTTAAATCTGTTTGAGTTCCTTCTGATACATAATTAGTCCCACCAGTAATATCGGTTTCTATATTCCACACTCCGGCAATATTACGTGAAATTCGAACTCGAGCTAATAGCTGAGTATTGCTTACTCTAGTTTTGGGTGGTCCGTCAATAATTTTAGTTGTTACTAAACCGTCTTGACGATAAAGGTCGTAGGAGTCTGTAGAACCACTTTCACCAATCTGCAAAAAATAGCCATTTAAGTCAGCACTTAAATTTGTTTTATCTGAAATTAGATAAATCCTCATCTGATTATTCGCCGAAGGATCAAAATTCATTTGAACATAAAACTCCCAAACCACATTTAAAACTTTGGCATTTTGTGTAATCAAATTAACAGTTTGATTGAGCCCACCAGAACTAGAAGTCTGTAATTGTTGGGTTGCATTTACCTGAAAACCACTTCCTACCCACGTTGGATTGTTCGTAAAATCCCCGTCATTAAATCCGTCGGTTATTTGACCAAAAGCAGAATTGATGCACAGCAGTGCTAAAAAGACTAAACTATTTTTCATATTTGTAAGCATTAAACGCATGAATTTACAAATAATTAAATTATTTAACTAATAACTAAATGAAAGTTGCTGTAGTAGGTGCCACCGGTTTGGTAGGCACTGTGATGTTGAAAGTATTAGAAGAACGTAATTTCCCATTAACAGAATTACTACCCGTTGCCTCTGCTAAGAGTGCGGGTAAAACTATTCGTTTTAAGGGTAAAGACGTGAAGGTACTCACCATTGAAGAAGCTATTGCGGCTAAACCAGATATCGCCTTATTTTCTGCCGGTGGAGATACTTCATTAATCGAAGCTCCTCGTTTTGCTGCATTGGGAACTGTTGTTATAGACAATTCATCGGCTTGGCGCATGGACCCTGACAAAAAACTAGTAGTACCCGAAGTAAATGCACACATATTAACCAAACAAGATAAAATTATTGCCAACCCGAATTGTTCTACCATTCAAATGGTTGTGGTTTTAGAGCCGCTACACAAAAAATATGGCATTAAACGGGTGGTGGTTTCTACCTACCAATCGGTAACCGGTACTGGTGTAAAAGCGGTGGAGCAATTGATGAACGAGCGTAAAGGCATAACGGGCGAAATGGCTTATCCGCATACCATCGATTTAAATGTAATTCCTCATATCGATGTATTTCAAGAAAATGGATACACCAAAGAGGAAATGAAAATGATTGTGGAGACCAAAAAAATTATGGGCGACGATAGTATCCAAGTAACGGCCACTACGGTGCGTATCCCGGTAATGGGTGGGCACTCCGAATCCGTTAATATTGAGTTTGAAAAAGATTTTGATGTAGAAGAAGTGCGCCAACTCTTAGCCCAAACAGCAGGACTAATTGTAGTTGATGATCCGGCGAATTTAAAATACCCTATGCCCAAAGATGCCCATGAAAAAGATGAGGTATTTGTAGGTCGCATACGCCGCGATGAATCTCAGGCAAATACCTTAAACCTGTGGATTGTAGCCGATAACTTGCGCAAAGGTGCGGCAACCAATGCCGTGCAAATTGCCGAATACCTGTTGGCTAAGGGCTTGGTATAAACTTAGGTACATATAGTAGAAAGCCTTCTCGATAATTATCGGGAAGGCTTTTTTCTTGCCATAATTTTTCTACTTTTAAGCATGAGAAAAGTAGTTCTTTTGGTGCTAGCCTGTTGTTTACCTACGCTTAGCATGTTTGCGCAAAGCGAATTGACAAAAAAAATAGAACAAGCCTATACTCGTTTTGCTGCCGATGAACAAATGCAGTATGCCAGCATTTCGCTTACCGTGCTCGATGCCCAAACGGGCGAACGGGTATTTTCCAAAAATGAGATGCAGGGCTTAGCTCCAGCATCTACCTTAAAAACTATTACATCTGCTACTGCACTGTATTTGTTGGGACCTAATTTTACTTATAAAACTAGTTTGGCTTACACGGGCAGCATTTCAAAAGAAGGCATTTTAACCGGCGATATTATTCTGCTAGGTGGGGGCGACCCAAGCTTAGGTTCTTGGCGCTATAATCAAGGAACTTCTGCTGTATTAACACAATGGCTTGAGGTTATAAAGCAAGCTGGTATTAAACAAATACAAGGCAAAGTAGTGGGCTGCGATTCTTTGTATGGTGCTCAAATTACGCCCGATGGCTGGATTTGGCAAGATATGGGTAATTATTATGGAGCCGGAGCAACATCTTTAAGTTGGCACGAAAATCAGTTGGATGTGTACATAAAGCCGGGGGCTAAGGTGGGAGATTTAGTAAGTCTTACAAAAATTGAACCCACGTATCCATACCTACAATTTATAAATGAGATAAAAACCGGCCCGGCCGGAAGTGGCGATAAAGTATATGCTTATGCGGCTCCGTATTCAACCGTGGTGTATTTACGAGGAACCTATGGCATCGATTGGGTAAAACCCATTTCTCCGGCCATTCCCGATCCGGCATTTGATGCAGCTTACCACTTAGCCGATACCTTGCGTACCGCCGGTATTGTACCAAGCGAAGCACCCACCACTTGGCGGAGAATACAAGAACTAAAGCCGAGTACTTTGCCTAGCTATCAGGTAATCTATACCATAAATTCTCCAAAACTCACCGACTTGGTATTTTGGTTCAACAGGAAGAGCATTAATTTATATGGCGAAAATTTACTAAAGGCACTAGCGCTTAATGCGGGGAAGCCAGCAGTAACGCAAGCAGGGGTAGAAGTGGTAAAAAACTTCTGGAAAAATAAATTAGGTATCGACCCTTATTCTTTAAACATTAGCGATGGCAGTGGCTTATCGCCAGCCAATAGAGTAAGTACTTTAAGCATGGCTAAAATCTTGAAATCGCTTAAAAAAGAGCCTTGGTTTGCTGCTTACTACGAAAGTTTGCCCACGTACAATGGCATGAAAATGAAAAGTGGTAGCATTGCCGATGTGTTGGCCTATGCCGGTTACCAACGTAGTGCTTCAGGAAAAGAATTGGTTTTTTCGTTTATGGTAAATAACTACCATGGAAATACACCGCTGGCAAAAAAGAAAATGTATGCGCTCTTAGATCAGCTTAAATAAGCTGCTTATTCGTAGCGAAGTGCTTCTACCGGATCTAGTTTAGAAGCTTTTGAGGCCGGGTAAAAGCCCGATATCATACCTACACTTACGCAAATGATAACGCCCAAAATCATCCAAGCCCAAGGAATGATAAAACTACCCCCGAGTGCTATGGCCACCAAATTGCCGATTAATATGCCTAAGAAAATTCCGCTAATTCCACCCAGTAAACAAATGACTACAGCCTCCATTAAAAACTGACGGCGTATAACCATGGGGGTGGCACCCACAGCTTTGCGAATGCCAATTTCGCGGGTGCGTTCGGTTACAGAAACCAACATGATATTCATTAAACCGATAGAAGCCCCTACTAGGGTAATAAAGCCAATAATAATGGCGGCTAAGGTTACGTATTTAATATTATCTAGTAGCGTTTGCGCAATGGCATCGCTCTTCATAATTTCGAAATTATCATCATCCTTAGCACGTAATTTGCGGATGGTTCTAAACGTTCCGGTGGCTTCGCCAACAGCATTTTCCATTAAAGTTGGGTTGGTAACCATTACCGCAATGGTATACGATGGATTGGGATTGGTTTGAATTTGTTTGGCTCTTAATAATGGAATAACACATACTTTATCGCCACCCATGCCCATACTCGAACCTTTTTCTGCAAATACCCCAATAATGGTAAATTTGTTGTTTCCAATAGTAACAATACGATTTACCGGATCGGTATTTTTAAACAAACGAGTTTTAACCTCGTTGCCAATGATAACTACGCTGCTGCCAAATTCTTGTTCGCCTTGCGAAAAATTACGCCCAGAGGCCAACTTGTAGCCGCCGGTAAATAAATAGCTATCATCAGCCCCTAAGATAAATAAGTTAGGGTTGGTTTTTTCGTTGCCATATTTGGCTGTAGCAGCAAAAGTGGCAAAAGTGTTTACCGAAATAATGGCTGGGTAGTTAAACCGCGATTTAAAGGTAAGTGCCTCTTGGTAGGTGATAGATTTATATTGTTTTGGTCGAGAACCATTTCCGCCAATGCGAATGCCAATACCTCGGTTACGGATGGTAAAGGAATTTGAACCCATGCTAGAGAAGGTATTGTTTAAAGAGTTTTTAATGGCATCTATAGAGGTTAAAATACCTACCAAGGCCATTAAGCCAAAAGCAATAATTAGGGCGGTTAAAAAGGTACGGAGCTTATTACTCTTTACCGATTGCATGGCCACTTTTACGTTCTCTAAATAATTCATGGGTGTGTATTAAAATAAAAAATCCCGCTTGTTGGACAGCGGGATAGCACTAAATGTTACACGTATATGTTATTAAACCGAAAAGGAAGTTCCGCAGCCACAAGTGCTAGCCGCATTGGGATTGTTAAATACAAAGCCACGGGCATTTAAACCTTGCTGATAATCTACTTGCATGCCGGCAAGGTATAAACCATGTGCTTTGTTCATCAATACCCGAATACCATCAATGTTAAATTCCTGATCGCCTTCTTTTTCTTGGTCGAACCCCAAAATGTAATTCATGCCCGCACAACCACCGCCTTCAACACCTACACGTAGGCCAAAATCGGGAGCAATTTCTTGTTGTTCAATTAACTTTTTTAGTTCTGCTTTAGCACCTTCTGTGAAACTGAGGGGCGCTTCTATCGTTGTTGTACTCATCTTTTTTAGATTATATACAAATATACGCTTAAAAGCACATAAACCATTTTTGTATGTGCATTTTACATTTGCTAAACAATCGGTGTTTTTCTGATTTTTTGGCTAATTTTAACCAACAATTATTTGCAGCACGCAAACAGCTACATGGCCGAAAAAAAACATACAACTACTTCTGGCATATCTATTAAAGAAGTATATACTACCGCAAAATCGAGTACAGAATTACCGGGCGAATTCCCCTATACTCGAGGCATACAGAAAGATATGTATAGGGGTAAAACCTGGACTATGCGCCAATATGCCGGTTTTTCTACTGCCGAAGAATCAAACAAACGCTATCATTATTTATTAGCACAGGGTACCATGGGCCTTTCGGTGGCGTTTGATTTGCCTACGCAAATTGGTTACGATTCTGATCATGAGATGGCCGAAGGCGAAGTAGGTAAAGTGGGCGTGGCCATAGATTCGCTCCGCGATATGGAGATTTTATTTGATGGGATTGATTTGCAAAAAATTACCACATCTATGACCATTAATGCCACTGCCGCTATTTTGTTGAGCATGTATATTGCCGTGGCTAAGAAACAAGGTGCCGATTTAAAACAGATTTCGGGCACTATACAAAACGATATTTTAAAAGAATATGCTGCTCGGGGCACCTATATATATCCGCCCAAACCTTCTATGCGTTTGGTTACAGATGTGTTTGAGTTTTGTAGCCAAGAGGTGCCCAAGTGGAATACCATTTCTATTTCGGGCTATCATATCCGCGAAGCAGGTTCTACCGCGGTGCAAGAGTTGGCCTTCACCCTAGCCAATGGAAAAGCCTATTTGCAGGCGGCCTTAGCCAAAGGCTTAGATATCAATATTTTTGCCAAACGCTTATCCTTCTTTTTCAATTGCCACAATAATTTTTTCGAAGAAATTGCCAAGTTTAGAGCAGCCCGACGCATGTGGGCTCACATCACCAAAGAATTAGGAGCAACCGATCCGGGGGCGCAGAAATTACGTTTTCATACACAAACTGGAGGCTCAACCTTAACAGCGCAACAACCCTTAAACAACGTGGTTAGAGTAGGGCAACAGGCTTTGGCCGCTGTGTTGGGGGGCACCCAATCCTTACATACCAATGGTTACGATGAGGCACTTTCTCTACCTACCGAGGCAGCAGCTAAAATAGCCTTGCGTACGCAACAAATTATTGCATTTGAAAGTGGCGTAACCGATACGGTTGATCCTTTAGCCGGTTCGTATTTTGTAGAAAGCCTAACCGATGAGGTGGAGGCCGCCGCTTGGAAGTATATAGAAACTATTGATGCGATGGGTGGTTCGGTAAACGCCATCGAGACCGGGTATATGCAGCAAGAAATTGGCGATGCCGCTTACCGTTACCAGTTAGAGTTGGAGCAGGGCGAACGTATATTGGTTGGCGTGAATGCCTTCACTCAAGAAGAGCAGGTAGCTGGGGAAGTGTTCCGAGTAGACGATTCGATTCGTTTAGTACAGATAGAAAAATTGCAAAAACTGAAAGCCGAAAGAAATACACAAAACGTTGACAAGGCTTTAGCCGAATTGGCTCGGGTTGCAGCCGGAACAGAAAACTTGGTACCATATATTTTGATTGCGGTAGAAAGCTACGCTACCTTGGGCGAAATTGCCGATGTGTTACGCAAAGAATTCGGAGAATACTAACATTTTTTATACCCCATACTAGTGTTTAAACACATATTTTAAAATAAATGTTAATAAAATTCAAAATAAGTTTTTTATATGATTTTTTTTTAGAATATTCGGTGTTCCTAATGAGCGTAATAGTTCTTTTGCTTACTGCTTGTTAATCACCTTATTACAAATTTATAGATGGAAAAAACTAGTACCCAAGTATGGGACAGCTGCCTTCAGATCATCAAAGACAACATCCCGGCTCAAAGTTTTAAAACTTGGTTTGAGCCGATAAAAGCTTTGCGTTTAGAAGGTAATGTACTAACCATACAGGTGCCGAGTTTATTCTTTTACGAGTGGTTAGAAGAGCATTATGTGGGCCTGCTTCGCAAAACCGTTAAAAAACAATTGGGTGAAGAAGGGCGATTAGAGTACAATATCGTGGTAGAAAAATCATCTACATCTATTCCGTTTACCACCAATATGCCGTCAAATGGCAATGGTGCAGAAGGCAAAAATCAATCGATGCCTATGCCGGTGGCTTTAAATAAAGACATTAAAAATCCATTTGTAATTCCTGGCTTAAAGAAATTACAAGTAGATCCGCAGTTAAATGCAAATTATACATTCGAAAATTTTGTAGAAGGCGATTGCAACCGTTTGGGTCGTTCGGCAGGTTATGCCGTAGCAGCAAAACCAGGAGGCACGTCGTTTAATCCATTAATGATTTACGGTGGTGTAGGCCTGGGTAAAACCCATTTAGCCCAAGCTATTGGCAACGAGATTAAACGCAGCATGCCCGATAAATTGGTGTTGTATGTTTCTTGTGAGAAATTTACCCAGCAATTTGTTGATGCCTTAAAAAATAACAACATCAACGATTTTGTGAATTTTTACCAAGCCATGGATGTGCTCATTATGGATGATGTGCACAATTTTGCCGGTAAAGAAAAAACACAAGATATTTTCTTCCATATTTTTAACCACTTACACCAATCGGGTAAGCAATTAATTGTTACATCAGATAAAGCTCCAAAAGATTTAGCTGGATTAGAAGAACGCTTATTAAGTCGTTTTAAATGGGGTCTTTCTGCCGATTTGCAGGTGCCCGATTTAGAAACCCGTATGGCCATCTTAAAAAAGAAGATGTATGCCGATGGCATTGATTTACCGGGCGAAGTGATTGAATATGTGGCGCACAATATTGATAATAACGTACGTGAATTAGAAGGAGCCATGGTTTCTCTATTGGCTCAATCTACCTTAAACCGTAAAGAAATTGATTTGAATTTAGCCAAATCTATGCTGAAGAATTTTATCAAAAATGCCAGCAAAGAAATTTCAATGGACTATATCCAAAAGTTGGTATGCGAATACTTTGAGGTGCCAATTGAAATGGTGAAATCGCAAACTCGTAAACGTGAGATTGTGCAAGCCCGTCAAATTTCTATGTACTTATCAAAAAGTCACACCAAAACTTCGCTTAAATCTATTGGTGCATTTTTTGGCGGCCGCGATCACTCTACCGTTATTTATGCTTGCCAAACGGTAGAAGATTTAATTGACACCGATAAGAAGTTCAAAGGCTACGTAGCCGATATTCAGAAAAAACTGAAAATGAGTTAACCCTCTTTTAAAAAGCCCTCGAATATTCGGGGGTTTTTTGTGAGATAACGTTTATAAATATGCCCCTAAGTAAAGAAAAAATTAGAATCTTAAGCATCGGCCTATTGGCTTGGGCTTTACTTATGCTAGGCAATATCTACCTGCATAAAGCATATCCCCAACTCGAAATCGTATTCACTGTATTAGCCGCTTTGGTAGGTGCCATTACTGCGTTTAAGTTGATGAAAAAATCGAATTAATATGAAAAAAGTATACCTATTTTTTGTGCTTGCCCTGCTTAGTTTTTCGGCTTTTGCACAAGGTACAAACCCCGAAACCGAAGCCATTAAAAAAGCGGTAAATACCGTATTCGAAGGCATGAAAGCCTGTGATTCGGCTATGGTGAAATCGGTATTTGCACCAGCAGCCATCTTGCAACGCATCCGCTCGGCTAAAGATGGCTTAACGGGTACGGTAACTGACGATAGGATGGAACCTTGGCTTAAAGCCATTGCCCAGCCCAAAAAACCCGAACAAGTGTGGAACGAGAAAATGAATTTCGATCACATTCTAGTTGACGGAAATTTAGCCCAAGTATGGGGTAGTTATACCTTTCATATTGGTACTACCCTTTCGCATTGCGGCACCGATAATATTACCTTGGTAAAACATGCCGATGGCTGGAAAATTGTGTATTTTATTGATACATCTAGAAAAGATAAGTGCTTCTAACAAAAAAGCCCCCGAATTTTCGAGGGCTTTTTTATGTTAAATTTTTATGCTTACCAACTTCCGCTAGCACCACCACCACCAAAACCACCACCACCAAAACCACCAAAGCCTCCACTATCGCTTCCACCCCCAAAACCACCACCGCTACTGCCACCGCCTCCACTTGCAAGCAGCCACCAAAGTGCACCCGTTGTGCCATGCCCGCCAATTACCTGTCCGTTTCCGCCGCCCCCAGATTTGCGGGCAATGGCTATAAAAATCAGAATAAATACCAGTATGAAAACCAAGGGGAAGCTTTTGGTTTTACCTTTTTTAGGGGCATCATTTTTGTATTCGCCCTTGGTATAAGCAATAATATCGTTGGTTCCGGCATCTAGGCCTTTGTAATAGGCACCTTCTTTAAACGCCGGTTTTATAGAATTTTCTATAATGCGTCGAGCAATGGCATCGGGCAAAGCACCTTCCATGCCGTAGCCGGTTTGTATGCTCATCTTTCGGTCGCCAATAGAAACTAAAAGAATAACACCGTTGTTCTTTTTATCTTGGCCAATGCCCCATTTATCGGCTAAACGAACCGCATAATCGGCCACATCATAGCCCTCTAATGTGGGTACCAGTACTACGGCAATTTGGCTAGAGGTTGAATCGGCAAAAGCAACTAATTTTTGTTCTAAAGCCTTATTTTCATCTGCCGAAAGGGTATTGGTATAATCGCTTACGAGTGTAGTTGGCCGTTCCGGGAAATTTTGTGCCGAAGCGCCTATTCCCAAAAGCATCAACACAAGAACCGAGTAGAGTATTTTTTTCATGTGCTGATTCTTTTATTCGCCATCGCCAAAAGCGATATCGTTACTTAATTCGTTGGTATCGTTTTCTACCGATGGAAAGTAGGTTTTTAGTTGTTGACCGGCCTCTTCAATACCTTTTAGAACACCTTCCAACATAGCTCCCTTTTTAAATTCGGCTACCATGGCTTCTTTGGTACTGTCCCAAAACGTAGGAGGTACCACGGCATTGATACCGCTGTCGCCAATAATAGCCACTTGTTTATCTAACACCGCCAAATAAATAAGCACCCCATTGCGACGTTTGGTTTTATGCATGTCTAATTTGTGAAAAAACTGTACCGCACGATCTAAAGCAGCATGCTTGCTGCTTTTCTCTACACAAATACGTATTTCTCCGGAAGTAGAACGTTCCGCCGAAGCAACTGCCTGGCGAATACGTTCTTGTTCTTGTTCGTTAAATAAATGCATTAGAATTGCACGTTAGGTGCTTTAGCGGCACCAGCATCAGCTTCAAAATAACCCTTTTTAGTAAAGCCAAACATACCTGCCGTAATGTTGTTCGGGAAGGTGCGAATTTTGGAATTGTAAACTTGGGTGATTTCGTTAAACTTTTGGCGCTCTACTGTAATACGGTTTTCCGAACCTTCTAATTGCGATTGCAATTCTAAGAAGTTTTGGTTTGCCTTTAATTCTGGGTAACGCTCTACCGAAACTAATAAACGACCTAAAGATTGGGTTAATTCTCCTTGGGCAGCTTGAAATTTTTGAATGCTTTCTGGAGTTAATTTGCTAGCATCTACGGTTACCGAAGTAGCTTTTGCACGTGCCTCAATTACCTTGGTTAAGGTCGATTGCTCGAAATTAGCAGCACCTTTTACGGTATTCACCAAGTTCGGAATTAAATCTGAACGACGTTGATACACGTTTTGTACCTGTGCCCATTGCGATTGCACTTGTTCATCAAGCGTAACCATTGAATTGTATCCACAAGAACTAAAAGAAAATACCGCCAGCACGGCAACCATTGTATACATTAATTTTTTCATAGTGATTTTAAATTTTTTGTCAATTTACCACTTAGATAGCAAATTTCATACCTTTGTTACAATCCGGGATAAAAACCTGGCACCCCATGACACAAGAAATTGAAATCGTTCTTCTTCCCGAAGAAAATGACGATGAGCTCCTACTCAAACAAAAAGCTGCTCAAAGTTTAAAAATAGCCCTTAATCGTATTCAAAGCGTACAAATACGCAAACGCTCTATTGATGCCCGCAGCCGTCAGGTAGTATTTCGGGTAAAAGTGATGGTGGCTATTGATAAACCCCTAACACCTGAAATATTTACAGTAAACTATCCATCCGTTACTGACAAAAAGCCCGTTCTTATTGTGGGCGCTGGTCCGGCCGGTATATTTGCCGCCCTGCGTTGCATTGAACTTGGGTTAAAACCCATTGTGTTAGAACGGGGAAAAGACGTAAAACAACGCCGTCGCGATTTGGCCGCCATTAATAAGCATGGGCTTATTAACCCCGAATCTAATTATTGTTATGGAGAAGGTGGAGCCGGCACCTATTCTGATGGTAAATTATATACCCGCTCTAACAAACGAGGCGATGTAAACTATATATTACAGACTTTTGTCGCTTACGGCGCCAGCCCCGATATTTTGGTAGATGCTCGTCCGCATATAGGTACCAATAAATTGCCGCAAATAATTACCGCCCTGCGGGAGCAAATTTTAACTGCCGGCGGAGAAGTGCATTTTGATGCCAAAGTGACCGATTTTGTAATAGAAAGCAACAGTTTAAAAGGCGTTGTATTAGCAGATGGCAACAAGCTAAATGCCGAAGCACTTATTTTAGCTACGGGCCATTCGGCCAGAGATATTTATGAATTATTGCACCAAAAACAAATAGCCATTGAGGCAAAAGCTTTTGCATTGGGAGTGCGTATAGAACATCCTCAAATTTTAGTAGACCAGGCGCAATACCATTGCGATTTACGTAACCCACACTTGCCACCCTCGTACTATAGTTTGGTTGAGCAAGTGGATAATAGAGGTGTATTTTCTTTTTGTATGTGCCCGGGAGGTATTATTGCGCCATGCGCCACAGATTATAACGAAATTGTGGTCAACGGCTGGTCGCCATCTAAACGCAACAACCCTTTTGCTAATTCGGGTACTGTGGTGCAAATTAATTTAGAAGATGTTCCGGGTTCGGAATCAGATCCTTTACGCTTGTTAAACTTTCAATTAGCTATAGAGCAGCAGGCCTATCGCTCAGGCGGGGGCAATTTAGTCGCTCCAGCACAACGCATGGTCGATTTTGTGGAGGGTAGAGTTTCTAACGATTTACCCCTAAATTCCTATTTCCCCGGCACCAATTCGGTAGATTTAACCGAAGTGTTGCCCGAATTTATTCATCAACGTTTGCGTAAGGCTTTGCCGCTGTTTGGCCATAAAATGAAAGGATACTATACCAATGAGGCCATTTTGGTTGGGGTAGAATCGCGAACATCATCGCCGGTGCGTATTCCTAGAGATCGGGAAACGCTACAACACCCACAAATTGCGGGCTTGTATCCTTGTGGAGAAGGAGCGGGATATGCTGGCGGTATTGTATCTGCCGCTATTGATGGCATGAATTGTGCAGAAGCAATTGCTAAAAAAATATCTTAAATTAGTTTAATGAATAAGAAAACACTCATACTAGGTGCAAGTACCAACCCAGAGCGTTATGCCTATTTGGCTGCAACTCGTTTAGTAGAAAATGGGCATAGCATTGTTAACGTAGGTGTAAAAGCCGGAGTAGTTGCAGGAGTTCCCATTGAACTTGCCCACGAGTTATATACAGATATAGATACCATTACACTTTATCTTGGCCCCGATAATCAGGGAACGTATTACAACTATATTTTACAAACGAAGCCCAAGCGAATTATTTTTAATCCTGGGACTGAAAACCCAGATTTAGAAAAATTGCTCAAACTAAGAGGCATAGAATTCTCAAAAGCCTGTACATTAGTGTTACTGGCTACTGGCCAATATTAGGATACCTGTTGGTTTACGATACGCCACTCTTTAGGGTAATAATTGTTTAGTCTTTTAGGTAATACTTTTACCCAGCCTAAAGCAAGTGATTCGTAGCGTACCAAGGCCCAACCATTCAGGGATGTATCTAACGTAAAATCTATTCGTTTTAAATAGTTTAAAGCTTGCGGTCTGTTTAAAGAAATGCTTGGAATACTTTCCGATGCCCATACACTTAAGGCCAATTCGTGGTCGGGAATAAAATCATTTCCAGCAAATTTACCCAACCGAATACCTGCTTTTTTAAGGTATAGCTGTTCTCTTAAATAGTCGAAATCTTTTAGCTGATCGGCTGGTATCGCTAAAAATACATCCCCCAATACCGTTAATTCATAGTTCTTGTTGGGTTTTATCCACTTTGCTATTTCAGTTAGCTTGCCTTGGGCTATGCGGTTTCGTTCTTCCTTTTTATGCCGAATGATTAATGCTTCTGTAAACTCCTTTTTACGAAAACAGGCGATGAAAAAACCTTCCCCTTTTACCAAATGAGGATAAAACCGGTAGCCCCACTGTTGCAAGCTATCCGATTGGGTTTCTTGAATGCCCCATGCAGGATCTATTGGAATGCGCACACTTTCTAATTCAAAAGTTTGGGCCAACCAGTCGCAGATATCTTCATTTTCTTCTTTGGAATAGGAGCAGGTAGAGTAAATTAATAAGCCATCTTCTTTTAAAGCCGGGTAAACATCGGCTAAAATACGTTGTTGGCGTTGGCTGCATAACTGTACAGCCCCTTCCGACCATTGGCTAATGGCTTGCGGATCTTTGCGAAACATACCCGAGCCTGAGCAAGGAGCATCAACTACTACCACATCGAAATAGCTGGGAGTTCTTCCGAAATCTTTTGGGTCGTTATTGCTCACATAGGTATTGGCTTTGCCCCAGCGAATGAGGTTGTCGCATAAAACGGGAACTCTTGTTTTAATAATTTCGTTTGCCAATAATAAGCTTTCATCAGTAAGCAAGGAACTAATTAAGGTGCTTTTCCCACCCGGTGCTGCACATAAATCTAATACTTTTAGCGACTTGCTTAAATCAGTTTGTTTAAGCGCCTGCTCCAAAAACATAGACGAAGCCTCTTGTACATAATAGGCCCCTGCGTGAAACAAAGGGTCGGCAGTAAAGGAAGGGCGTTCTCCGAGGTATTTCCCTGCTGTAGACCAGGCAATGGCTTGTTCTTCCAAAAATACCGAACTTGGCTTTGCCGGATTTATTCGTACGCTAGTGAGCGTTTCTTCGCTTTCGTGTAGTTGTATAAAAGCAGGAACCTTTGGAGCAGCAATGCGCTTTAATGAATCTAAAAGAGCTTCGGGTAAGGGGTATTTCATTACCTCAAAGTACGCGAATATTCGTAAACTAAAAAATGAGTTTTTAAATGATAATTGGTTATTAGAGTGGGGTTTTAATCTTTATTCTATCTTTTTTAAGCTCAATATCGCTTAAGGTGTCGTATATTTGTTACTATGCAAAATGAAATTCCTGTAGAATCGAGAAAAGAAGTAATGACTTACTTAGAGCCCTTTATGGAGGGGGAAATGGCCACCTATTTAAGGCCAGTAGAAGAGTTGTGGCAACCAAGCGATTTTTTGCCCGACGCTAGTAAAGAAACTTTTTTTGCAGAAGTAAAAGAACTACAACAAAATGCCAAAGAACTGCCTTACGATGTATTGGCGGTGCTTATTGGCGATACCATTACTGAGGAAGCTTTACCAACTTACGAATCGTGGTTGATGATGGTGGATGATGTTTCTAGAAACGAACAAGGCGGTTGGATGAAGTTCTTAAGAGCTTGGACTGCTGAAGAAAATCGCCATGGCGATTTGTTAAATAAGTATTTATACTTAAGTGGTCGTGTGGATATGCGTGCTATGGAAATATCTACTCAATATTTAATCCACGATGGTTTTGATATTCAAACCTATAATGATCCGTATCGCACTTTCGTATACACTTCTTTCCAAGAATTGGCCACCAATGTTTCGCACCGCAGAGTAGCCGGTTTGGCTAAACAGGCAGGCGATAAGTTGATGGCTAAAATGTGTGGCGTTATTGCTGCAGACGAGGCTAGACATGCTAAAGCATACATCTCTTTAATTAAAAAAGCTTTTGAAGTTGATGCGAACCAAGTGATGTTGGCTTTTGAGGATATGATGAAGAAAAAAATTGTAATGCCTGCGCACTTTTTGCGTGAAATTGGTTTACAAGTAGGCCAAACCTTTGGTCACTTTACCGATGCAGCACAACGTACCGGAGTTTATACGGCTACGGATTATGTAGATATTATGAAAGAGTTGCTAGTAGAATGGCAAATTGAAAGCATGCGTGATTTAAACGAAGCTGGAGAAAAAGCCAGAGATTATGTCATGGCACTACCCGACCGGTTAATGAGAGTAGCCGAACGGATGAAAAGTCCTGGATTAGATTATAAATTTAGCTGGATACACGCTTAACAAAAAAGCCCCGAATTTCGGGGCTTTTTTATGCTTACATATTTCGTCGGTATTGGCCACCAACACTATATAATGCATTGGATATTTGGCCAATAGAACAAATTTTACAAACTTCTATTAAGCTTTCGAAAGTATTCTCACCAGCCAAGGCTTTTTGTTGAAGTGACAGCAAGGCCGCATCGGCAACTTCTTTATTTCGTTCTTGGAAAGCACTCAGCGTAGCAATTTGGAATTGCTTTTCGTCTTCGGTAGCTCGAATAACTTCGCCAGGTAGAACGGTTGGAGAACCGTTTTTGTTTAAAAACATATTTACACCCACAATAGGAAATTCGCCGTTGTGTTTTAGCGTTTCGTAATACAAGCTTTCTTCTTGTATTTTACCACGTTGGTACATGGTTTCCATGGCACCCAATACACCGCCACGTTCGTTTATACGTTTAAATTCTTCGAGTACTGCCTCTTCAACTAAATCGGTTAATTCCTCTATAATAAAAGCTCCTTGTAATGGGTTTTCATTTTTAGCTAAGCCCAATTCCCGGTTAATAATTAGCTGAATGGCCATGGCTCTACGCACCGATTCTTCGGTAGGTGTGGTAATGGCTTCATCATAGGCATTGGTATGCAAGGAATTGCAATTATCATAAATAGCATACAAGGCTTGGAGGGTAGTGCGTATGTCGTTAAAATCAATTTCTTGTGCATGCAGCGAACGCCCCGAGGTTTGAATATGGTATTTCAATTTTTGCGAACGCTCGGCTCCTTTGTATTTGTATTTAATGGCTTTTGCCCAAATGCGTCGGGCAACACGGCCAATAACTGCATATTCCGGATCGATTCCGTTGGAGAAAAAGAACGATAAATTGGGCGCAAAGTCGTCAATTTTCATTCCTCGACTTAAATAATACTCTACAAACGTAAAGCCATTGCTTAAGGTAAAAGCCAATTGCGAAATAGGATTAGCTCCGGCTTCGGCAATGTGGTAACCTGAAATAGATACCGAATAAAAATTTTGTATTTGATTGTGGATGAAATACTGTTGAATGTCACCCATCATGCGCAAGGCAAATTCGGTAGAGAAAATGCAGGTATTTTGCGCCTGGTCTTCTTTTAAAATATCGGCTTGTACGGTTCCTCTAACCAAAGCAATGGCTTCGGCTTTAATTTTCTCGTACACGGCTTTTGGCAATACTTCATCGCCGCTAACTCCTAATAGCATTAAGCCAAGTCCATTATTCCCTTCGGGGAGTTTGCCAGCATAAGAAGGTCTTTTTAACCCTTTTTTCTTATAAATGGCTTCAATTTTTTGTTCAACTTCTTTTTCTAAACCATGGGCTTTAATGTATTTCTCACATTGTTGGTCAATGGCCACGTTCATAAAAAAGCCCAACATCATGGGTGCTGGTCCGTTAATGGTCATCGAAACCGAAGTGGCCGGGTGGCATAAATCGAAACCGGAATATAATTTTTTAGCATCGTCAAGGGTAGCAATACTTACTCCGGCGTTGCCTATTTTCCCATAAATATCCGGACGAATATGCGGATCTTCTCCGTAAAGCGTTACCGAATCAAATGCTGTAGATAAACGAATAGCCGGCTGACCTAATGATACATAATGAAAACGTTTATTGGTGCGTTCAGGTCCACCTTCGCCTGCAAACATGCGGGTAGGGTCTTCGCTATCTCGTTTTAGGGGAAATACGCCAGCTGCAAATGGGAATTCTCCTGGAACATTTTCGGTAAGCAACCAACGTAAAATGTCGCCCCAAGCCTCATATTTTGGTAAAGCAATTTTAGGAATGCGCAATTGCGAAAGCGAAGTAGTAAATAATGACTGCCGAATTTCTTTGTTACGTACCTTGAATACGAATTCATCTTCTCGGTATCTTTTCACCGTATCGGGCCATTCACGCAACAAGCGCTTGCATGCTACGTCTAATTTTTCTTCTGTTTGGGTATATATTTTTTCTAAATCGGAGCGTGTTTCTTTATGGCTGTCGCCTAAAAGATCGATTGTGCCTTTTAGTTGAAATAGGCGTTGCGCTAGTTCACATTGTTTGGCTACCCAAGTTTTATAGTCTTCATTTGCTTCGGCAATTTCGGCCAAATAGCGGGTGCGTTCCGGTGGAATGATGTAACTTTTTTCGCCACTGTGTTTGCTGAGTGCAAAATTTGCTTCTAAATTGATACCCGTTTTACTTTGTATACTAGCCATTAAGGCAGCAAACAAAGCATTCATGCCTGGGTCGTTAAACTGCGATGCCATGGTGCCAAAAATCGGCAAACTTTCGTCGGCCGCTTCGAATAGGTTGTGGTTTCGTTTGTATTGTTTGCGTACATCGCGAAGGGCATCTAGAGCGCCTCGTTTATCAAATTTATTTATCGCTACTAAATCGGCAAAATCGAGCATGTCAATTTTTTCTAACTGTGTAGCGGCACCAAACTCAGGGGTCATTACATATAGCGAAACATCGCAATGTTCGGTAATTTCGGTATCCGATTGGCCAATGCCAGAGGTTTCTACAATAATTAAATCATAATCAGCGGCTTTGCAAATTTCAATAGATTCTTGTACGTATTTAGATAAAGCCAAATTCGCTTGGCGGGTAGCCAAAGAACGCATGTAAATCCGGGAATTATTGATGGCATTCATCCGAATGCGGTCGCCAAGCAAAGCTCCACCTGTTTTCCGTTTCGATGGATCTACGGAAATAATGGCCATGGTTTTATCCGTTTCAATTAAGAAACGTCTAACCAATTCATCTACTAAAGATGATTTTCCGGCACCACCAGTTCCGGTAATGCCCAGTACAGGAACTTTTTTTGTTCCGATGAGTTTTTTTAATTCCTTGAGTAGACCTTCGGCTTCGGCTGGTACATTTTCGGCCAAGGTAATGGCGGCTGCAATAGCCGGTATATATTTTGTTTGAATGCCTTTTAGTTCATCGGCGGCTTTGGTACGGGTAGCAAAATCGGATTGTTGCAGCATATCGTTAATCATGCCTTGCAAACCCATTTTTCTGCCATCATCTGGCGAATAAATATTGGCAATGCCGTAGGCTTTTAGCTCGGCAATTTCGTGTGGTAGAATGACACCGCCACCACCACCAAAAATTTTGATATGTCCGGCCCCTTTTTCCTTCAATAAATCGTGCATGTATTTGAAGTACTCGATATGGCCCCCTTGGTAGGAGGTTATTGCAATTCCTTGCACATCTTCTTGAATGGCACAATTCACCACTTCATCTACCGATCGGTTGTGGCCCAAGTGTATCACTTCGGCTCCCGACGATTGTAGAATGCGGCGAATAATATTAATAGTAGCGTCGTGGCCGTCGAACAATGAAGCAGCCGTAACGAAACGTATTTTGTGTTTTGGTTGATAAGCAGTAATGCTTTCCATAGGATATAATTGGTACACAAATGTACTAAAAAGCTAGTCGCTGTTTATGTATCTTTGTCAAAAATCATAGACACAATTCTTTGGGAACCCCACTCGATTACGGCTTCAAACCATATACTCATTATGGTGGTTATTTAAAAGATAAATACCAGGGCCAACGTGTATTTAAAATTATTGCCGATGGTGGCTTTACCTGCCCAAATCGTGATGGGACTAAGGGCTTTGGTGGCTGTACCTATTGCAATGTAGATTCGTTTACGCCCGAGCTTTCTAGAAGGTTGCCCAGCATTAAAGAGCAAATTGAACGGGGTATGGAACGGGCCATTAAGAATTATCAAGCGGAGAAATTCATTATTTATTTTCAGCCCAATACCAATACTTATGCACCTACGCATTACCTTAAAAGCATGTATGATGAGGGCTTGAGTATCAATACCGAAAATATTGTAGGCCTCTCGGTAGGTACCCGGCCCGATTGTATAGATGCCGAAAAAGTGGCGCTTTTAGAAAGTTATACCGATCGTTTTGATGTGGATTTGGAAATGGGTATGGAATCTATTTATAACGATACCTTGGCTCAGATTAATAGGGGTTGCCTACATGAAGATTTGGAGCAAAGTCTAGACTTGGTAAAAGATTCGAAATTGGATGTTTGCTTGCATACTATTTTCGGTTTTCCTTGGGAAACGAAAGAAATGATGTTGGCCTATGCCCATGAATTGAATCGCTTTCCACAAGTGAAATTTGCCAAATTGCACCACTTGCATATTGTAGAGGGTTCGGTATTGGGGGTAAAATACAAGAGAGCGCCTTTTAAGCTGTTTAGTTTAGAAGAATACACCGAATTTTTAGCGGAATTCATCCCGCTTTTACGTCCCGATATGGTACTGCAGCGTTTATTTGGCTTGTCTGACTACGATTTGCTTATTGCGCCCAATTGGGGCCTTAAAAAAACAGAAATTCAGGATTATATTGACAAAGGCCTGCAAAGTAGAGGGGTAGTGCAAGGCAGTAAGTACCAAGCCGGTTTACTAGTTTAGCCGCTATATTTCCCAAATAATTCTTCTACTTTTTTCTCTCGATAATCAAAAATACCTTGTATTTCTTTGGCTACTAATATGCTATTGGCCATACGTCCAAAAATACCCATCGGAATGGCATAGTTAATAATATCGGTCATGAGCACGCCGCCCGGAATTTCTTGAAAATGGTGTTGGTGATGCCAAAGGGCGTAGGGTCCGAAGCGTTGTTCATCTACAAAATAGTCGCCTTCTTTTACGTGGGTAATTTCAGTCATCCAATTGAGTTTGATTCCTAATAGTGGAGATACTTTATAAGTAATAATCATACCCGAGTACATTTTTTGCCCTTCTTTAAAATCAGATGTAATGATGAAGCCCATATGATCGGGCGTAATTTTTGCCAAGTTTGCTGGCGAAGAGAAAAAGTCCCAAGCCTGTGTAAGGCTAATGGGTAATTTTTGTTCGTAACGTAACTGATAGGTTTTCATAGCGGCAAAGCTACGCTTTAGGGCTCATGGTGTAGCCGCTTCCTTGTAATTTGTCGGTCAATTTATTGCACCATTTTATTGGCGCAGCCCGAACTGGCAAAGGCCTCTGGTTTGGCTTTAAATACAAAACCCATCCCCAAAATATAACCCATTGCTTCGTGTAAGGCTTGGTTCGATTTAAACTGCGGATTGGTATTGATATCGGCATGTACTTCTAAATCTACATCATACAAATCCAATAAATCGCAAAGCGCATAGGCAATTTCAATAGATTTTTGCACCTCCGATAACATACGTTCTTTAATGCCCATTTTCAGGGTACTGCGTTCTTGGTGAATGTACATAAAGCCGCCTTTTTGTTCGCGAACGAGCACAATTACGGTAGCAAAATCGGTGTGGTCGCCTTTTACTTGCGAATCGGTGCCGATGCATACTTTAAGGGTATTGCCTAAACTAGTTTCACGAATAATGGCATTTTCTACTTCTTCGATGATGGGTAGCTTAATTTCATCGCCATTGAATTTTTTCCAGGTCATAAATTTTGGTTTAAAATTTGCCGACCTTTTTAGGGGTCTATAAAATTAAGTGATTGTTTTCCTTCCTTTTGTTAAAAACCAATTATTTAATTGTTAACATAAGGCACTTTGCTAACACTGTTATCTTTAGTTTACCTATTAGCTCAGCTCAACAAAAACTGAGATATAATGTAGATATTTGGAGTATGAAAAATATGTTGAAAAAGTTTCTTTTAAGCCTATTACTAGCAGGAATTAGTCTTTTGGCTACTGCGCAACAGGCAGATACCACACAACAAGTAATTGCCGGAAGAGTAAATGCGCCCGAGCAACAACAAAAACCCTATGTAATTTTAATTTCTGCTGATGGCTTTCGCTACGATTATGCCCAAAAATACGGGGCTAAAAATCTCCTGCAGTATGCCCAGCAAGGTGTAACAGCCGATGCACTCATTCCCTCCTTCCCGTCTGTAACTTTCCCCAATCATTATACCATTGCCACGGGATTATATCCAGCGCATACGGGTTTGGTGGCCAATTCTTTTTACGATAGCGCCCGTAATGAAACCTACAGCATGAGCCAAAAAGATAAGGTTAAAAATGGTTCTTGGTATGGCGGAACCCCACTTTGGGTATTGGCAGAAAAGCAAAAAATGCTCTCGGCTAGTTTTTATTGGGTAGGGTCTGAAGCCCCAATTCAAGAAACTTTTCCCACCTATTTTTATTATTTTAATAGCGAAGAATATAAAAATGTATCGATAGAAAGCAGAATTGCTGAAGTAAAAAAATGGCTTAGCTTACCCAACGAGAAACGGCCTCACCTCATTACCTTTTACCTACCCGAAGTTGATGGTGCTGGGCATGCAAATGGCCCAGAAGCTTCCGAGACAAAAGCAGCTGTACAATGGGTAGATGCATCTATTGGGCAATTGGTTTCAATGGTGAATGCGACTGGTTTACCCGTTAATTTTATTTTTGTTTCCGATCACGGGATGACCCAGGTAGACCAAAAAAATCCTATCAAAACGCCGGTTAGTATTGATAAGCAGAAGTTTAAAATTAGCACTTCTGGTAGTATGATACAGCTTTATGCCAATGAGGCCTCAGATATTTTGCCGCTATATGCCAAATTGAAAGCAGATGCTGTAGATTATGAAGTTTATTTGAAAAAAGATGTGCCGAAGAGATTGCATTATGGCCCAAAAGATGATCGATTTAATCGTATTGGCGATCTGATTTTATTGGCAAAATGGCCTAAAGTTTTTTCCGATTGGAAAGTAAATCCTGGTTTTCATGGTTTTGATTCGGCGGCAGTGCCCGATATGAACGCCACTTTTTATGCTTGGGGGCCAGCCTTTAAGCAAGGGCTGCAGGTACCTGCATTTAAAAATATAGAAGTATACGATATTGTTACCCGTATTTTAGGCTTAACTAAAACCACCAAAACCGATGGAACTGGTAAGGTGGCCAAGAAAATTTTAAAATAGTATCACCATAATTCTTAGAGGGTAGTTAGACGTGCCATATCATACTGACATAATTTCCGTTAAGTATTTAAATGGCCCAATTGTTGATATAAGTTTGACAATAGGCTATTGTATTGAGTGAATAATTTACATAGCTTAGAACTTTAAACACCAACATAGAAAGGGGAACAAGATGGAAGCTAAATTTTCACCACGGGTAAAAGATGTAATTGCATTTAGTAGAGAGGAAGCTCTCCGCTTGGGCCATGACTATATTGGTACCGAACATTTGCTCCTTGGGCTTATTAGAGAAGGCGATGGTATGGCCATTAAAATTCTAAAAACCTTGGGTGTTGATACCGCACGTGTACGTCATTCGGTTGAAGATGCCGTGAAAGGTACTTCTACCACTAGCCTAAACCTAGGCAATATCCCCTTAACCAAGCAAGCTGAAAAAGTACTCAAAATCACTTATTTAGAGGCAAAAATATTTAAGAGCGAAATTATAGGTACCGAACATTTATTGCTATCTATTTTGAGAGATGAAGACAATGTGGCTTCGCAAATTTTATTGCAGTATGAGATAAACTATGAGGTGGTAAAAGCCGAAGTAGAACAACATAAAGAAGAATTTAAAGACGAAGCTCCAGGCTCTACTGCGGGTGGCGATGAAGAATTTCCGGAAGAAGAAAGCTTTACGCAACCTAAAAAAGTTTCAGATATTAAATCAAAAACACCGGTATTAGATAATTTTGGTAAAGATTTAACTAAATCTGCCGAAGAAGGAAAACTAGACCCTATTGTTGGTAGAGATAAAGAAATTGAGCGGGTATCGCAAATTTTATCACGCCGTAAAAAGAACAACCCTATTTTAATTGGAGAGCCTGGAGTGGGTAAATCGGCTATTGCCGAAGGCTTGGCCTTACGTATTATACAACGTAAAGTTTCTCGTGTACTGTTTAACAAACGAGTAGTTACGCTCGATTTAGCTTCGCTGGTTGCCGGTACCAAATACCGTGGCCAATTTGAGGAGCGCATGAAAGCCGTAATGAACGAATTGGAGAAATCGCCCGATGTAATTTTGTTTATTGATGAAATTCACACCATTGTAGGTGCTGGCGGAGCTTCGGGTTCCTTAGATGCATCTAACATGTTTAAGCCCGCTTTAGCTCGTGGCGAAATTCAATGCATCGGTGCCACTACGCTAGATGAGTATCGTCAATTTATTGAAAAAGATGGAGCCTTGGATCGCCGTTTCCAAAAAGTAATGGTAGAACCAGCTACTCCAGCAGAAACACTCGAAATATTAACTAGAATTAAAGAAAAATACGAAGAACACCACGGCGTAGTGTATACCCCAGAAGCAATTTCGGCTTGTGTAAATTTAACAGCTCGGTATATCAGCGACCGTTTCTTACCCGATAAAGCCATTGATGCTTTAGACGAAGTGGGATCACGAGTACACTTAATCAATATTCACGTACCTCAAAATATCATCGATATTGAAGATAAAATAGAGGAAATTAAGGTAGAAAAAAACAAAGTAGTCCGCAGCCAAAAATATGAGGAAGCCGCTAAATTGCGTGATACCGAAAAACATTTATTGGAAGAGCTAGACCGAGCTAAAGTAGCATGGGAAGCTGAAACCAAAACCAAACGCTTTGAAGTTACCGAAGATGATGTGGCACAAGTGGTATCCATGATGACGGGTATTCCGGTGCAACGTGTTGGCCAAACCGATAGCCAAAAATTATTGGGTATGTTTGAATCCATTAATAAACGAGTAATTGGCCAAGAAGATGCGGTTAAGAAGTTAACCAAAGCCATTCAACGTACACGTGCCGGCTTAAAAGATCCTAAGAAACCGATTGGCTCCTTCATCTTTTTAGGCCCAACAGGTGTAGGTAAAACCGAGCTGGCTAAAGAATTGGCTCGTTTTATGTTCGACACTGAAGATGCTTTGATTCAAATTGACATGAGCGAATACATGGAAAAATTCGCTGTTTCACGATTGGTTGGAGCGCCTCCCGGATATGTGGGTTACGAAGAAGGCGGCCAATTAACCGAAAAAATTCGCAGAAAACCATATGCCGTAATTTTGCTCGATGAAATTGAAAAAGCACATCCTGATGTTTTTAACCTGTTACTACAGGTATTAGACGAAGGTCAGTTAACCGATAGCCTAGGCCGAAAAGTTGATTTTAGAAACACAGTAATAATAATGACTTCTAATATTGGGGCACGCCAGTTAAAAGATTTTGGTCAAGGTGTTGGTTTTTCAACCACTGCCAAAACCGATCAGGCCGATACGCATTCTAGAAGTGTTATTGAGAGTGCGCTTAAAAAAGCGTTTGCACCCGAATTTTTAAACCGTATTGACGATGTGGTGGTATTTAATTCACTTGGTAAAGAAGAGATTTTCAAAATTATCGACATCGAATTGAAATCATTATTCAGTAGAATTAGCGATTTGGGGTATCAAATTAAGTTGACAGCTGCGGCCAAAGAGTTTATTGCCGAGAAAGGCTTTGATGCGAACTTTGGAGCCCGTCCGTTAAAAAGAGCCATCCAAAAATATTTGGAAGACCCCATTGCGGAAGAGATTTTAAAAGGTGATTTGCACGAAGGTGATACGTTAGAATTAGATGTTGATACCGAAACAAAGGAGCTTAAAATTTTAGATAAGCCAAAGAATAAAAAGAAAAAAGAAACCAAAAACGAAAGTTAAGCGTTTAGTATTTTTATCATATTAATTAATCTTATGAAAAAAGTAATTCTAATAGCCTTTTGTTTGTTGGCGGCAAGTTTTGGTTATGCGCAAAAGGCAGAGTGGAAAGCCATGCAAGATTTCCATGCGGTTATGAGCCCAACCTTTCATCCGGCTGAAAAAAACAATTTAAATCCTACTAGGGCTAATGCACAAAAATTAGTCCTTGTAGCTCAAAAATGGCAAAAATCGACAGTTCCGCCAGGTTTTAATTCCGTTTTAGCCAAGCCTATCTTGAAAAAGTTGGTTAAAGATTGTAGTATGGTAGCTCAAGCAGTAAAAGCGAAAAAGTCGGATGCCGAGTTGAAAAAACTAATTACGAAAGCACACGATACTTTCCATGAGTTTGCTGAAAAGTGTAAAGAATAAAAAAGTATGTTTCATGAAAAAGCCCTCTCGAATTTCTGGAGGGCTTTTTTTATGCACTGTAAATTAATTATTTTTCCATTTGCTCAATTACGGCTTGGCTTACTCCGGTAAAGGAGAACCCGCCATCGTGGAACAAATTCTGCATGGTCACCATTTTGGTTAAATCAGAGAATAAGGTAACGGTATAGTTTGCGCATTCTTCGGCAGTGGCGTTGCCTAGTGGGCTCATTTTTTCTGCATAGCTAATAAAACCATCGAAACCTTTTACGCCCGAACCAGCTGTGGTACGGGTTGGCGATTGCGAAATGGTGTTGACACGGACTTTCTTTTTAGTACCGTATTGGTAACCGAAGTTACGGGCAATACTTTCTAATAAAGCCTTGTTATCGGCCATATCGTTGTAATCTGGGAACGTACGTTGTGCCGCAATATAACTTAAGGCCACTACAGATCCCCACTCGTTAATGGCATCCATTTTCATGGCAGTTGCCAATACACGGTGTAAACTTAAGGCCGAAATATCCATTCCTTTATGCGTAAAATCGTAGTTATTTTCGGTATAGGCAATGCCTTTACGCATGTTAATACTCATGCCGATAGAATGTAAAATGAAATCTACACCACCACCAAAATGTTCCATGCTTTTTGTAAATAAGTTCTCAATATCTTCGCTCGAGGTTACATCCGCAGGAATTACTGGAGCATTACACTCTTCAGCCAATTTATTTATTTCGCCCATGCGCAAAGCAATAGGGGCGTTAGTTAATACAATTTCAGCGCCTTCGGCATAACATGCTTTAGCGGTTTTCCAGGCAATAGAATTTTCATCTAATGCACCGAAAATAATTCCTTTTTTCCCTTTCAGTAAGTTATGAGCCATCTCTTTTTAGTTTTGTTTAAAGTTCAAAGGTGTTAAAAAATCTTAAAAATAACGTAGCCTATGCGAATTAATTGCTTAAGAGCTCTTTTGCATGCTCCATGGCCGAGGCACTTGGCTGTTCTCCGCTGAGCATTTTGGCTATTTCGTGTATGCGTTCATTACTATCTAAGGCCTCAATGCCTGTAGTTGTTTGCTGGCCCATTTCGTTTTTAAAAACCCTGAAGTGTTTCCCTTTTTTGCTGGCAATTTGAGGCAAGTGCGTAATGGTAATTACTTGCATGCTTTGGGCCATTTGTTCCATAATAGCGCCTACTTTTAAGGCTATTTCACCCGAAATTCCGGTATCAATCTCATCAAAAATAATGGTTGGCAGGGCGGTTTCTTTGGCTATTAATGATTTAATGCAGAGCATCAATCTGGATAACTCCCCACCCGAAGCCACTTTATTCATGGGCATGGGCGCCTGGCCTTTATTGGCTGTAAATAAAAACTGAATGCGGTCGGCACCCGTGTTAGTTAATAGATTAATATCTGTTTCTTGCTGTATGCACAACTGTGCATGGGGCATCCCTACGCTGGCCAAGGCCGTTTGCACCTCTTTCTCTAAGGCAGGAATTGCCTTTTTTCTGTTTGTGCTGAGTTGCTGGGCCAGGTTTATTAAATTAGTCTTTAACTGACTTTCCTCTTGCTGTAAACGTTCAATTTCTTCTTCTCCTGAAAGAAGGTGTTGCAATTGGGTTGAAAACTGATCTCTAAGAACGATTAAATTAGCTACACTATTTACCCGGTGTTTCTTTTGTAAGGTGTATACTATATCTAAACGTTCGTTGATGAGGAGTGTACGAGCTTCATTGATGGAGGTGCCCTGGGCTATGCTTTCAAGTTCGGTAGCAATATCTTTAAGTTCAATAAAGCTGCTTTGTAAACGCTCTATAAGCGGATGGATACTTGTTGCATACTTTTCTATAGCTTGGCTCAATTGCAATGCTTCTTTTAATTGAGCAAGGCTCGTTTGCTCCCCATTGCTTAGTAAAAAGAGTGCTGCCGATAAGTTCCGTTTAATTTCTTCGGCATGAGTAAGGCCTTTTAACTCTTGCTCCAGTTCCTCTTGCTCGTTGAGTTGCAAGCTTGCTTTTTCTAGTTCTTCAAATTGATAGTGAATATAGTCTTGTGCCGATTTCGCCTCCAAAAAAGCCAATTCAAACTCTTTCAGTTTTTTAGCCAATTGTTTGTGCAGTGCAAAGGCCTGCTGATATTCACCTAATAAGGAAGCGTGTTTGCAGAGCGTATCCAAAACCAGTAACTGAAAGCCCTCAGTATTTATAGCCAAGGTGGCGTGTTGCGAATGAATATCGATTAATTGTTCGCCTATCTGTTTTAAAATAGCCACCGTTACTGGCGTATCGTTTATAAACGCTCGTGTTTTGCCATCTAAAGATATTTCTCTACGAAGCACTGTTTCAGCTTCGTAATCTAACTCTTCCTCTTCAAAAAATTGCTTTAGGTGATACCCATCAATTTTGAAAGCTCCTTCAATGACACATTTTTTCTCCTGATTAAAGAAATACTTACTTTCTGCCCGTTGCCCTAAGAGCAAAGAGAGTGCACCCAGTATAATCGACTTGCCAGCCCCGGTTTCTCCCGTCAGAATGTTTAATTCTTTGGAGAAATCGATGTCAAGCAAATCTATTAGAGCGTAATTGCGTATGGCAAGCCGTTGGAGCATGGAAATTAAATGTTTGTGCTAAAATAGGCAAATTGTTGCATTCGTTTTAGTCGAATACGTAGCAATAGGCTTATTTTTTTAAGGCTTCGTATTTAGATGCATTGGCAGGGTCTAGTTGAATAAGTAGCTGATAGGCTTTCACCTTATCGCTATTAGTGGCGCCTAGCAGCGTGTTTACCAATTCATCGGCTTTAGCCGTAAAAAATAGTTGGGTAAGCATGGCGCCTTGTTTCAACCGATCTGCTTCTTGCAATTTGGGCAACAGATTTAACACGGCATTTCTGCCCGTGCTTGGGTTTTCAGCCAATTCATCGAGACCTAAACGGTGATAGGTATAAGAGCCTTCTCTAATAGGTAAAAAGCTTTTGTTGTTTAAATTTTCGATTAACCAATACCTGTTGCGCAAATTTTCAAAGCCTTTCCAGCCTTTATAGGACGCATTTTGGGCATTGCTAACAATGTTTTGAGCCTTGATAAAATAGGGAGTTCCGCCTAATTTGCTAAACGAATCGTAATCTAAACCCACCACTACATTGGCATAAAAGGCTAATAAAGAACTTAGATTCCCAGAATAGTTCTGTTCCGTAAATTCTACTGCCTGACCCTCGGCATAATAAAAATCAAACTCTTTGTCGGTAATATTTATAAGGGTACTATTATAGGCTGTATTATATACCGGTCTGCTAGCTAGTAATTGTGCTTCGGCTTTAAAGTTTGGCGATGAGCCGTCCCAGTCGGTAATGGTAATAATCCAGGTGCAATCTATGCGTTCTTGAGGCTTAAACCCGTCTGCACTCCACTTCCGACTATTTAAAAAATCGCTAATAGTGGTTTGTAAAACTTCTAAAACTCGTTTATTGGCACTTTGTATTTTTGGTGAAAGAATTTGCACACGAGCATTTAAATCTTGAGCATGTACCTGCTGGATGATGCACAAACCTAAAATAATCCATTTAAGCCTTTTCATGAGGTATTAAAGCTAGTATTTTCCGGCAAATATCTTGTGCCACTTCGTTCTTTGGTTTAAGAACAAATGTTTCGGCGATTAATTGTTTATCAAGGATAGTAATTTTATTTAAATTGCTTTTAAAGCCCGCTCCCTTGTCATTTAAAGAATTTAGCACAATAAGGTCTAAGTTTTTTCTTTTCAGCTTATCGCCGGCGTTTGCCAACTCGTTTTCTGTTTCTAGCGCAAAACCTACCAATACTTGGTCCGAACGTTTTTTGTTGCCAAGTTCTGCTAGTATATCGGTGGTTTTAATCAGGTTTAAAGAAAACTCTTGTTCTTTCTTTTTAATTTTTTGATCTGCAACATGCTCGGGTTTATAGTCGGCCACTGCCGCACTCATTACGGTAATATCCGCTTCGCTAAATTCTGCTAAGGTGGCTTTTAATACGTCTTCGGCCGACACCACATCTATGCGTTTAATCGTCTTGGAAGAGAGAGTAAGAGCTGTAGGCCCGCTAATTAGCGTAACATCAGCGCCCAATCGGTAAAGTTCTTCTGCAATAGCAAAGCCCATTTTCCCCGACGAATGATTTCCGATAAAACGCACCGGATCGATAGCCTCGTAAGTTGGCCCTGCCGTTACCAAGGCCTTTTTACCTACTAGTGGAAGTTTTTTTTTTAATTCTTGCTGTAGAAGTTCAATGATTTCTTCAGGCTCGGCCATTCGGCCTTCACCAATTAGGCCACTAGCCAATTCGCCTGCATTTGGCTGAATGAGGATATTGCCGTATGACTGTAATTGCTTAACATTTTGTGTAGTGGAAGGGTGCTTCCACATATCTAAATCCATAGCTGGGGCAAAATACACCGGACATTTAGCAGAAAGATACGTGGCTAACAATAGATTATCGCAAATGCCTGTAGCCATTTTGCCTAAGGTATTGGCACTAGCCGGTGCAATTAGTAAAATATCGGCCCAAAGGCCCAACTCCACGTGATTGTTCCATTCGCCTGTTTCGGGGATGAAATAATCAATCAATACAGGTTTTTTAGATAGGGTAGCAAGTGTAAGTGGGGTAATAAAAGATAGGGCATCTTTGGTCATTACCACCTGCACCTCTGCACCAGCCTTAAGTAATAAGCGCACTAAATGAGCAGCCTTGTAACTAGCAATGCTGCCGCAAACGCCTAAAATTATTTTCTTGCTGGTAAGCATTGGGCTTAAATATTAAGCGGCTATATTATTGCTCAGTAGTAGGCTTACGGTGGTATACTTTACCGTTAACAAATTCGTCAATAGCAACTAAACTAGGCTTAGGCATACGTTCGTAGTGCTTAGAAATTTCAATTTGCTCACGATTTTCGAATACTTCTTCCAAATTATCGTTAGAAGATGCAAACTCAGCAAGTTTAGCATGTAATTCCTCTTTCACATTGTTTGAAATTTGGTTTGCTCTCTTGCTAATAATTACAATTGATTCGTAAATATTGCCAGTTTCTTTGTCTAATTCGCGTAAATCACGAGTTACAGTAGATGTTGGGATAGACGGTTTAGTTGTCATGTTGTATATGGTTTTTATTGTCTTCTATTAATTTATTTCGCAGTGGCTGTTTCTAGTGCCATTAATTTCTTCGCATTTTCAATACCCTTTTCAGAATCCATTTTAAATTGCTCAGCATCTTTAGCAAACTTACTTCCTGGGTAGCTTTCAATAAACTCTGCGTATAATTGTATAGCCTCGTTAAAACGTTCTTCTTGTTTATTTTCAAAACTATTTTTAGCATACATGTACTGTGCTTGAATAGTCAAATATTCCATCTCTTCGGCAAACTTTGTGTCTGGATAATCTCTCATTGAGTTTTTAAATGCAATAACCGCAGATTTATAATCCCCAATCTCTAAATACATTTTAGCATTCTCAAATGATTTAATCTCCAATTTATCTCTCAAATCCTGAATAAGCTTTGCTGCCTCTTGGCTGCGATCGCTTCTTGGGTATAAATTGATAAACAATTGCAGCGCTTCAATAGCTTTAATAGTATTTGCTTGATCTAACGAATGTGTAGGAGATTCTAAATAAAAGCAGTAAGCCGCCATATATCTACTTTCCTCCGCTTTGGCGCTACTAGGATACGTATCGGCAAAAATTTTAAAGTGATACCTAGCCGTAATGTAATCTCTCAAATGATAATGAGTATACGAATAATAATAGTACAAATCTTCCGCTTCCGCTTGCCCGCGGTAGCGTCCCACTAAATCATCAAATAAACTAAGAGCCTTGGTGTAACTCTTCTTATTAAAAAGCTTTACACCCTCTTGATATTTTTGTGCAATATTAGTACTAGCCTTAAGCTTTTCGAACTTACTTTTACACCCTTGCACACCAAGCGCAACAATTAATAGACTAAAAAAAACTATTTGTTTATTCATAAACATCCTGCAAAGATAGGGTAATTCAGTTAAATTTCAATTAAATGTGGGTAAAGCTAGGCCTATCCCCTCTAAAAATACCCAAATTAACACTCTTTTACGATCTCTGTAATCTTGTTTTATTTTTTTCCGATTGATTTCCAGCGCATTGAATGTTTATTGAGAGACAGCTATTGTGCAGTATAAAAACTCGTCGTATATTTGTGGCCCCTTAAGAAAGAGGCTCGATCTCAGTCTTAAGAATGTAAAGTAGAGTCAGAAAATATTTTTTATTTTTTACTTGCAATTACCGAAAGCAGTCCCTACCTTTGCAGTCCGCAAAAACGGAGAGGTTTAAAAACCAACCAGCGGAAAACGGAATAACGCGATGTTAAACCGTAAACAAATTCGAAACTAGACGACCATTCGGTCAAATAGATACAGCCAAACCGTGAGGAGAGGCGCAATGTTCTTTAAGAGATATCATGTAGCGTAACGAGTCAAAGAACTCGTTTCTTTTTAAGTCAATTCAACAAATAGAAAAACAACAGATTCTATTTATAATAAAATAGAGTCAGAAATCAATACTCATACAATGGAGAGTTTGATCCTGGCTCAGGATGAACGCTAGCGGCAGGCCTAATACATGCAAGTCGAGGGGTAGAATGGAGCTTGCTCCATTTGAGACCGGCGCACGGGTGCGTAACGCGTATGCAATCTACCTTAATCAGGGGGATAGCCTCTCGAAAGAGAGATTAATACCGCATAACATTATGATATGGCATCATATTATAATCAAACATTTATGGGATTAAGATGAGCATGCGTGACATTAGCTAGTTGGTGAGGTAACGGCTCACCAAGGCGACGATGTCTAGGGGATCTGAGAGGATGACCCCCCACACTGGTACTGAGACACGGACCAGACTCCTACGGGAGGCAGCAGTAAGGAATATTGGTCAATGG